>CAJUNK010000002.1 GCA_910587815.1 Candidatus Gastranaerophilales bacterium | reverse complement strand
TTGAACCACCCCCACCATTAGTACTTCCCCATTCAACATAGATATACCCATTAGCTCCTTTGCCGCCTGTACCGGGGTTTTCATTTAATCCAACACCAGCCCCTCCGCCGCCTGAGCCTCCTGTTCCATAATTAGTAGCCATTGCATCATTACCGTTTGTTTTTGAATTTACAGAATTTGCCCCATTTAATATTCTTCCATCTTTATTAATAGTATTACCACCAGCACCGCCTCCTGCACTATTTGCTACAGTATTCCCCTGAGAACCCTTTAATCCTCCATTATCCATATTTCCTAAATTAAGCCAATCTACATATTTTGCAGATGAACTTAAATCTTCTTTTTTAACTCCACCCCCTAATCCTCCGCTATTAGCTATATATGTATTATCACTTTCATACTTTCCACCCTTTCCCCCGCTAACAGATGCTATAGTACTACCATTAACTGTAATATATGTATTACTTCCATCATTACCGTTAGATGAATGATTACTTTGAATACTTCCACCTTGCCCTATATTAAAGTTAAGCTTTTGACCTGGAACTACATTAATTTCTCCAACCCAAATTTGTCCTGCTCCTCCGCCTCCACCGCCATTTGTTGCAAGATGATATTCACACTTTATTGGTGGATATGTATAATACAGACGCAATGCACCTTGTTTGCCTCGTTCTGCATAGCTGCCTCCGCTGCAATACTTTTTGCTATCAAATATACTATTAGAAATTACGCCTGCAATTCCTCCTGTGCCATATATACTTGTTCCATCTCCACCATTTGCACCACCATAACCGCCACCTCCACCGCCACCTCTATGATATACTCCAGCCACACCTATTCTTCCACCATGTCCTGTGCCAGTTCCAATAATATTATTTAAAAGTTGTTTTGTACCCCCACCATTTCCTCCAGAAGCAGCCGTAGTGTAGCCGCCTCCACCGCCACCACCACCTGCGCCGTATCCACCTCCGCCGCCTCCGCCGCCAGCACTGTTTTTACCACCCACATAACTACCACCACCCCCTCCGCCGCCTCCGCCGCCAATTTGGAATAAGATAGTGTTTTCATTTGTACCTGATGCAGATGTTATAGTGGTTGGTCCGCCTCCTCCGCCACCACCTGGAGAACCTCCTTCATTGTTGAAACGGCTTGCTTTTCCGCCGCCTCCACCGCCACCACCCCAAACACCACCCATTCCACCACTGTTGCCGCATCCATATCCACTTGCGCAACCGCCTTCGCCACCATATGAAATAGCTGTACCCTCGCCTTTGCTACCAGGCTTTGCATTAATTGCGTCGGTACTACCCCACCCATTACCGCCACTACCACCATATTGTCCGCCAGGTGCTCCGGATTCAAACGAACTTCCTGTTCCTTTGCCAAAACCGCCTCCACCACCTGCGTATATCCCACCTATGTTATCGTCACAAACATTTCCTGATTCTCCTTTTCCACAGCCACCACCATTTGGAATTTTTATATAAACTGTATTTGTATTTGTGATATTTGTGGCAATGTTTTCCACATAACCACCAGAACCTCCACCAGCACCAGAGCCATATCCTGTTGTTATATTCTCCTCCCAGTGATATGCATTTCCCCCTCCGCCTCCGCCACCACAGGCAGTTACCTTAGCCTGAATATCTGTACTTGGAGTATATTCAGTAAGCACATTTTCCCTATTCTGTATTTCACTTTGCGTTAAATTAGTTGTCCATTTTGTTGCACCTGATGCAATACATCTATTATCTAATGCAGGAGTTGTTCTATTTGTCATAGTAAAAGATGTTTCACCAGGAGTTAGAAAATCTGCATAAGTCTTACCATCTTCTCTACCTTTTATTTGAACATAATTTGCATTAAGCCCTCCACTAGCTCCACCGCCGCCTGCACCTGTCATAAATACTCTAAGCTTTGTAACACCATCAGGAACTATCCAATTACTTTCAGATGATGTTATCTCCTTATATCCATAACTAGCTCCACCCCCTGCTCCACCTCCACCAATACTTGTAATATTTATTGTATTAACCCCATTAGGTACAGTCCATTCAAAATCTTCATAGAATGTCCTACTATAATCCCCCCTAACACCACCTGTTCCACTTACAACAACATTTTCCCCAAACTTCTTTGTCATCACAGGAGCAAGTGCTGCCATTAAAAGTGATGCCACCAGTAATGCCATTAGAAGTTCAACAAGAGAAAAGGCGGCTTGTTTTTGTTTTTCCATTTTATATCCTTTCATAAAGCATAATTTGACATATTTTGTGTATATTTTTTTCAAATTGTAGCAATTTCCATGTTTATTCTTCCATATTTTAGCAATTTTTGCAAGAAAAATAACCATGTTGTGCAATATTAACTTTAAAATTTTAGATTATCCTAAAAATAAAAGAGATTTTTATGGGAAGATTAAAAAAACTTATTGGTGCAAGAATAAAAGAAATTCGTGCAAAAAGGGGGATGACACAAGAGCAGCTTTCTGCACGCACAAATATTGCACTTTCCACAATTTGCAGGCTTGAAAATGGTGTGAATATGCCAAGAGAAGAAAATTTAGAGGCACTATCGAAAGCTTTGGATGTTAATATAGATGCATTTTTCAAATTTGAACATTATGAAGGGGACAGAAATTCAAGAATTGTAAAAATATTTGATATGCTGCATAAATTGAAAGATGACGAGATTGTTATGGTTCAAAAAATTATCAGCAGTTTTTTGGGGTGATTTTTATACTTAATAAAACTTAATACTTCCTCATAATTCTTTGTATCATTGTTTTAGAGGCCAAAATAAAAAAGTTTCAGGTGTGGTAAATATATACCTTTTTTTATTTTAATATGAGGTATTATATAAATAAGGAAACGAAAAATTTCCGCATTGCTGAATTAAACTATCGATTTGCGTGTTTATTTCGACTTTGTCTACTGACAGGTTGATGTGAACACGCAAAACTTTAATGCTTCTTTGTATTTATTTCCTAAATGTGCCCAATCAAAAAGTATTACGCCGCCTGATTTTAAGCTTCTAGAGACATTGATTTGTTTTAATAAATCTTCAGTCTCGCCTTCCATAAAGCCTATAAAAAGCCCGGGGTAAACAGTGGTTTTAGAAGATATTTTTGTTTTGATTTCTTTTAACATTATTTCAAAAAGTTCATCATCGGATGTTAAAATTAAAGGTGTTATGGCATCAAGATAATCTTTGTCAGACCATTTTTGCCAATCTTGCTGCTTTGTTTCAAGTGCAGTTTTATAATCAGGAAATATTACAGCAGAAAGGATAACCTTGTTTTTTGTGGCTTTTCTCATTTTTGAAAGATAGTTTGTAATTTTATTTTGCCTGTAATCATTCCATTTTGTCCATAAAGAATCTTTATATTTAATATTTACAGGGTCAATGTCATATAATTTTTTAAACTCTGTTCTTGCATAGTTTGTATATCCCCAATTTGATGCTTCATAGCCGGTAGATGTTGCTTTTTGTGCACTTGGGTATCTGATATAATCAAGATTTACGCCATCTATTTCATAATTTGCAATCATTTCTTTTACAATTAATACAAGAAAATTATGCACTTCAGGATTAGCAGGGTCTAAAAAATAGCCATTATGTTCTACAGGATGAGCTACATAAGTTTCTTTTTCATAATTTGCTTTATTTTTATTTCCCCATTCTGGTTTGATTGAAAGTATTGAATTTGGGTCGTTTGAAGGGTGTTTATTTCCAACATAAAAACTTTCAAACCAAACATGAACTTTCATGTTTCTTGTATGTGCTTCATCGACGTATGCACGAAGAGGGTCGAACCCTGCAAATATAGGATTTTGGCCTGTGAAGTTATAGGATTTCATTGTTTTGCTTGGAAAAATCGTATATCCATGAAAATATGTTTCTAAAAAAATTGTATTCAAACCAATTGATTGCATATTGTCAAGGGTTCTTTTTACTTCATAGATATTTTTTTCTGTAGGTCTTATCCAAGTTCCTTTTAATTCGTTTGCAATATATGGGAGAGTGTAGTTCAATGCAATTTTTGCCATTTCGGATGATGATTTTGCATAGCTAACCGCCATATTATCATTTGCTCTGTTAGATTTTCTTAAATCTTGTTTTGCTTTTTTTAGATAATATTTCGCCTTTTTTTCACCGGGATTTTCCTGCATTTTTTTTGCATTATCAAGGAAATCTTCTGCTTCTTTTATTTTTTCTTTTGCGTTAAATCTGTAACTGTCCACTGTTGTATAGGCTGTGATTGTATTGGTTTGTTCATCTATTATTATATTTGTGCCTATTTTTAAATTTGTTGTAATCCATTTTTTGGCGCTACCATGGCCTGATATTACATAACCGTTTTTTGGAATCAGGCTGTTTGCGCCTGTAAGTTTTACAACCTTATTGTTTTCAATGACAGCTTCTTTGCCAAATTCATTTGTACCAGTTGTTCTGCCAAAATTTTGTTTATAAACTACAAGTTGTCCTGGTCCTCTGTATCCTGGAAAATTGGCTCCAAGGATGTTAATTACAGTGGAAGGATATATAGCACTTATTTTATAAGAAGATTTTGCAATAACTCTTTCGTTATTTAGAATTTCACGGTTGTCTACTTCCCAGCTGCTAATCATAGGAGCGCTTGCTGCAAAAACCTGATTTGCAGCTAAAATATTAAGCAAAATTATTGCTGATAATATTAATGTAAAAAATCTCCTCATAACGTAACTATTTTACCTTAAAAAATAAAATATTAGCCATATTTAAAAAAATGTAATATAATGATTTTAAAATTATTAGTTTACACCACAGGAGAAAACACCAATATGGCAGGTAAGCACCAAGATACTATACCTATAGAAGTTTGTATATTAACAAAAGAACACAATATTAAAGGAACTGTACATGTTTCAAAATATACAAATACGAATCGTGAACTTACTGACCTTTTAAATGACAAAGAAAAACGTTTTCTTGCTGTTACTAATGCTGAAATTATGGGCAAAGATTCTTCTGCCCCAAGAAGATATGATTTTTTAGAAGTGCATGTCGATGCAATTGTTATTGTGCATCCTTCAAATCAGGTTTTATTTAAAGAAACTTCCAAAGCACAGGAAGACATTATGCGCTTTAGAGAATTAAGAAATAAACTTTCCCAAACAAAACCATTCTAGGAGTGCGAACCGAGGCTCCCAGCGACGGCGGCGTTGAGCTGGCGGAGTGGAGCTGTACGATGCCGCTGTAGGATAATCGAGCCAATTTACGAGTAGCGTAAGCGACAGTAAATTTGGCGAAGATACCCACAGGCGGAAAAGCGCAAGCCAGGGTGAAGCATAACGGCAGGCGGGGGGCCTGACGGAATGCGAAACTATTGATGGGCGACGTAGGATGTGAGCGCGAGAAGCGCGAAACACCTACAGGAGCAGAGCGCAAGCCGGGGCTTAAATCCAGGAAAGACATTAGTGTGTGGAAAGCAAACAAAAAGTGCGCACCGAAAAGGCAAGAGTAGCTGGACAGCCTTGCACACCGTTACAGGTATTTGGAAAATACAGTGTACCGTTATTCAGATTCGCGTTGTGATAACGTGGACTAGTGGCAGGCTTGCTTGACCAAATATCGTTCGGGTAGCAGTGGTCAACCCAGTTCGTAGCACCGGTAGCAGCCTGAGAGGCGGCGCCCTTGCACTGGCCATACCCGTTGTAGCACCGCACAGAGCCATAAGTAGTGGCAGTCGCGTTGTCACAAAGCTGCAAGCCGCAGTTTTGATTTTGTGAATACAGTGCCTGACTTCTAGATTTTTGTCCGTTTGTTTATTGCAAGTGTTTCACACTAATGTCTTTGAATAACGATAAGTAATTTAGCCTAATAAAATAAACTTTATTAAACGATATCCGTAATCTTTAAAAAACCAGACTTTAAAATACGGATTTGCATCATTATAAATAATGACCTTATCTGACGATTTGAATTTTATGTTTTACCCGCTGCTAAAATCCGTAAATTTTAACACTCTTGGGACTATTTATGATTATAGCATAAGGAAAGGGTATTGATAAGGTTACTAAAATCAATACCCGAAAAGTTGTTCATCTAAAAATTGCTTTTGTCGTGTGTGAAGGCTGTACTATATATAAATCCATGTAAATTGTTCCTATGGGCATTTCATTCAAATTTGCTTTCACTTACATTGCTGCAAATTTAATTCAATTGGCCTATTCCACAGGGATGACGTTATCTGTAGCATTCGTACCTCGTGCACAGCTAAGGCCTCGGCGCAATATCAATAGTTTCATTTTGACGGGTGATGAACCCGGCAAAATTCCACCCTGGCTTGCGCTTTCTACTCCCACCACTCTAGCATTATTCTTCCATTTGTTCCTTTTCCTCCAATGTTTGGATTATATGTGCTGATAGATGGTGTGCCAATTTCTCTTATTCCTGCTCCTCCGCCTCCCGCTCCGTACCCTTCAGCATTACCTCCGTTGCTGTTATCACCTGTAATGCCTCCAAAGCCCCCTGTTCCATAAGATGTTATACTTCCGCCTTTTCCTCCTTTATTATTTAAAGATGTTTCACCGATCTCTCCTTTTGTGCAGTAAGATGCATTATTAAAATAATCATTATTGCCATACTTGCATAATGTAGAAATGCTGCCTCCAATTCCATTTAACACATCATTGCTGTCATTAATTGTAGAAAAGAATCCTCCTTTACCTCCTCCTGCGCTCAATTGTTTTGATGTACCATAAGCAAATACAGTATTTCCACCATTTTGTGCTTCAATGACATTATTATTTGATATACTTCCTCCATTGCCGCCCTTACCTATTCTTATCCTTATTACTTCTCCGCTTTTTACATCAAACTTATCAAACTTCATCACATTGCCGCTTGCGCCCCCTGAACCAAGACCGCTTTCTGCATATTTATATTCATTTTTTGTTGCATCCCAATATTTATTCCAGGATATTCTTGCATATCCACCGGAACCAGAACCGCCATTAGCAAGACTATAGCCTCCACCTCCCGCGCAGCCGCCATAACCTATAGCATTCCCACCTGTTTTATTTGTTACAGTCCCTCCTTGACCCGGTTTACAGTGTTCTTTGGAGCCAAATAACATTGTTTGACCGCCGTTGCCGCCAGTGTGGGTTTTGCTAAAATCTATATTACCGCGCTTTGTACCATTGCCTGCGCTTTTACCTATTTCTGTTTCAAAACCTTTGGTAACGGCATTATTGGCTCTTGAATATCCGTCCGTTTGTACGCCTGGATGTCCGTACCACGGATATTCTCCAAAACTATATATTTGGCCTGTCGGGCTGCCGCTTGTTGGGGCCCAACCATCATCATAGGTTCTAATTAATACGCTATTTGCAGAATTTTTAACGAATGTTGTAAGGTTGCCTAAAGCCGTGTCTGTCATTGGTAAACCGCGGGTGGCTTCTATTATATTTCCTGTGGTGCCATTAGCTTGTATATATGCTTTTTTCCCGCCGGTTCCGCCTTTTCCAATATAAATTTTTATTAATTCGTTTGGTGTAATATTCAAAGGTCTGATGGGTACTATTGAACCAGCACCCCCGCCGCTGCCTCCTGCGCCGTAATCTAAATATGTAATTCTTATTGCACCGGTTCCTCCGGCTGTACCTATTGCACCATTTTTTATTGCTCCATTTCCTCCGTGGCAATTTGTTTCCGGGAACGGAGAATCTTTTATTTTTCCGCCTTTATATCCTACACCGTCTGCTCCACCAGCCCCGGCTTGTCCGGGTGAACCGGCACCTTGATATGGTGAAGGTGTGCCGCCATTTCCGCCGTTTCCGCCGCCTGTGCCCCCGCCTCCACCGCCACCTGCGCCAACAATGCCAATGCAGTTTCCTGTACAGGCTGCAATACTTCCACCTCCACCTCCACCGGATGCAAATAAAATATTATTGAAAAATGTGGGGCCTCCTCCACCTCCGCCGCCTCCGCTTTGTGTTGCGCCTCCTCCACCTCCGCCATAATACCCCCCACCCGCACCAGTGGAAGCTTGAGCCCAACTTTGCGGATTGTATTGACTGGCGCCGCCATTTCCACCGTTGTTACCAATTCCTCCCGCAATTAATTGCAAGGTTGAGCCGCCAAGTTCACTGGTATAATAAATTCCGCCGCCTGCACGGGTTGTGTCGTTTACCATCCCGCCTGTAGCACCCATTCGTATCGGGCCATCATGTGAACTGCCACCATTTCCGCCAAGGTTACTGCAACTTGTAATTTGTGATAATGCTGTGATATAGTCTCCTCCGCCAGCACCACTACCTATACCGCATTCTGTAAAACCCCCGGAAAAAGACTCCTGATGTCCATGGGAACCCCTTCCCCCTTGTCCGCCTATTCTTAATGGTATATTTGCAAGTGAGGATGGGACTGTAAAAAGTCTGTCTTTAATATAGCCGCCAGAACCTCCACCTCCTGCAGGTTCACAGCCGCCCGGGCACCAATTATTATCAAGTCCTCCACCTCCACCACCACCTCCTCCGCAGGCAGTTATTAGTACATTTTCACCTTTGGCTGCTACCGGTACTATCCATTTTTCATCATTGGGTTTTGTAAAATCTGCGTTTATAGGAAGATATCCGCCAGCTCCGCCGCCCGCACCTCCTGATACAAGCGTGGTTTCTAATTTACTCACCCCTGCGGGTACCCTAAATTCATTAGTGCTTCCAGCTAAAGTATACTCCACATACCCTGCTGTGGGGGCTGTGCTACCACCTCCTCCACCACCAATAAGGGTTACTTTCATTTTTCCATTGTATCCGCTAGGTACTATAAATTCTCCTTCACAATATTCGCTTCCATCTGTATCTGTTTTTATTACACTGCATTCTTTTGAACCATATTCTATTTGATGAGTTTTAGTTTTTACAGCTGGAAGTGTTCCTTCAAACGATACCACTTCTCCAAATTTCCTTGTCATTACTGGAGCAAGTGCTGCCATTAAAAGCGATGCCACTAAAAGTGCCATGAGAAGTTCTACCAAGCTGAATGCAGCTTTTTTGTTACTCCTCATGTCATGCTGAACTTGTTTCAGCATCTTCCCGAATTTTGCATGAGACCCTGAAACGAGTTCAGGATGACAGAACTGGTTTAGGGTGAGAGAATGGGAGAAAGTGGATTTATCTCGATAATTTTTCATAAAATTTCCCTTTTAAATGATACTTTACATGAAAATATTACATTATAATTCCATAAAATGCAATTTTAAATGAGAGTTTTTATAAAAAATCTTATTTTAAAACAGTCAAAGTATAAAAATTTTGTACCTAAAATTTAAATAGCCATTTAGGTAATAGACACTAATGGCTATGTTTATTATTCTTTAAAATGAAAAGAGAATGGGTATGAGTGTTAAAATGACTGTTTCCAAAGATTTAAAAATCAGGATTGGACAAAAAATAAAATCTTTTAGAAAAAAATGTTCTCTTTCGCAAGAACAGTTGGCAGAGATGGTGAATATGGAAACAAAAAGTCTCTCCAGAATTGAATCTGGACATAATTATCCTATGTATGAAAACCTTGTGTTGATTTCGGGAGCTCTAGGGATAGAACCATGGCAATTGTATTTTTCGGATGACACAAAAGATATTGATAAAATGCGTTCAGAAATAATTTCTGCCCTAGAAGAAGATGAAAATAAAATTCCTGCCGTTTATCAATATTTATCAATGTTGAAATAATTTTTAAAACATAAATAAATCTGTAGAAAACTTTAGTTTTTGAGATTTTACTGTTTCTTCATCAAAAACAGTGCCTGCTGTTATATTAAATGTGCTGTTTTTAAAAAGGTGCGGTGAATATTGAAGACCTACCTCATTTTCATAAATTTTAGAATCTTGGTTAAATTTATTTGCAAAAGTAAAAGATATTTCATCATTTAATTTTAAGCTTGGAGTTAAGTATAGTTTTTTTGAATTTATGCTTGCATCAGGATTTTGGTATTTTACTTCCATACCTCCAGTGATGGATAATCTGCCTCCTGGATTTAATGTGGCACCGGTTATTGATTTATAATCTTCCACCATAAAATCATTTAGATCTTTAGAAGATTTTGAAAATAATGAAATTCCGCCCTTTTGAAATTCCAAGGTTTGTTTTGGGATTTCAAGGGTTTGCTTATACGATTCAGGCAATTTTTTATCTAAATTTAGCTTGTAACATTCTGTATCCATAAAAATTTCATCACCGAAAAGTTCTTCTTTAAGTGTATATTCTTCAAGAGCGTCTACACTTTTTGTAAGCAATATCAATGATGAAACTATAAGAAATTTTATGATTATGCTAGAACTTTTCATACTAAAATTCTAGCATAATTTTTTTATATAAAATGCTTATTTTTATGTTTAAAAGACTGGTAAGAGTGCAGTAATTTTTAAAAATATGATTTTCCATAAGAATGCAAACTTGGTTTTGACAAAAATTTTATATATGATTTTTTGAATTCTTCACTTGTAACTTTTTCTATAACAGATGGAATTACAATAAGCATTAAATAACAAATACCTGCAAATACAATTAAACTGAGCATTTCTAACATTTTTACCTCTTTTTCTAACTTTAACATCCTTCTTTGTATATTTATTTTCTCGGTATTTTATATATAAAACTTTATATTTTATGAAGTAATTGTAATAAAAATTAACATGGGAGGCTTTTTTGATAGAATAACCATTGTTATGAATTTTAGTAGCATAAATTTTTTATTTTTATTTTTACCTTTGGTTTTATTATTTTATTTTGTTTTAAGACCAAAATATAGAAATATTATTTTAATATTGTCTAGTTTTATATTTTATTTTCTTGGTGAAAAACATTATACTGTTTTACTTTTATTTTCCTGTCTTTTTAATTATTTTATAGGAAATTTAATAGATAAAAATTTTAACGATAAAACAAAAAAATATATTTTAATATTTGGAATTTTTATAAATATTCTATTGCTTGGCATATTTAAATATCTAAATTTTTTTATAGAACAAATAAATTTATTTTTTAGTCATTTTAATAGCATATTTTTTATTGAACCTGTAAATATTCATTTGCCTGTTGGCATTTCGTTTTTTACGTTTCAGGCAGTTTCATATCTCATAGATATTTATAGAAAAGATATAAAACCTTCAAAGATATTAAATTTTTCGCTTTATCTTTCAATGTTTGCGCAGCTTGTGGCAGGTCCTATTGTAAGATATAAACAAATTCAAAAAGATTTAGACAAAAGATTAATTAACAAAGAACAATTTTATGAAGGAATTAAAAGATTTATTAGTGGACTATCAAAAAAAGTCATCATTGCTGATACTTTAAGTTATTGTGCAGATAATATTTTTGCCTTGCAAGTTAATGAACTGACATTTTGTGTATGTTTCTTTGGTGCTGTATGTTATAGCTTTCAAATATTTTTCGATTTTAGTGGATATTCAGATATGGCAATAGGGCTTGGAAAAATGTTTGGGTTTAATTTTCCTGAAAATTTCAATTATCCTTATATATCTAAATCTATAAAAGAATTTTGGAGAAGGTGGCATATCAGTTTATCCCAGTGGTTTAGAGATTATTTGTATATTCCGCTTGGAGGAAATAGATGCACCACAGGACGAGTTTATTTAAACATAATGATTGTATTTATATTTACAGGTCTTTGGCATGGGGCAAATTGGAATTTTGTAATTTGGGGCGTGTTTAATGGGGTATTGATTATATTTGAGAGTGTATTTAAAAATATTTTTAAAAAAATTCCATCCTTCTTTTTGCATGTCTATTTTTTAATTGCAGTAGCATCTGGATGGGCAATATTTAGATGTGAAAATTTGCATCATTCAATTAGCTATCTTAAAACAATGTATGGATTTGATGGGTTTGCTGGATATGATGAAATGTTAAGCTATATTAACTATGAACTGTTTTTTGCACTTATAGTTGCAGCAATTTTTTCCACTCCTTTTATTCTATCTTTTCAAAAGTTTATTCCCAAAAAAATGTATAATTTATTTGAAGCAGGATTTTATAGTATTCTTCTTTTGGTATCAGCATCTTATGTTGCAGTAAATACTTATCAGCCGTTTATATATTTTAGGTTTTAATTAATGAAAAAAATATTTATTATATTCTTTATATTTTTTATATTTACACCAATTATTGGATTATTATTTAATATACAAGATGGGCTGGAAAATACCGAAAAAAGAAATATGCCCCAATTTCCAAAATTCAGTAATTTAAATAGCTTTATTGATGATTTTTTAGAATATTATGAAAATAATTTTGGTTTTAGATATAGCCTTATGAAATTTGCTTCCAATTTTAAGATTAAATTGTTTAAAACTTATCCTAAAAACATTGATTTAAAAGTATTAAAAGGAAAAGATGGCTGGCTTTTTTATAAGCTTGGAAACGAAACAGAAGATTTTGAAGGCAGGGTTTTGTTTTCTGATGCTATGTTAAATAGAATAAAACAAAATTGTAATAATAGAATAAAAAATTTAGCCCCTGCAAAATTTTATATTCTTGTGCCGCCTGATAAGACTGTCATTTATTCAGAATTTTTGCCTGATAGTATTTTAGCAAAAGAAAATATGCAAAAATCAAGAATTAATCAACTTTTGGGTGAAAATGTAGAGATTATTTATCCTAAAGATGTCATTTTAGAGAATAAAAATCACGAATTGCTATATTATAAAACAGACACACATTGGACGTATTATGGTGCATATTTTGGATATTTGGAATTAATGAACCAAATATCTTTGGATTTTTCAGTTAAAGCATTGAAATTTTCAAGCTTTGTAAAACAGGAATATGAATTTTATAATCCTGATCTTGCAAATATTATAAATATTGGAACAAGGCAATCTGAAAAAAGTTATAAATATGAATGCACAGAAAATGTTGAAAAATCAAATTTAAAAGTTGTAATTTTTGGAGATTCATTCTTAGAGTATCTTGAACCATATCTAAAGTGTACATTTAAAGATATAAAAATTGTTTATTCAAATACCATAGATGCAAATTTAGTTAAAAATTTTAAACCAAATATAGTTATTTTAGAAATTGTGCAAAGAAATATAAGACAACTTGAAATCAAAGATAAAATATAGTGGCATACTTCTAATCCAAAGAGTGTATTTTTTTGACTTTTTTTAGATTTTCATTAAATTTACCATCACAAAGACCGTATAATATCATGTGAAAATGTACCCTAAAAACGATATTTTGAATTATGCCTTTTAACTATCGATTGCAAAAATTCTTAGAAATAAGGATTAGAAAAAAAGAGGAACAATTACAGGTTGTTCAAAAATGTCAGGAAGAAGTTATCAGGATTCAAAATTTGATAAATGAAAATAATCAAAATATCCAAGATACAAGAATAAACATGAGAAAATCCGACCCCAGGATGTATGATGGCTTTGATAAATTTTTAAAGCATCTTTATGAAATAGGCGAAAAGCTTGAAGCAGAAATGAAGGCAGCGCTTGATGAATTACATAAGCAAGAAGAAATCCTGCGGCAGCGTGAACGCGAGGTAGATGTTTTAGAAAAGCACAAAGAACATAAAAAAGAAGAGTATCTATATGAAGAAAAAATGCGCGAACTGAAAACATTGAACGAAATAGGTTCACAAAAGCATTTTATGCGCACAAGGGAAGCAAACTATGAAGCGGAACTTGAAGAAGAAATGCTAAGAAGGCTTGAAGGCAAATAAATGAATATTGATAATCAAACACTTCAAAATAATAAAGATTTTAAAGGCACCTTGAATAATACATTAAAAGGGGCGCTTAGCTATGGTGCGCCATCAGGAGAAAATCAATATTCAAGCGAAGGACAAGTTTTAGGTTCTTTCAAAGATGAAATTACAAAAATTTTAAATGACGGATTATCTGCATCAGATGAAATTAGTATCAAAGATATTCTTGATGATATGGATATTATAGAGGTGCAGAACCTTGAATGCGTTAATATTGAAAAAAATGATGCAATATTTTATATAAACCTTTTAAATCAAAACGGGATTGTAAATTATACGGTATCAAATGACGGCAGTGTGATAGATGGGTTTAATTATAAAAATATTGAAGTTTCAAAAACGCTGTCAAACCTGCTTTTAAAGGCAAGTGAAACAAAAAAAGCCGTAAGGCTTGACTTTGATAACAATGTAACAGTTATTTTAAAACTGAATGATGGAAAGATAGATGCACGCTTTCTTCCAGGCGATAAAATAGCAGAAGAATATCTGAAAAATAATATTCCATATTTAAAACAAAGATTTGATGAAAATAATATTCCATACGCCAACATTAGCTATAAACAGCAAAGGCAAAGGGAAAACGGGCAAAACAACAAGGAGAAAAAGTAAATGAATGATTCTTATGTAAATGCACTGAATACCCAAAAAGCAACTAAAAACTGGATGGATGCCGTTGCTGAAAATATGGTTAATATGTATACACCAGGATACCGTGAAAGCAAGGTGACATTCAAAACATTTTTGGATTCTACATACAGTGATTGCTATATGAAGGCAACAGGCCAAGGTAAGGCAACGCCCGGCACTTCTGATGAAAACGTGTTTTTGGAAGGCACTGGCTATTTTGTTGTAAGAAATGATGAAGGAAAGCTTGCATATACAAGGCTTGGTGAGTTTAAATTTGATTCAGAAGGTGTTTATAAATCAACAGACGGCTCTAAAGTTCAGGGTTATATTATGAATGATAAGGGCGAAATTGTAAGCGGGACAAGGTCTTTAACGCAGGAAGATTTTGATAAAAGCCTTGCTGAAGGTGGTGCGCTTTCAATTCCAACAACTGAAATTAAACTTTGGGTAGACCCTGATAATGGCAAATATTTAGGTAAATATGATGAATATGAAATAAAGGAAGATGGTATCTTATACGGAAAGGCCAATAATGGCAAGGATACAACCCCTTTATATAAGCTTTCAATTATGAATTTTCATAACCCTGAAGGCCTTTATGAATATAAGCAGGGGCAGTTTGTTGAAACGGAAGCATCGGGAAAACCTGTAATGGGCCGCGGTGAAATTAGAAGCGGGCTTTTAGAATTGTCAAACGTTGATTTTAAGGGCAATATCTCTTATTATCAACAGGCAAAGATGCAGCTTGAATTATCAAATAAATTAATTTCAAGCTATAAAGAACTTCTGCAAAACGTAATTTCACTGATGAGCTAGTGTATATACCGGGTTGCCCGTTTTGAGGCTATTTGCTGTCTGGCTAACTTTCACCCACAACTTTATTTAAACCTTTTGGTTTATCCACGTTTC
The DNA here is from genome assembly GCA_910587815.1 of Candidatus Gastranaerophilales bacterium. GTDB lineage: Bacteria > Cyanobacteriota > Vampirovibrionia > Gastranaerophilales > Gastranaerophilaceae > MGBC122484. The sequence continues at coordinate 206,971 of CAJUNK010000002.1, read as the reverse complement.
TATTAAGCTTTTTTGCTATCTTTAGCGCTAAAAGCTGAAATATGATTAAAAAAGAAAGCATTGTCACAATTTCATTATCAAATTTTTTAAATAAAATTGTGATACAATCACCGTTATCACTGCCGCAGCCGTTATTATTATCGTCAAAATCTGTTATTGTAACGGTTTTTGGCGCATAATCTTTTTTTATCTTATCAAGTGTTTTGTGTTCAAATTCGCCCATTGTGTGTGAGAATAATTCCAAAATAACACTGTTTTCATTTAAAATTGCTGTATGCCCGTGCAAAAATTCGCCCGTGGGGTATGCGTTCACATCAATATAGGATGTTTCTTTAATTTTTAATGCACCCTCTTTTGCAATCACGTAATTATAGCTGTATCCTATTATAGGAAAGCTTTTTAGGCCCGCAAGCAAAAACGCTCCTTCATCAATATTTTTTGTATTATTAATAATAAAATTTGTATCTTTTTCAATATTCTCAATGTTTTTTAGGTGTTCCTTAATATCAAATCCTTTATTTTGTGCTATTTGCAAAGCCAAAAGCCAAAGGCATAAAACGCCACCAGTGAAGGATTTTGTTGCAGCGATAGATTCTTCCACCCCTGCTTCAATGTTCATTTTAAATTTACAATTATTATAAATATATGAATTATCGTTATTTACAAGCGCAAAGGTGTTTGCACCCTTTTTGTTTACTAAATCAAGTGCACATTTTGTATCATAGGTTTCACCAGATTGGCTTATAAAAAAATATAAAACATCATTGTTTATAGGCCTTTGTTGGTTTGCGTTAAATTCTGAAGAATATTCAAACGATGTCTTTAATTTTGCAATATTTTCAAAAAATTTCTGCCCAAGCCTTGCACAATTATACGAAGAACCTGACGCAACAAATTTTACCTCATTAAATTCAACAGGGAAGGCTGTTTCTACATGCCCATCTTTAATATATTTTTCTGTTAAATATTGAAAAACCTTCGGTTCTTCTAATATTTCTTTAAACATCATATTTTCCATTTTCTTATTATAATATTAAAATGCAAAATAATCTAATAAACTCAATAAAAAACAGTTCCTCAAAAAGTGCATATATCCACATTCCTTTCTGTAAAAGAAAATGTAATTATTGTGCCTTTACATCGTTTGCAGCACTGAATTTAATTGATGGTTACGTTAAAAAATTAATCACAGAAATAAAACATTTTTATGATGGGACACCCCTTGAAACCCTTTATTTTGGCGGGGGAACGCCTTCTTTATTGAGCATAAAACAGGTTGAAAATATTCTAAAACTCTTTAAATTTGCCCCATCCCCTGAAATTACAATGGAAGTAAACCCAGATAGCGTTGATTTAAACTATTTTTCTGCGCTGAAAAATTCAGGTATAAACCGTATCAGCATTGGAGTTCAATCTTTTGATGACGATGTATTGCGTGCAATTGGCCGCATTCACACGTCAAAGGGGGCAAAAGATGCAGTATATCTGGCTCAGGATGTTGGCTTTGAAAACATAAGCATAGATTTAATTTACGGCCTTCCAATGCCAAATGGCCCTGAATATAGCGGGAAAAATACTAAAAAACACCATCTGAAACTTTGGGAAGAAACGCTTGAAAGTGCTATGGTGCTGGATGTTTCGCATATTTCACTTTACGGACTTAAAATTGAACCAAATACAATTTTCTATAAAAACCCTCCAAAAGCCTTGCCGGATGATGATATGCAGGCTGATATGTATGAATTTGCAATAGAATATTTATCCAAAAATTATGAACTTTATGAAGTTTCAAACTTTGCAAAATCAGAAAAATTTTATTCAAAACACAATTTAAATTACTGGAATGAAGGCTGCTATTATGGTTTTGGGGTGTCTGCGTCCGGTTTTTTAAATAATATAAGATATCAAAACACCAAAAATTTCAAAGAATATATGGAAAATCCTTATAAAACAAAGGATGCAGAAATTTTAACCCCTGAAAATATGCTTGAAGAAACGATTTTTCTTGGTTTTAGAAAGATGGAAGGCATAAATACGGCAAAAATAAATGAAAAATTTTCAATAAATTTTGATGAAAGATATGAAGAAATTTTGAATAAATATATAAAAACTGGCCATATTGAAAAAACAAAAAATGGCTATAAATTAACAATAGCAGGAGTTTTAATCTCAAATGTAATCTTAGCGGAATTTTTGGTATAATAAATTTTATGGATGAGAAGAAAATAATTGAAGATATGCAGGCCGTTGTGGCGCAGATGGTTTTGGATGATATAGAAGAAAATCCGGATGTTCAAAATGAATTTTTCGATTGTTCATCTTGCGGTGAAAATAAATGCTTAGCAGGAAGTATCCAATACGGAAAATACAGGCTGTGCAACGATTGTGTGCTTTTAGCAGAAGCAGGCCTTGCTCTTAAAAAATTTAAAAATATTCAGGAATTAATTGATGCGATGGAAGATAAGCGTCTTAGTGTAATTTGCGATTTCATAAAGAAGGATTCAAATGCACAAAACAACTAAAAATATTGCTATACTTGGCTCTACTGGTTCCATAGGAACGCAGACACTTGAAGTTATTGAAAATCTTAAAAACAAAGAGCTTTTTAATATTATTAGTATGTCTTGCGGCAATAATATTGCGCGTTTCCGTGAACAAATCAAAAAATTTCATCCAAAAAAAGTGTGCGTAGGTACTAAAGATGCTGCAAAAGAAATAGAATCAGAATTTCCAAAGTTAGAAGTATTTTTTGGGGATGAAGGATTAATCGAACTTGCTGATGATAAAGATTTAGATATTATGCTTACAGGTACATCATGCTGTGTTGGCCTGAAACCTACACTAAAAGCCATTGAAAACGGCACAGATATTGCCCTTGCAAACAAAGAAACCCTTGTTATGGCAGGGGATATCGTGACAAAGGCTGCAAAACAAGCAGGCGTCAAGATTTTGCCTGTGGATAGCGAACATTCTGCCATTTTGCAAAGCAGCGGCGGCAATTTTCATCTTTTAAATAAAATCATAATCACAGCTTCAGGCGGCCCTTTTTTAAATTCTACAGCGGATGAAATTTTAAATGCAAAATGTGCTGATGCCCTAAAACACCCAAATTGGAATATGGGTAAAAAAATCACAATAGATTCTGCAACTCTTATGAATAAAGGGTTAGAAGTTATTGAAGCACACCATCTTTTTAACCTTCCTTATGAAAAGATTGATGTGGTTGTGCATCCTGAAAGTCTTGTGCATTCTGCGGTTGAATTTTTAGATGGTTCTATAGTGGCGCAAATAGGCACCCCAAGCATGCATATTCCAATACAATATGCGCTCACTTATCCAAACCGCGAAATAGGGATAAAAACAAATAGTTTTAATTTCTTTGGGCAAAATTTAACCTTTAAAAAACCTGATTTTGAAAAATTCCCCTGTTTAAAGATGGCCTTTGAAGCAGGGAAAATCGGGGGCACAATGCCTGTTGTATTAAATGCTGCAAATGAAGTTTGTGTGTATAAATTTTTAAATAATGAAATTGGGATGGGTGATATTTTTAAAACTGTTGAATATGAATTAAATCATCACAATGTGATTAAAAATCCAACATTGGATGAAATATTTGATGTGGATAGGGAAATTCGCGAAAAACTTTCTAAAGCTGTTTGTTAATTTGCGGCGCAGCGCGCTTATTTAATAACATAATTCTTCTTCAATCAGGCTGAAATCCTTTGGCAATTTTTTTTCAACCAAATTTATTAAACGGGATGGTTTCATTCTAAGTGCTTCTGCAATGGTCCAAATAGAAACAAGTTTTGGTTCATTCAGTCCGTTTTCAAGCCTTGATAACAATGACCTTTGAAACGAACATTCATCCGCTAAAAGCCTTTGGGACTTTCCCTGTCTTTCCCGTTCTTCCTTGATTACTTTTGCCAAAGTTTTAATTATTATATCTGCGTTTTTAAAATTCACATGTTGCATGTATAGAATTCTAATGTTAAAATAAAAGCATGTTGTCTATGTATAGACACATGGGTAATACAATAGGATAATATTTTTATGAAAAAAGTTGTTCATTTTATGGGCTTTGTGCCCTTTAATTGTCGTGCAGGAATTTCAACCTTCCTGAATAAAAAATATGCTGTTTATTGGAATAATGCCAATAAAGCTTTGAATGAAAAAAATTTGTATAAGAAGGCTGTTAAAGAGGCTTGGGAGTGGGAAGAAGAAAAAACAGGCAGTGGTCATAAACGGAATCTGCCCTCATTGCAAATATTTGCGATGAAAAGCTTTCAAAAACAAGCTGCGTTTTCATTGGTTGAACTTTTAATGGCACTTTTAGTGGCATCATTACTTATGGCAGCACTTGCTCCTGTTATGACAAGGAGATTTGGCGAAAATGTAAATGTCACAGGAAACATGAATCCGGCCGGCACCACAAAAACAATCCATATAATAGATTATGATTCAACGGAATGTGATGAAATAAAAACGGATGTGGATGGTTCTACATATTGCGAGGGTGAATTTATGGTGCCCGCAGGATATAACGGAATTATAAAAGCCACAGTTATTGGTGCTGGAGGTGGAGGAGGCACAGCACCTACGGCAGGATATACAGAATATACAACAGTATCAAGTAATCACCAATTTACAGTACCTGCTATGGTAAATAAGGCGGAAGCCACCCTTGTTTCAGGCGGAGCCGGCGGGGGAGCAGGCGGCACTGTTAAAATCCTAAAAGAATTTACTACAGTAGGAAGTAATACTTTTAATGTTCCTGATGCTTTAAAAAACCGTTACGCATTGGTTGATATATGTGGTGCTGGCGGCTCTGGGGGATTGGCTTCAATGAATTCCTGTTGGGGTAGCTCAATACAATATCAAGGTACTGGTGGCGGTGGTTCAGGTGGCTATTACCAAAACAAGTATGTACGCTTTCCTGGTGATGAAACAGTACAGGTATATGTTGGTGCGGCAGGCGGTATGCCACAGTATTTTTGGGATAGTGTTATGTATTCTACAACAAGAGTAGATTTTTCAAAAGGAAACGGTGCTAACGTCGAAGATGCTTCTGGTGGAGCAGGCGGTGGTACAAGTAATCCTCGGGTGCAGGGCAGAATTGGTGGAAAAGGTGGCCATTCTGTTGGTGCCAAGGGTGGAGCCTATGTTGGTGATTGCGGTTTGGTTGGCGGAGGTGGAGGCGGAGGTGGTGCCAGTCGTTTATGTACAAGCGGGCAAAGTTGCTATCTCTATGTTGGCGGAGGTGGTGGTGGTGGAGGTGAACCGATACGTATGATGAATTCCAGTGGTATACAAGCTACACTAAGTGGTGGTGGAGGTGGCGGAGGTGGTGGAACAGGACTTGGTGGCAACGGCGGCAGTAGCAGTGAAATGGATTATGGCTGTGTAGCAGGTGGTGGTGGTGGAGGCAGGCCCGGGGGTAATAATGGCGGACAATCGGGTTGTAATAATGCAAATCCTGCAACATCAGGTGCCGGGGGAAATTCTCCTTTATCAAAATATCCAAATAAATGTGCGGGAGGGCATGGTGAAGGATATAATAATACATTTAATGCTAGAAAATATACTGATTCAGCTAATTGGAATAAGACTAATCCACGTCCTCCGAAAGATGGTATTGTTGCAATAACGTATCTTGATTATGGCCCCGGTGGTTCAGGTGGTGGTGGTGCGCATATAGTTCCAATCCAAGAAATCAATGTTATACCGAAAGAAACTTTGAATGTTAAAGTTGGCTCGGGTGGTATAGGTGGTGCTGTAGGGATTATAAACAGCGATTCTACTATAACAAATCCTGGCATAGGACAAGGTTCAAACACAAATGTAACTCAAATGGTTACACAAATATCCAGGGGTTCAACAGCCATACTTACGACGCCAAATAATGCAGGCAAGGGTTTGTATGGAGGCTCTCCAACAGGTCAAATTCTTGGTGCGTCTATTTCGCCATATTATGGTGCAGTAGGTTGGATAACAAACGGACAGCCTAATTTGTTTACAACTCTTACAAGTTTAGGATTTAGCAACACTACAGGAAAAACGGCTAATAACACAACGAGTATAGGTTCTAATGTTTATCCAAATGCATCTATTGGCGGTGATGGTGGTATTGTAACTACGCCATTTACAGGAACATGTGCACCCGGTCGCGGTGGCACAAAAACATCTATAAATGGAACTGATGCATCGGGTCATGGTTGCGGTGGAGGCGGCGGATATGCGTTTGGCCATGGCGGAAACGGCGGTGGGGGATATGCCCGCATATCCTGGAATAAATATTGGGATGGGGCTTCAAATTCTTATAAACTTGCAAACGTAGGAGCCGCAGGGGGCGGTGCTTCTGGAAACGCTTTCACATATAGTGTTGCTGTTAAAAGCAATGAAATAATAAAAGTGCGCATTGGAAAAGGCGGTGCAGGGGCTTATGTGTCAAATAACAGTGTAATAAATTCTAAAAAAGGAGGGGACAGTGCTTTTGGTGATATTAAAGCAGGCGGTGGATATGGTGGAAATAGCCCATCAATTAATTCATCAAACGTTCTAGCAAACGGTGCGGGGGGTGATATATCAAACATTTGCCACTTTAAAAGTACAAGCTATTTTAACAAGGCAAGCTATTGCAAAAAAGGATTAAAGGGCGTTGATGCAGTGGATGTAAAAGGCGGCGCTGGTGCGAATTTTACCCCTTTAACGTATGATGAAGAAAAAACTGTATCAGGAACAGGCGGTACAGGCGGACAAATAGACACGGGGGATAACGCAAATGGCAAGGCCGCAGGCGGATTTGCATCGGGCGGCGGAGGTGCCTCAATCAGAGACCTTGGGCGGGTGGATTCATCATCTCAATCCAATATTACAAACAACCAAACCAAAGGCGGGGATGGCGCTAATGGGAAGATAATACTGGAATGGTGGAGGTGATAAGTGTAAACCGGTGTTTCTAAGGGGCAAGCGATGAGTTTGCGACTGGAACATTACGATAGTGACGTAGGATGTAAGCCTTGCAAATTTTAAGGAGAAGTAAAATGAGCAAAAGGCGAACACCCACAGGAGCAAAGGTGTTAAGCCAAGGATGGAGATGCAAGGTAACAACTGACGTACGGTTTTGGATTGTTGCGCTTCGCTCGCAATGACGACAAATCTAAAACCTACAGCCTTCAACATAAATTTTTATACCGTAAAGCATAGTGAATAATAACATCTTAGCGAATGTACAAAAGCGAAACTGTTTGAGCTGATGCGTCCTTTAGCTTAAAGCATCAGTGAGTTTTGAGCAATAAAAGATGAGCTTAGATGTTATATGAACGGGCGGCCACCGTGTATAAAAATTTATGTTAAATGGCTAGAAGTGTTCATTAATAAGATTCCGAAATAAATTCTGAATGACAGTTTTGCACAAAAACCAAAATTTTTGGCGAAAGAAGTCAAGTTTTGATAAACAATTTTTCGATGGGTGTGATTTTGTAACCTTTTCACACCCTTTTTTTATCTTAACGAAAGTCGAATTGTGACGCGACGCGTCCAATGAGACAGAATGAGCCTTTAGAATCCCACAGAAATGACACTATTTGTAACACTCATAAATTCGTGTAACGACTAGGGCCTTGTGAGGTTGTGCCAGCAGTGATGAGCCGTTGGACAGCCCGACACTGGACTAAAAGTGTGAACCGGTTTTTAATAGGAATAAAACGATTAAAAAGCAATTATTTCACCCATAAAGGTTTTATAAATATATAAATAATGTTAAAATAGGATATATGGATAAAAAAGAGCAAACAACCGAAAAATTACATTTTATTGAAGAAAAAAAACTGGCACGTACAATAGAACTTGAAAAAGAGGATGCCACAAAAAAAACTGCTGCGCAAAAACCAGGAAATAACTTAACAAAAGCTGCTACAAACCCAATCCAATGTGCTCTTTTAAAATTTGCCCAGTCTAAACACAAGTTTAATCTTAAAGATTTTTAATATGTTTTATATAAAGCAAAATTTATTTTTATACCTAACACCAAGGCAAAAATCCCAGCTTTTAAGCTTTTTAAAATCTTTTGTAAAAAAACATCAAAACCTTGGTGTGGATGATATTTTAGATAAATTTATTGAAGAAGAAAATTATTATTTTGAAATAGATAATCCGCATTTTGAATTTATAATTGATTATTTTGAAGATGAAGAATTTTTACGGGATTTTAAACTTTTTGTAAAATCCGTTTTTGAAGAATTAAAATATAAAGAGGCGCAAAAGCCTATAATAGAAGCGCAAAAGGCAAAGGCTAAGGAATTCAGGAAAAAGGCACAGGATTTTAAAATGAGCAAAATGAAGCCCACAAAAAAGCAATTGTATTATTATGAAAAGGTAGCGCGTGCCCACGGTGTGCCTATAAAGGATACAAAAGATGCATCCAGACTGGATTTAAGGGATTGGATTATGCAGATAATAGAACCTGCCTGTGATAGCGTCGAAAATGAGGATTGATGATAATTGATGTTAAGGCGAGTTGAAAAAATTTTAACAGATGGCGGAATTGAAAAAAATGAAGCAAGGGCCGAAGCAAAACTTTTGGTTTGTGAGGTTTTGGGGTTTTCAGTTGAAGAAATTTTAGCTGGTAAAATGGCACAAAATGACGTAGATGGTGCGAATAATGCGCACAGGCGGGTTTGTACAAACGGTGGGGCTGAAATTATGGATAAAATTCTTGATTTAGCCAAAAAAAGGGTGGAAACAAAGGCGCCAATTCAGCATATACTTGGCTTTTCATATTTTATGGGAGACAAGTTTTTTGTAGATGAAAATGTTTTAATCCCAAGACCTGAAACAGAACTTTTAGTGCAGAGTACAGTTGAAATTGTACAAAATAATTTTAAGGATTACAAAAAAACGTTAAGCATCCTTGATATTGGTACAGGCACAGGGTGCATCCCTTGTGAGATTTCTAAAATGCTTTTAGATAAAGGGTTTTGTGATGTTGAAATTATGGGAGTGGATATTTCAACTGATGCATTGCATGTGGCGATTAAAAATATGGAGGCTCTAGGCCAGCAAAGGCGTGTTATTTTTAGAAAATCTGATATATATTCTGGGCTTCGGCCTATTGATAAATTCGATATAATAGTTTCAAATCCGCCCTATATCCCAATTTCAGCGCGAGAGACACTGCAAGATGAAGTAAAAAATTTTGACCCTGATTTAGCGCTATTTGCGGCGGATGATATGGGGGTGGAATTTTATGAAAGGATAATAAACGGCGCTAAAAAACATCTAAAAGCCCTTGATAATAATGATTTTGAGAGTGGCTATCTGCTTTTTGAACTTGGTTTTACAAATGGTGTAAGCCAAGCGCCAATTGTATCTAAAATTGCACAAGCGCATGGTTTTAAAACAGAATTTGTCCGGGAGGATTTAGCTGGAATAAAGCGAGTTATCTGTTTTTCAATATAGGTTTATGCATTTAAATCTATGCGTTTTGCAATTTCTATAATTTCATCTGGTGAATTTGCACTGAACTTTTTTATATCAGCATTTTGCATTGATTGAAATATTGTATTATCAATTTCATTGTACATTTTAACTGATGAGTGTAAACTGTTTAAATCACTGTTAAAATCGTCAAATTTAATAATTTTAATAATTTAACTTTGTTTTTAACCGACATCGTTTCTTCTGCAAAAGTTTTATGTTTGCCGGTTAATATCCAAAAAGAATCTAATTCATCTGATAGAGGGCCTTTTACACCCGTATTTTGTTTCAACCATTCAAATGAATAATTACCATATCTTTTTAGGATATCCTGAATATCAATGTAACATGGGCTTTCTACAAATGTAAAAATTTTATTTTTATTTTTACCAAGGCCAAGTATACCAAGGACTTCGCTAAAACCGCTTCCAGGCTTAATTACTCGTTCTAAACAAAATTAAATGAAGCTTCTTTTTGAGCTAAGCTTTCAGTATTTTGGAATACTTTTTTGATGTTTGAACCAAATTTACACCTTTAAAATTTGGTGAATAATTATGTGAGTTGTTAACAGAAAAATTGTTGCTTATCATATTTAAACCTTTATAAAGATTGAGAATGTACAATAAAAGGTTTGTAAAGATTATTTTTGTTAATATTATTTAATTTGTTAAGAATTGTTTTCGTCTGAAACAATTTCGCCTTCAATAGTTGAATTTTGAGTGTTTTCAGTGTCTTTGGAATTTTGAGCACCTTGAGTATCTTTTGTGGAATATTTTTCTTTCCTAAATTCTATAAAATCTGTTATCACCTTATCAAAATCAAGTGCCCAAAGAAATGCTATAATCCAGCCTATAACAGTGCATCCAAAAAATAAATTGACTAAAAATATCCATAAAGTGTGCGGATGTTTTTTATAGGCTGCAATTATTGTTGGTACAAAATATAAAACTGCCGCAAAGCCAAGCCACAGAATATTCATACACATTCCAATCACAATTCCTAAAAAAAGTATGGCAAAAATTATTAAAGCAATTTCCATTTTTATTTCCCTTTAATTTTCAATGGATGATTTATCTTCAGCATCTTCAGGTTCAAGCTTTTTAATTTTTAATTTTACAATTCTTGCATTATCCACTTCAATTACCCTGAATTCAAAGTTATCAATCTGCACACAATCGCCTTCTTGTGCTATATGGCCAAGATTTTTCACCACAAGCCCGCCAATTGTTTCTATATCTTCATCTTCTACTTCTTCATTTTTATCATCAAGGTTAAAATATTCGTTAAATTCATCAATTCTCATCATCGCATTTGCAATGTATTCATCATCATAAATTTGTCTGATATCTGCTTCTTCTTCATCAAACTCATCTTGCACTTCGCCAAAAATTTCTTCTAAGATATCTTCTAGTGTTACAAGCCCTGAAACACAGCCAAATTCATCTATTACAAAGGCCATTTGGCATTTATTTTTCTTAAATTCAAGCATTAAATTATCAATAGTTAAAGTTTCAGGCACAAGCAAAGGTTTTCTTATTATTTCAGAAAGTTTAATTTCAGCCCCTGACATCATCAAAGGAAAAATATCCTTGATGTGTAGAATGCCTGCAATGTGGTCTAAATCTTCACTATAGATTGGATATCTTGTATATTGTGTATCCAAAATAATTTTATTTAATTCAGCTGGTTCAATATCAATAGGGATGCAAGTCATATCAGGCCTTGGCACCATCACCTGTTTTGCCTGAATATCTGAAAATTTAAATACGTTTGTTAAAATTTCTTTTTCTGTATCGTTTAAAACCCCTTCTTTGTGGGATTCATTTATAATCATATCCAATTCTTCAACAGAATGCACAAGATGCCCTGCATGTGCTGGGGGAATTTTAAGTAATGATAAAAGAAAATTTCCAATACCATTTAAAACAAAAATAAATGGTGCAAAAATTTTAGATGCGATATACATAGGTTTTGCAACCACAAGGGCTGTTTTTTCCGTGTATTGAAGCGCAATGGATTTTGGCATTAATTCGCCAATTATTACATGCATTAAAGTAATTAGTGCAAAAGCAATAGATACGGCTAAAGAATGTGTGGCAACGCCGCGCGCAGTTTCTGGCAAAAAATGGAATATAGGTTCTATTATGCGAACAAGAGTAGCTTCGCCCACCCAACCAAGACCGATACTTGCAATTGTGATACCCAATTGTGTTGCAGCAATTGATCTATCCATGTGGTCAACTGAATTTATTGCAATATCAGCTTCTTTATTTCCTTCTTTAGAAAGCTGAGAAAGCCTTGTTCTTCGAACCGATACAAGTGCAAATTCTGATGCCACAAAAAAACCGTTTGCAAATAATAAGAAAACAATCAGGGCTAAATTAAATAACAGACTCTGGTCTATTTCCATTTCTTCTCCAAAAAGTAAATTTATCTTTAATTATAATATCAACACCATAAATTTTCAATGGGTGTAAATTGTTTGTTGCTAAATTTGTGGGAAAAATTATTTTTCCCACTTTTAAACTTGAATTTTTCCCACAAAATGATATAATAAAAATAAAAACGTTGATGAAAGTGAATTAAAAAAATAAAAACAGATTAAAAGTAAAAAAGACAAGGATTAGCAATATGTCTATGGTTGAAAAGAATTTAAAAGTTGACTCTAAAAAAAGAATTACGCTTGGAAAAATTGTTCCCGATAATGTAACTTCATACGATGTTGAAATACAGGAAAACAATGTAATAATCTTGCGTCCAAAAGTTGAAATTCCACTCGAAGAACTTTGGCTTTACCAAAATAAAAATGCTTTTAAATCTGTACAAAAAGGCATGGCTGATTCTCTTAATGGCAAAATACAAGAACTTTCTGATGATTTTTGGGAAGATTAAGAGGAAAAAATGTTTAATTTAAAATTTACAGAAGAGACGCTAAAACAGCTTTCGAAGATGAAAAAACAGGGCTTAAAAACTAAGCTTAAAAAAATTAAAACCACCCTTGACTATTTAAAAGAAAATCCAAGACACCCTGGGCTGCACACACACAAATACCAATCTTTAAAAACTTTAGATAACAGGGAAGTTTTTCAATCTTATGTTGAAAATAAAACATCTGCTGCATACAGGGTTTTTTGGCATTATGGCCCTGATAAAAAAGACATTACAATTATTACGGTTGTTCAGCATCCTTAAAAATTATATGCCAAAAAGCCCCGAAAAGTAAGAACTTTGGGGCTTTTTGTTTTATTGATTATGGAATCCTGAAAAATTTATATATCAGGATTTTTTAATTTCCACTCATCAATTATCTATCGTTACCAAATGCGATAGTCATTTTGTCTTTAGGGTTAACCCTTGTGATTCTGTTGCCTGAACCATCTACAACATAAGCAATTTCATCAACAGTGTTGTTAAATAAGCCTGCTGTACCTACAGCTGCTGTTCTAACAATATCCACAGGAGCTTTTAGGGTAGTTTTGATACCATCGATATAGCTTCTTCCACCAGCTTTGAATTGGCCTGAAAGAATTTCACCGGTACCAGTACCAGCTTGGTCGAATAAGCCTTCAACAGCGTTACTTAAACCAATCGCAGCACCGCCCACTGTACGTCCTGCAAGACCTAAAGTAGAACCTACGAAAGTGAATGGCATTTGGATAAGTCTTACAACAGGGTTAACGTCTTTGCATTTTTCAACTTTTGCAGTTAAAACCTGCTTTGGAAGAATTTGTTTGCAGCCATCACATCCAACGATTTCTGTGAAAGAAAGTTTGATAGCACCAGGGTTGCATTTTGATGGTCTGATAACTTCAGTGATTTTACCGTTTACACGGCTGCCGCAAGGATAAGTTACACCATTGATTGTGATTTCATGGGTAGTTTCAGCAGCAAATTGTTCACCAACGTTAGCATTTTTAGCATTTACCTGATCTTTCATAACAAGCTGCAAGGTAGGAATGCATACAGGAGTTTCTTTTTCAACAAAAGTTGTTTTAGCAGGGCCTGTTGCAGTCATTTCATTTGATTTTGTATCATAGCCGCCAGCGATTCTTGTATTTTGAAGCATAGAAGCTATTTCTGCTCTTGTTGCATTTTCATTAGGTCTGATTAAATCAGAAGTTTTAGAATCTTTTAGAGCACCAACATCAATAGCTTTTGCTACGCATTCTCTTGCCCAAGAAGGTACTTGGCCACCATCTCTATATTTACCAAGGATTTCTTCAGCTTTGCAGTTATCCATAGGGCATTTTAAACCTTTAGACATAATTGTTAAAGCTTCTGCTCTTGTAATAGAGTTATTTGGGAAATATTTATCATAAGATTTTCCTGCAAGCATATCAGAGCTTACGCCTTTGTTAATTAAATCATGAGCCCAGTGGCTGTATGGAACATCTGAAAAGTTTCCTTTATCTGTCATTTGTGTATCTTCAAGGTTGAAACCTTTAACTACCATAGATGCCATTTCTGCTCTTGATACATTTTTGTTTGGTTTGAAAAATTCATCAGGATATCCCACTACAACACATTGGTCTGTTAAACGGTTGATATCATCAGATGCCCAATATCTGTTTGGAACGTCAGGATAATTTTGGCCGCCATTGTATCCTAGGTTGCTAGCACCACCTGTTGTGCATCCGCAATCAGTTTTGCATTCTTCCATTTCTTTATAAATGGCTTGCATTGAATGTGGAGATTGTACATTTGCACCTGGGCAGCAGTCTTCTTTTGGTGGTAATAATGATTGGTCAATAATAGGTGCAGCAGCGCCTGTTATGCAATCATCTGAAAGACGTACGCCTGGAACTACAGGGATTTCAGCAATTGTTTGGTCTGAAAGCACTGAATTATTAGCACTTTCGCCTGTTACTGCAATGTTTGCAGGAGAGTAAATTGCACCAGGGTATGCATAAATTTGCATATTTGAATGAGTTCTTTGATTGATGCAGCTAGAACCTATGCCTGTAGAGCACTTGTCGCAGGTAGGTTTTGCGCAAGGGTCTTTTTTGCAGCCACAATCATCTTTTTTTACTTTGCATGGATCACATGGTGCGGCAGCCCCTGTTTCACATGGGTTGCATTTGTTTTTTTTGTGAAAAAAGTTAAACAAACTTCTTTTTTTGCATTTGCAAGCGTCCATAGTAGATTTGCATTTTGTGCATGTTGCAGTGTTCGGGTTTACTTTTACAGATTCTATAGGACAAGCGGCGCCTGTAGAACAAGCAGCAAAGCTAACCGGTACAGTGAATGCAAATACTGTTACAGCAGCAGTTGCAGTTAATACGAATTTTTTAATAGTCATCTTTCCTCCTTTTAATAAAGATGTATTCAATGTAAAAGGTGCATAAATTCATTTATCTTAATGAATTATGCACCTTCAAAAATCTATCTTCATTGCCAAAAATGACTATTTATTTAATTAGACAAAAAGACTATTTTATTTAAAACGATTTATTTGCCTGAGATTTCTCTAATTAAATAATTTGCAATCCATTGAAATTCTCTATCTTGAATAGCCTTTTCTTTTAATGGTTGAATTGAATCTTCACCTATTCTAATAAGGCTCATAGCAGCAACGCCTCTTTGCGAACCTTTTGCTGTTCTTACTTTATCTACAAGAAAATTTGCAGCATCAGCACCAAAACGCACAATATCATTTTCAATAGCATTTTTTGTCATATTGTCTGCTGTATCAATATCGCTAAATAACCTTTCAAGAGTTTGATTTAGGTTTATATCTATGCTTTTAGTTTCTTTTGTTAGTACTGCTTGCATTTTTTCTCCTTCAACATCTTCTTTTAAAATGAATTATAAAAGAAAAAAATACAAAAACCGGTTTTTTTAATACAATCTTTATATCGTTCTTTATATCTTTACATTATTTATAATTGCGTTTTTGAATTTCACTGTAATATTGTTTAAAAAGCTCCAAAGTCTTGTCATCCTGCTGTAATATTGCTATAGAATACGCATCATCATCAATTTCTTCAATATCCATAAGTATTTTTTTGCCTTCTTTATTTACAGCGGTCAATATTGATTCTGCTTTATGCGGGTCACTTGCGTATGCTGCTGTGTGCAGTGCTGTTGTGCCGCGCCAATCTTTTTGTGTTTTTAAGATATTAAATGCAGCCTTTCTGTCATTTAATTTATTTAAAAGCTTTTCTGTAGCAAGAGCATCTGTGTAGAAGAATATAGTTGCATTAGAATTTCTTCCTGCAATATCTTCAAACTTAACGGGTTTTGTTATTATTTTTTTAAAATCTTTATCGTTTAAATCGAGCAAAAATTTAATATCCTGCGTGTGAATTGTTGCTTCTTTATAATCACAATTATTGGCATTTTCTCTTACAAGTGCTTCATAGCGGGCTTTTGCGGTATCTGCTTTTTTGCCTGTAAATTGCACTGTATCTTGTATTTGTGTATTTTTGAATGTCGTATTAAATGTGTTGTTAAATTTTGCATGTGGTACAAAATTGTTGCTAAGCTTACAATTAAAGCTGTTTAGATGCGAAATTTTCATATATTCTCTCTTTTTTGTTAAAATGCTTCAATGAATATTTAAAACCCATAAAATATTTTTATAACGTTATTTCTAAATTTTGATTGCAATTTTTACAAAACTTAATCAATAAAATTGGTCGTTTTACTGATTGTTCAGATAATGTTTTTGAGTTAATAAATGTTAATAATTTGTAACAATAGAGAGGTAATAAAATTATGTTTATAGAGGATGTTAAGGCAAGACAAATCATTGATTCCAGGGGTAATCCTACAATTGAGGCAGATGTTAGATTATCTTGCGGGGCTGTTGGACGTGCTTGTGTGCCATCAGGAGCATCCACTGGTAAAAATGAAGCATTAGAGCTTCGCGATAATGAAAAATCAATGTATATGGGCCGCGGGGTGATGCAGGCTGTAGATAATGTAAATTCAATTATTGCTCCTGAATTAATAGGTGAAAATGCTGAAAATCAGCGTGAAATAGACAATATGCTGCTACAATTAGATGGCACTGAAAACAAGTCAAAACTTGGCGCAAATGCTCTGCTTGCAGTATCTTTAGCTGTTGCAAAAGCAGCTTCAAATGCACTTGAAATTCCTTTATATCAATATTTGGGCGGAATAAACGCTAATACCTTGCCTGTTCCAATGATGAATATTTTAAATGGCGGCGCACATGCCGATAACAATTTAGATTTTCAAGAATTTATGATAGCACCTGTTGGGGCTGTAAATTTTCAAGAGGCGGTAAGAATTGGTATGGAAGTTTTTCATCATCTTAAAAACGTTTTAAAAAACAAGGGCTATTCTACATCAGTTGGGGATGAAGGCGGTTTTGCGCCTGATTTAAAATCAAACGAAGAAGCAATTGAAATTATTTTGGATGCAATTAAAGAAGCTGGTTATTCAACAGATAGCGTAAAAATCTGTCTCGATGTTGCATCAAGCGAATTTTACGATGGAGAAAACTATAATTTAAAGGGCGAAAATAAGGTATTAAATAGTGAAAAAATGGTAGAGTATCTTGAAAATTGGGTAAAAAAGTACCCCATAATTTCTATTGAAGATGGTATGGCACAGGATGATTATGAAGGCTGGAAGCTTTTGACAGACAGGCTTTCAAACAAGGCTTCCAATATGCAAAACAAGTGTCAGCTTGTTGGGGATGATTTATTTGTGACAAATGTATGCTTGTTAAATGAAGGTATACAGAAGGGTATGGCTAATTCTATTTTAATTAAGCCAAATCAAATAGGCACATTGTCTGAAACTCTAGATGCTGTAAACACAGCAAAAGAAGCTGGTTATACTACCATAATTTCGCATCGTTCTGGAGAAACGGAAGATACATTTATTGCAGATTTAGCGGTTGGTATAAATGCCGGCATGATTAAAACCGGCTCTATGAGCCGTTCTGAGCGTGTGGCAAAATACAATCAATTAATTCGAATAGAGGAAAATCTTGGGTTTTCAGCTAGATATCTCGGTTTGCGTGCATTTAAGGGCCAAAAAATTACAAAAATTTGCAATGGCGGTTGTGCTTGCAATAACGGACATTGCTGCGGATGAAGTGCGTAAGCCAGAGTGAAAAAATCAAAACAAAAAGTTTTGATTTTGAAACTATTGATGGGCGACGTAGGATGTGAGCGCTGTCTGCGCGAAACACCCACAGGAGCAAGTGCGTAAGCCAGAGTGAAAAAATCAAAACAAAAAGTTTTGATTTAGAATTCTAAATCCTTATGCTGCCTTGTCTTAGAATCATAGGTTCATCACCTGTGCACAATATCACAGTAGATGAAACCCCTGTATTTATTTGGTTTTCAGGTTTTATAACGGTAACTTTGCTGCCAAATTTTTCACAAGCTTCATCATAATTTTTTGCAGGCTGTTCGTTTGAAAGGTTTAAAGATGTTGTTGCAAGCACGTTTCCATCAATTTTTGCGCATAATTCTTGAAATCCCTGGTGGGCTGGAACCCTTATGCCCACAGTGTTTTTTCCTGATGTGATAAAATTTGGTGTGAGGTTTGATTTTTCAAAAATTAAAGTTAAGGCACCAGGAAAATATTTATCTATAAGGGTTTTAGCATAATCAGGCACATATAATACGTATGACATAAGGCTTTCAAGGTTATTGCTCATTAAAATCA
Source organism: Candidatus Gastranaerophilales bacterium (assembly GCA_910587815.1). Taxonomy (GTDB): domain Bacteria; phylum Cyanobacteriota; class Vampirovibrionia; order Gastranaerophilales; family Gastranaerophilaceae; genus MGBC122484. The sequence continues at coordinate 188,848 of CAJUNK010000002.1, read as the reverse complement.
AAGGTTTAGTGCGGTCTCTGCCCTTAATTTCATAAATTTTATCTACAGCTTTGCTGTCATTTGGCAGACACCCTAAACCCCAAACAGTGTCTGTTTCAAAGCCTAAAACTTCTCCTTTATTAAGTTTTATAAGCACTATCCATGCACCTTTCCACGGTTTTTAATGCGCTCTTTTAAATCATTTAAATATTCAACCTTTGTTAAATAGGCGCAAAGTCCGTATATAATAAGCATTACAGCTGATACAACCGTTAATTTTGCGATTCCTGTGATAAAATTCCATTCAATAAATGTGCTGAAAATTCTACTTGTAAAATATCCGCCTATAAATGTAAATCCGCCGCAGACAAGAATTTTGGCTACATTTTTAAGCAGATTTGTATAGCCGATTTTGATTTTTCTTCTAAGTAAAATGCCTAAAGTTGTGGCGTTAAATAAGGTCACAAGTGTGGTAGAAAGCGCGATACCATTAATACCAAAGGGTTTGACCAATATCAGGTTAAATACACATTTTAGTATTATGCAGGCAATTGCAATTAGGAAAGGAGTTTTAGAATCATTAAACGAGTAAAACAGCCTGGTGGCGCTATCTCTAAAGACATAAGGAATAATTGATAATGTGATAAAGAACAAAATTTCAGACACCACAAGGGTTGCATCATTATCAAACGCCCCTCTTTGCAGTGCCAGGCGGATTGCGTCAGTTCTAATAACAAAAATCAGCGTCATCAGATAAGTTCCGGCAAAAATTAATGTTCCTACGCCTTTCCCAAAGTAATGGCGTACTCCTTCAAAATCTTCCTTGGCTACAAGCCTTGAAAACAGAGGGAATAGCGGTACTAGAATCGCTGTAAGCAGCATCCCTACAGGGAATTGGAATATTCTGTTTGCATAACCATAAGCAGTCCAACTTCCTTCTTTTAGGCCGGATGAGAAAAACATATCGACATAAACGCCCAATTGGCCTATGGTTGAGCTTAAAAATGCCGGGAATAACAATTCTAAAATTTCATTAAAATTTTTATTTTTAAAGAAATCAAAACTTGGTCTAAACGAGTATCCAAGCCTTATTACGGCAGGTGCTTGCATTAAAAGCTGCAATATAGCGCCGATTGTGGTGCCAAGCGCAAGGAAAAACCCGTTTGTGTCGCCTTTTGAGATGAGTAAAACTGCTATAATGCCTATAGATAGCATTGATGGGGATATATTTGGTAATAAAAATCTTTTATAGGTGACTAAAATACCGTAATAAAGCCCCATTACAGCTCCAATGAATACCACAGGCGACATAACTTTTAGATGAAACGCAGCCAAGCCAACTAATTCGGCTGAGCCATCATTTATAATTATGCTCATAATCTGTTCAGGGAAGAAAAAACACAAAAGTGAAACTACCGCAAATAGCCCCATAGTGAAGGTTTCAAAGGTGTTAAAAAGTTTTTTTACATCATTTTTTGGTTTTGTATTAAAATCTGAAATAAGTTTTGAAAAAACAGCTACAGTAGCACTATGGAAAGGTCCGCCAACCCCTCCTAAAATTACAAGTGCAAGTGCTGGGATTTGATAGGCATAAAAATACGCATCTGATACAACCCCTGCGCCATAATAATTCGCAACAACAATATCCCTCAAAAAACCCGCAATCTTAGACAGTAAAATGATTATGGCTATCCACCAGGCTGCTTTAAAAAGGCCTGCACCTTCACTTTTTGTTTCATTTTTTTCAGTATTTTTAGTATTCGCTAAATCTTTATCATTATTGTATTGTGACAAATTTGAAATCTCTTTTTCCATACTATTTCTCTATTTCAATCCAAAAGATTACTGTTTTTTCCTTATCTGCGGCCTTTAAGGGGGTGAATCTAATTGTGTTTTTTCCTTTTTTTAAATATTTTGTGATATCCATCTTTAAAATCTTGCCGTAAAATCCTTTCATATCGGGTGTAAAATGAAAATCATTTACATAAAATTCAAGCTCTGCGGGTTTTTTCTCGTTATTTATATTTAAAACATACTTTGCAGGTGCATTTGATGCGTTATATAATTCTGTAAGCTCTTCTTTTAGCGGGTTTGAACTTATCGAAGCTGGAAAAAAGCCTTTATTTTGGCCTTTTTTTCCGTCAAAGTATATATTTAAAGTGTAATCTTGATTGTAGTTATTATAAGATACGGCTATAGGCATTGTGCCAAGCGTGATTCCGGAATAGTAGTGTTTTAAAATTTCGCTGTAATCTACTCCCTGTGCGGATAAATATCCTGCACCATATTGGCTCATCCCGACACCATGGCCAAAACCAGCTCCAATAAACGTGAAAGCCTCTGGTAAAGGTATTCCAAGGGCATTTTTATAGATTTTTTTATGTTTTTCATTTTCTTTTGCCGCTTCAATTTTTGGCTCATTTGCGTTTTGTTCTTTGGTTTGCTCTATTTTTTCTTTTTTTGAGAACGAAAAAATCGTCTCCCCATCTTTATTTTCAGCTTTTTTATTTTCTAAAACAGTCTTGTCTTCTGCCTTTGTGGTGTCTAATGATGTATTTTCAGAGGTTTTGGTATCTTTTGTTTGTTTGAATTCTTCTTTTTCTGATACTTTTTCTGTTAAAATTTTATCAGGATTTTTAGAATTATCTTCAATATTTTCTTCAGGTTTTGGATTAATTTTTTCAACCACAAAATTTCCTGACCATAAAATTGATTTTCCCTTTTTAAACACCCTTCTTATGCCAAGCTCTTTTCTAACATACCAAACACCGCTTGCAGCACGGATTTCCACCTCAAGGGCTTTTCCTGATTCTCCTCTTTTTGAAGCTCTTATATCTTCAATTCCAAAAACCCTATCATTTACCCCAAATGCAGGATAAACAAGGCCTTTTAAGGATTGTTCATATAAAGTTTTTGATAGTGTTTCTTCAAGTTCAAAACGGTCAAATGTCACTTTCCATCTATGTTTTGGAGATTTTATATCAAAAGATGGAATATTATTTGAATAAAATTCTTTCAATTCTTCTTCTGTTTTTGGAATTTTCAAGCTATTATTATCTTTTACGGATTTTAAGTATGGTTTTGAATTGCCAAAAATATTCCCTGTACCGTAAACCTGCTCATAGTCTTCTGTTATGCCTCCGCCAGTGGACGAATATAAAGCCAGGATTGGTTCTTTATTGTACAGTGCAAAAATTCCCTGCGTTTCTTCTACTGCTTTGTCAGAAAGAGGGTTTTCGCTATTTGCGCCATAATATACCTGGCAAGCTGTTGAATCACAAATATCGTAATTTTTATAAACATTTTGCGGACGGTTCGCATAGTTTCTTGCAGCTACTGCCTGCGCTTTTAGTGCATTTAAGCCAAACGAAACGGGCATTTCATTTGGTACCACTCCTTTTAGATAGCTTTGTGCATCTAAAACGTTTATTATATTGAATTTGCCGCGGTTTTCAGGGTATGCAGCCTTTAATTCAATCATTCCTCTATAATATGCGGGGTTTCCTTTTCTATTTAGGTTTTTTATTCCTAATTTTCCGTTAGATACAATAACGATAGGTCCTTTAGCGTTTTTTACCAATTCTTTATTATTTATTGTAATGAAAAATTCATTATTTTTATACGTCGCGTTAATTTCTGTATTTGCAGGTATATCCTTAATTTGCGCCCCACTGTCCATAACGTGTATTGTACTTTGTGCGCTTGTAATGATGGCAGCATTGCTGTATTCAAATGTTGAAAAATTAGAATTAGATAACCCCACTCTTATGACCTCTTTTTCTTGTGCGCCAAGGCTTTCAAGTGAATTTATAAATAATGCTGCGAATATTAATATATATGCTATAAATTTCATAAATCAATTTTACTACAAATAATTTTTATGGTAGATTTATTAATGCTAGAAGTATTTTAAATTTTATGAGGTGGCAAAATGTGCCGTATTGGGGCAATTAAATCCAGTGAGTATTTTCACCCTGCCAAAACCCTTGAGCTGATGCGCTCTCAACAAAAAGGACATGATAATTCGGGTTTTGCTTTTGTAATGCAGGATTTGGGCGGAATTTTTGAACCGTACAAGGATTTACCCATACTTTCAATGGCCTGCACAGATATGGGTATTAGGATTGCTGAAGATATTTTGCATTCTGTCGGCTTTGTGCGTACTATGCAGCTAACTCCAGATATTAATAAAACTGCAAAAAATTTGAATATTTGTCCTATGCCAAATTATGTTTTTGAGGTTTTTAATTACCCAAAAATGTATAAATATGCAACCCAAGAAGAAAAAGAAGAATTATTGCTTGATACCAGGCTAAAACTTCGCAAGGCCTTGGAAGATGGGGATAACGGATATGTATATTCTTTTTGGCCGGATACTTTGATGTTAAAAGAAATCGGCGACCCTAAGGATATTGGTACGTATTTCAATTTAAATAAACCAAATGACGATTTTGTATCAAAAATTATAACCGTGCAATGCAGGCAAAATACGAATTATGATATTGTACGCTATGCTGCACACCCCTTCTTTTTGCAGGGATATACCGTGCTTGCAAACGGTGAAAATACTTTTTATGAAAAAAATAAACTTTTTCAAAAGAATTTATTTAAAGGCTACATCGGCTTTGAATCAGATTCTCAGTGCTTTTTGTACACTTTGCACTATGTAAATAAAATTTTAAAATGGCCTCTAAAATATTTTAAACATGTCATTACACCCTTAGAATATGAAGAAATATTAAGAAGGGATGACAAAGAGATTTTACTTAGAATTAAGGCTTCTTTGGCGCATCTTGAAATCAACGGGCCAAATACAATAATAGGTGTTGTGCCCGATGGAACAATGCTTGTGACGTGTGATAGCAAAAAATTAAGGCCTGTTGTAATAGGCAGGGACGATAAAACCGTCATTGTAACAAGCGAAGTGTGCGGCATTAACGAGGTTTTGCCGAACAGAAATATGCAGGAAGATATTTATCCAAATGAAAGAGAAACCGTTGTTATAGACAACAATTTAAGGATTGAAAGATGGAAACAGTAGATATAACAGGCGTTAGTAAATCTGATTTAAAATGGCAGATTGAACATGACGAATCAAAATGCACACTTTGCGGCAAATGTGTGGCTGCATGCACTATGGGGGCAATAAAAGCTGACGTGCAAAAAAGGCGTAAAGTCTTTTCCTGTGGGGATGTTCCAACTCCGCAAACGTCTGAAACCATTGTGCCTGTTATAAAACAGATTGTAACATCGTCTAAAAACTGTGTGGGGTGTGAACTTTGCGCGAAGGTGTGTCCAAATGGTGCTATAAAACCTGTATATAACGATAAAAACAGAATAAATGTTAAATACAGAGCGCAAAACGCTGAATCCCCCAAAAGAGGCGGCAGGACAAATCTTCATACCGAAGGCAGAACGCTGGATAAGATTAAAATCGGCAGAATATCACAAATGACGGACCCTTCGCTGGACGCTTTGCGTCATACGTTTGAACTTTTGGCGCCTTTCGGGCGTGTTTTGCCGCCTGAAAATTTGCCATTTAGCGTGGATGAAAATGGAAATTTAAAGATTGATGAAAAAATCCCTTCTACACGCTGGATTTATCCTATTATTGTGGGTGATATGTCAATAGGGGCGCTTTCTCCACGTCTTTGGGAGGCGATTTGTATTGCTGTTGCTTACTTAAACGAAATACATCATTTGCCAATCCGCATGTGCACAGGCGAAGGTGGTGTTCCTGAAAAGCTTTTAAAGTCAAAATATTTAAAATATATGATTTTACAGATAGCATCTGGGCATTTTGGCTGGAATAGGATTATAAATTCAATGCCTGATATGGTGGAGGATCCTGCTGGGATTTTAATTAAAATCGGTCAAGGTGCAAAACCTGGTGATGGTGGGCTTTTGTTGTCTAAAAAGGTGGAAAAACATATTCAGGAAATCCGCGGGGTTCCAAAATCTGATTTGTTATCTCCGCCAAACCATCAGGGGCTTTATTCCATTGAAGAATCCGTACAAAAGATGTTCCTTTCAATGAATGCGGCGTTTAAATTCCGGGTGCCTGTTGCAATTAAGGTTGCAGCCTCTGTTACAAGCGTTTCTGTCTATAACAATTTGTTAAGAGACCCTTATGGTATTGTGGGCGGGTTCTTTTTAGACGGTATTGCAGGTGGTACAGGTGCTGCACATGAAACATCGCTTGATCATACTGGTCATCCAATAGTTTCAAGGCTTCGCGATTGCTATAATGCTGCGGTGCATCAGGGAAAACAAGGCCAAATTCCTCTTTGGGCGGCTGGCGGTCTTGGAATGAGCGGAAACCTTGCAGCCGATGCATTTAAGATGATATGCCTTGGCGCAAATGGTGTATTTACAGGGCGTTTGATGCTTCAAATTGCAGGCTGCCTCGGCAATGACTGGGGTAAATGTAATGCCTGCAATACGGGTCTTTGCCCAGCCGGGCTTACAACGCAGCATCCTATTTTGATGAAGAGACTTGATGTGGATAAGGTGGCGCAAAATATTGTAAATTATTTCCTTGCTACCCACACAGAATTAAAGAAACTGATGGCGCCAATCGGCAACTCCACGCTTCCCGTGGGAAGGTCTGATGCTTTGGTTACTGTGGATAAAAATGTGGCTCAAAGGCTTGATATACAACATGTTTGCTAGGGTTTTAATAAAAGGCCGGCAGATTTTGAGATTCTGAAACAAGTTCAAAAATGACGAGCAGAAGTTCAGAATGACAGCGTTCAACAAAGAAAACTTAGGATAAAGATATGAATGTTACTATAATTGACAGTTTGCAGGATAACAAAAGGCTTTCTACAAGAGAACTTTTAGATTTAATCTATGAAAAAATTGATCTTGGCTTTAACGAATTTAAAATTTTAGCATCAGGACAGCATGATATTGGCGGGCCATTATGGTCTAAAAACAGTGCAGGGAATAATATTCCGCTTGTATTCCATGTTACAAATCCAGGCCAAAGGGTAGGTTCTATGGGAATGTCTGGCACAAAAATTATAGTGCATGGAAGTGCCCCTGCTGATGTTGGCTGGTTAAATTCAGGTGCCGAAATTGTAGTTTTAGGGGATGGCGGCGATACCACAGCGCATTGCTGTGCTGGTGGAAGAATATATATAGGCGGCCGTGTAGGCACGCGTTCTGGCGCTTTAATGAAGCATGACCCGAAATTTGAAGAACCTGAATTTTGGGTATTAAAAAATACAGGCTCATTTTCTTTTGAATTTATGGGCGGCGGAAAAGCTGTTGTTTGCGGTTATGAATGCGAAAATTTAGCATCAGTTTTATCAAACCGTTCCTGCTGCGGCATGGTAGGCGGTGTGGTTTACGTGCGTGGAAACGTAGACGGGCTGACATCTGATGTGGATATTTATCCTTTGGATGATAGTGATAAAGAATTTTTAACATCAGGCCTCAAAAGGTTTTTAAGGGAAATTGAAAAGCCTGAAATTTATGATGATTTAGTGGATTTTAACCGGTGGAAAAAAATTCTTGCAAAGCCTTATGACAAGAAAAAATTTGTCCCAAGTCTTTCTATTAAAGAATTTAGGGCCCAAAAATGGGTAAAGGGTGGGATATTTTCTGAATTTTTTGGTTCTGATAATGAAGTTATAGATTTGATTAATACAGGCGAAAACCGTTTGCGTATTCCATCTTGGGATAATAATACAAAAACTCCCCCTTGCGAATTTGACTGTCCTGTTTCAATTCCAACCCAAAAAAGGCTTTCGCTTTTACGTGACAATAAAGAGATGGAAGCACTGAATTTAATTTATCAATATTCACCATTTCCAGGCTCTGTCTGCGGGCAGGTTTGCCCGAATTTGTGCATGCAGACATGTTCAAGGGGGGCAGTGGATGAGCATATAAAAATAGCAGAACTTGGGATAAAATCTTTTGAAAATATTGATTTAGGCGAATTTAAACCGACAAAAAATAAAACCGTTGCAATAATTGGGGCAGGTGTTTCAGGGCTTTCAACGGCGTGGAATTTGATGCGCCTTGGTTATAGCGTTGAAATTTTTGAAAAAGATATAGAAATTGGCGGAAAGTTAAGACAGGTAATACCATCAGAGCGTTTAAACCAGGATATTTTAAACATTGAACTTGAAATTTTAAAAAGCGCTGTTACAGATGTAAACGGCAAAATTTACACTTCATATAATATTGATAAGGATGAATTTGCACGTTTGTGCGATGATTATGATGCCGTTGTGGTAGCTGTTGGGGCGCAAAATCCTTTTGTGTTGCCAGTTGAAGGCAAGGAAAGGATTATAAAAGGGCTTGATTTTCTAAAAGAAATTAACCGTGGTAATAAATTTACAATAGGTAAAAATGTTGTGGTGATAGGGGCTGGAAACGCTGCAATGGATGTGGTTTCAGGCGCATATAAGATGGGCGCTAAAAACGTTACTGCAATTGATATTCAAAAACCTGCTGCGTTTGAAAAAGAAATTGAAGCCGTAAAAGCGCTTGGTGCCAAGATTATGTACCCATGTTTTACTGAAAAAGTAACAGAAGAAGGGGTATATTTAACAAATGGCACGCTTTTAAAGGCAGATAGTGTCATTATTGCAATTGGAGACAGGACGGATTTAAGTTTTGTGGATGATGCGCTTTTGAATGAGAAAAAACAGCCTTTAATGAATGAATTCAGACAGTCTGTTTCTGCATCCAATGTATTTTTTGCAGGGGATGTTACAAAACAGGGGCTTTTCTGTGATGGCATAGGCCAAGGCAGAGGTGTTGCTTTAAATATCGATAGGTTTATCCAAGGAAAAGTGCTTCAAGAATATAAAAGCCAAAATAAAATAAAGCCAAATGAAGTGAAGGATGCGTATTACAGAACCTTAAAGAAAAGTGAAATATGTGGCCTGGATACTTTAGATGAAAAGGACAGGTGCTTATCTTGCGCTGGGTGCAGAGATTGCAAAATGTGTATGACGGCATGCCCCAGGGGCGCAATTGAGCGTGTTGAATTTACAAACCCTGACGGGACTGTTGCTTTTGCTTATGTTTCAGATGAGAAAAAATGTATAGGGTGCGGCATTTGTGCAGGGGTTTGCCCATGTGGTATTTGGAATATGAAAAGCCAGCTGGAGGGGTAGGTTTTATACGTTATTTTGGCAAGAATTTTTGTGTTTTTATTAAAAATGGTTTTGAATTTCTATTTCAAATTCATTGATTTTAAAGCACAGATTATCTGCTTTGTCGTAAAGTAAATCCATGATTGGGTATATTTTTGCCATTTCTTCATCATATTTTTGTTTTTTACAATATGTTAATAAAACTGACGCAATGTAGTATACGTCTAATGACAAATTACACAGTGTTTCAAGCTTTTTCTTCATAGCGGCCTCTAGTTTTACTTAGTGACAATACTGTAACTATACTATGGTATTTCAAAAGTGACAATACTTTGACTATACTTTATTTATATTTTTTTACAAAATGACAAAAAACTGCGGCAATTTGATAAAATCGGTTTATGGCAATTAGTGATGACAAAAAGAAAATGCTGACGGTTATTAAAAAGTCAGATTATTCAAGATTGGAAGCAGAGGCTAAAAAGCAAATGCGTTCTGTGAGCAATCTTTCTCTTTATTACATCCTGGAAGGGCTTAAAAAGGATGAAGAAAAACGTGCAGAGGCACAGTGATATAGAAAAACTTGCTAAAAATTTAAAATTTTACAGACAAAAGGCCGGTATATCACAAATTGAACTCTGTATTCAAATTAACGTAACGGAAGAATACGTTTCAAAAATTGAAAGAGGCATTAGAACCCCAAGCCTGAAAAGGCTTTTTAAGATTGCAGAAGTATTAAATATAGAGCCGTATTTGCTTTTAAAATAGGTTTTATACAGAAATTCTGCTGTAGATTAAATCCAGCGGCACATTGTTTTCTTCAAGAAAATTTTCAATCAAAGCTCTTGCATTTTCATCTTCCACTCCATCAAGGCCGTTTGTGCGCAAATCAGATAAGATTTCTTTTACTTTAGTGTGTGCTCTTGAGTATTCTTCGCTTCCTGCCCTATCCCAGAATTTTTTCCGGTAAGAATTTAATTTTGCATTTTCTTTATCGGTTAATTCTTTGCCTTCTGCTTCTTTTGCAAGTAATGATGCGGCGTAATCATCTATTTTTGCTTCAAAAGTCGCAGCTTCTCTGGTGTTTGGGCACATGGACCATACTAATTTTGCACGAAGTGAGCGATATGGGTCTTTTTCTTTGCTTCTTTTTTGTTTTAATTCTGCTCTATGCTGTGCTTTTTGTTCTTCTAATACTTCCTTTTCAAAAAGAGTTCTATCAATAAATGCAGCATTTTTAGGGTTTGTTTTATCTATATAAACATTTTTTTTGTCGTCTGTAAAAATGTATTCATTTATAATTTCAAGTTCATCGTTTATAATTGCATCTTTTACATCACAAACTCTTATGCCTAAGTCTTTTGCAAGGTCTGAAATTTTTTCTGAATCAGGGTTTAAATCTCTTAATTCTTTTAATATTTCTTCACCTTTAACATATTGTGAAATATCAACAAGCACCCTGATTTTTGGTTTTTCACCATCTTTTGCGGGTAATTTTATAATTTCGCCTGCAAGCTCGCCCCTTTTTATAAATGCTGCAAGGGCTGTTGCTTTGCCATATCCAAGTTTTTGCAGGTAATGAACAGGCACCATTTGCTTGCCTTTATTACAAGAGCGGAAATATTTTTTTGATGGCTGAGGAGTTAATTTTACATATTCATTAACTACTTTTTTGTTGGTTTCATCTTCCATATCAAAAATTGCAGAATGTGCACCAATATTAGATGGAATTCCATCAAAACCAAGCACGTTCATTTTTCCGCTTTTGATATTATGTTTTAGTTCATTTTCACTGAAATTATATTTTAATTGCAGCTGTTCACTTGTCATTGAATAGGGTAGTCTATCTTTTATTTTTTCAAGAAATTCTTTGTTTTTTGGTGCTTTAGTATTTATAAATTTTGTATCGTTAACTGCGCCTATTTGTTCAAATTCAATTAAACCATCCTTTGCCCAGGCTGATACCATGTTAATATTTACACCTGCAAAGTCTGCAAAATCAGCAAAACCAAAAACAGTTTCACTTTCTTTTGCCATTTGCTGTCTAGCATTTATTGAAATATCAGGATTGTACAAAAAGGCTATATCCGGGCTTTCTTTTAGTTTTTGATGATATGTTTCAAGCTTTTCTTTGTATTTTGATTCAGCAGATTGTTTTGCTGTTTTTGGTTCAGTTTTAATGGAAGTTTTTTCAAAAGAATCTTCATTATTGCCTTTAAACGCAATAGGGTTTGCGGCAAATTTTTGAAAATTTTGCACCTTTTTGGTGTTTAAACCTAAAGTATTTTGATTTTGTAAAAAATTTATCATATTCATAGCCTGATAAAACAGATGAATATCAAAAATTTACTTTTAGTAAACTTTTGTGACAATTTTTAATATTTAATGTACAATAAGTTCAAATGTTTTGTTAGGAGGATTTAATGGCAAATGAGGAAATGAGAAAATTTACAACGGCTCAGTTGTTAAATTTTTGTTTAGGATTTTTCGGGCTTCAATTTGCTTGGCAGATGAGGATTATTCTATCCGGGCCTGTGACTGAAGCACTTGGGGCAAGCCCTTTGATTTTTGGTTTAATTTGGCTTGCAGGACCTGTGACAGGAATTGTAGTGCAACCAATTATAGGTGCGCTTTCCGATGTGACGCAAACACCATTTGGAAGACGCGTTCCATATTTAATGGGTGGTGCAATTTTAGCTGCTATAGGCTTATTTTTCCTTCCAAGGAGTGGTGATATTGCAGCGTTATTTGGCGCAGGTGCACCTGTTTGGCTTGGGCTTATTATTGCAGCTATAATGATTTGGGTAATTGATGCTTGTGTAAATGCGGCACAGGGCCCATACAGAGCTTTAATTCCAGATAATATTCCAAAAGAACAGCATGCGCTTGCAAATTCTTATTTAAGTTTTGCGATTGGTCTTGGTTCTGTTATTGCAGCAGGTACTGCACCATTTTTAAAATATGCATTTAAATATGATATGAGTGTAAACGCCCAGTTTACAATGGCTGGTTTAGCATTTTTCCTTGCTATGCTTTGGACATGTCTTACTATTAAAGAAAGAAAAATTAGCGCTGAAGCAAAAGCTGATATTAAAGAAGAAGAAAAATCAACATTTATTGAAAATCTAAAAGGATTTTTTGCAATTTCGCCTGAAGTTGGGAAAATTTGTACAATGCAATTTTTCTCTTGGATTGGGTTGATGAGTATGATGATATTTTTTACACAATATGCAATTCATACAGTGTTTAATGTGCCTGATTTAGTAAGTTTAGATTCTGCTTCAAAAGAACTCTTTGCACAAGCTACAGTAGATGGGCAGTATTTTTCATCAATCTGCTTTGCTGTGTTTAATTTAGTATGTTTTGTTGTTGCAATTCCTATTGGAAAATGGGCGGAAAAAAGAGGAAATAAATTTGTCCATATTGTAGCGCTTTCAACTATGGCACTTGCCTATATTTTAATGGCATTTTTACCTAATAAAGCTTCTGTTTTAAGTGCTATGGCACTTGCAGGTATTGGCTGGGCAAGCACGCTTGCATTGCCTTTTGCTATGCTTTCAAAATATATAAAGCCAGGCACAGAAGGTTCTGTAATGGGAATATTTAATATTTTCATTGCAGCTCCGCAGGTTTTAGTTTGCACACTTCTTGCATGGTTTATTGATAATGCTAAATTTACAATGGCAGATTCAGGTTTTATTAATAACCATTGGGAATATGCGTTTATTGTGGGCGCTGTAATGCTTGTTTTAGCTGCTATAACAGCATCTGTAGTAAAAGAAAAGGCATAGAAAACGTTTTTTAAAACAATAAATATTTAAACCCCGCTTTTAATGAGGCGGGGTTTTTTAAATTTTTTGAATGACTTTTTAGGCAGTTTTTTAAAGTTTAATAGCAGTCTTTCTTACAAAATCTATCGCCTGTTTTCCTGTTAAATGCTCTATTTCAATTTTCACTATGCATAGGCGGCTAAAATCTTTGTCAATTTCTTTTTGGATATTTTCAATAGTTTCATTTGGGCAATATTTTTTTGTGAAAGCTTGTATTATAGGCATTGTTTTGTTTTCTTCCATAATGTATGCCTTGCCGAATGCTATTGTGCTTTTAAAATCTGTGCCAAAAACTTTTGGTACAACAATATCTTTATCGATAACACAAAATGAAACTTTATTATGTTTTTTAATGGCGTCAATTTTGTGACCTTCTCTTGCGCAGTGAAAGTAAATTTTAGAATCTAAATAAATATAGTTTATAGGCACTCCATAAGGATAATCTTCATCTCCAAGCACAGAAATAATACCTGTTTTGCCATTTTGGAGAATTTTAATATTTTCTTCCTGTTCTAATTCCTGCTTTTTTCTGCGCATTTGTCTGAACATTATCATCCCTTCTAATAGTTTAAAAAGCGCCTGTATATTTTAATATACAGGACGCGAATATTTTTATTTTCTTTATTTATTATTTGCTGGAGCCAGTACCATTACAACATTTCTGCCTTCAAGTGCTGGTTTTTTTTCAACAATAATTGTGCTTTCTTCAACATCAGCCAAAAATTTATTTGCTAAATCAATAGCAAGTTTATTATGCTGCATTTCGCGGCCGCGAAGCATAACCACAACTTTTACTTTGTTTCCCTGCGCTATGAATTTTTTAGTACTTTTAAGGCGCACTTCATAATCGTGGGTGTCGATTTTATAGCGCATTTTTACTTCTTTAATATCAATAGTATGCTGTTTTTTCCTGGCTTCTTTGGCTCTTTTTTCTGTTTCGTATTTATATTTGCCCCAATCCAAAATTTTTGCAACTGGCGGAGCCTGATTTGGTGATACAACAACAAGGTCTAAACCTTTATCTTTTGCCATTTCTAGGGCTTTTGATGTTGGTGTTGCGCCATGGTTCACTCCTTCATCGTCAATAAGCATAACCTCGCGTGCCCTGATTTTTTCATTAACCAATTCCTTGGTTTTCATATCATTTTTGCTAATTGTTGTATCTCCTTTTTTCTATTACTTGATGATTTTATCATAAAGTGCTTTAAATGTACATATATGAAGGCTTTATTGGTAAGAAGTTTATTAGTGCAAAAAGACCAAATCTATTAGATTTGGTCTTTTAAAGAATTATTTTTGCGCTCGGTTCCCGTAAATTTGTTGGGAACCCTGGCTCGCACGTTTTATCCGCCCGTGCAATTAAAGATTGCTGCGCTGCGGCTATAGCCTGCGCAACGGCGGCACCGTACAGCTCCATTCCAATGGCTCATCGCCATTGTCATTGGGAGCCTCGGCTTGCGCGTTTTTATTTAACTAATTCTTTGAATTTTTTACCAGCAGAAAATGCAGGAACAGTTTTTGCAGCAATTTTAATTTCTTTACCTGTTTGTGGGTTGCGGCCTGTTCTAGCTGCACGTTTTCTAGATTCAAAAGTACCAAAACCTACTAAAGTAACTTTTTTACCTTTTGAAACTGTTTTTTCAATTGTGTCAAGAAGCGCTGCTATAACTTCTGTAGTTTGTTTTTGTGATAATTTTGCTTGTTGTGAAACTTCTTTTACTAATTCTTCTTTGTTCATTCCTTTGAACCCTTTCTTTAAATTTACTACTTTATTATATCTCTTTATCCTTTATTTGCAAGTGTTTTAAGTAAATTTAACATTTAAATGTACTAATTTCAGTGACTTTTCGTTTTTTATAACAGTGCAAAAAGGCGCCATGATGGCTTTTAACGTAGTTTGTTCAAGACCCAGGATTGTGCGCTTATCCGCCCATGCAATTAAATATTGCTGCGCTGCGGCTAAAACCTCCTTATTCTGTGTATGATATTATTTGTAACACTTGTATCTTGTGCGCAGCTAAGGCCTTGTTGCCATAGTATATGTTCCAGCCGTAAACTCGAGTTTATCCCTTTAGAACGCAGGCTTGCGTATTTAGTATTCGTTCTTTGTAACTGAAAATTTTACGTTTTTGTAAAAATAATTTAAAATCTGATATGCGTTATATCCTTTGTTTGCAAGGTTATTTGCGCCATGTTGGCTCATTCCCACGCCATGACCATTTTTTCTTATGCCATCATCATATCCTGGAACTGATTTAATATATGGTAAATCTTTTGCCCAAACAGCGCCTGAGCCAACAGTTTTGCCACCTGATGAAGCATGATAGTATGCTGGAATTATTTTTCTATCATGTGTTAATACTATTCCCCTTGTTTCTAAGACAGCACGCGTAGTTTGTTTTGTTTCAGATGATGCACCGCCGTAAGTTTGATCTTGAGGAGTATCCTTCAGGTCATAGCCCATGGTTTTTCTTTTTCCAAGGTTTGCAATTGCATAGCTTCTTGCTGCAATTGCTTGAGCTTTGTGTGCTTCAATATTCCACGCAGGGGGCATTTCAGAAGGCACAACACCCATTAAATATTCTTCTAAAGGAACATTATTTACAACTATAAGTTTTTTATTATAGTTATAAATTATAATATCGCCCCTATACCATTTTTTGTTGGTGGCAAGAAAACCCTTTTGTTCTTTATTTTGAATTATTACAAAATTTGTGCCAAGGCTGTAATATTTTCCATTGATTTTAATTACAATTACATCATTGTGTGCCTTTATTGTGTATGGAACAAGGGCCTTTGTGAAATAGAGAGGCTTTTTGCTTCTACCGTCTAAAATTTGCCCTGCTTTTGAAGTTCCAACGTATGTTTGTTTAATATTTTCATCCAGGCCGATTTTTATGGCATGGCAAGGGCCAATATTGGATAATATTGTTAAAATTGTAATTATTAATGTGATGCAATACTTTTTCATAATTAAATTTTAGTAAGACCCTTATATATAGTCATCAGACAAATACAGTATTTATGTATGTGGTGTATTTTTAAACGCTGAAATTATTTTAAATGCTAATTCGCGTTTTGCCTCATCCTCCATGGCTTTCAGACATTCAAGCGCCATAAAATATTTTGCACTTTCATCCTGTCTTTTATGCCAAAAACAATCAAAGGTTTTTTCCTCTATCTCAACACCGAGGTTTTTTGCTTCACGTATTATAAAATCAACCATTAAATTCTGTTTTTCATTATCTGCATTTTGAATTAAATTAATGGCATTTTTTATAACAGGTTCTGCATCATACCAACGTTTGTTCATTTATTTATAAGCATAAAAAAATCTTTACAAAAAGTCAAATTGTATAGATTTTTTAATATTATTCTTCAGGACGTTTTTTGATTGATTTTGATACGATATTCAGGATAAATAAAATCAAAATTACAGCTATTGCAAAGATATAATATTTGCTCAAAGAACCTGCAATTAAAATTGCAATAATGGCACAAGCAAAAGAAACTGATGCTAAAAGTAATACCGCAGCATCCTGGGAAAGGCCGGCATGTAATAATTTATGATGTATGTGTTCTGAATCTGCAACAAAAGGGCTTTGGCCTTTCATAATGCGTCTTATGCTTGAATAAGCTACATCAAGCATAGGCACTGCAAGAATTAACAAAGGCAAATACATTAAATGTCCTGATGTTTTTGCAACCCCTGTGATAGAAAGTGTTGCAAGCAAAAAGCCTGCATAAAGTGCGCCTGAATCTCCCATAAAGATTTTTGCCGGGTTGTAATTGTATGTTAAAAATGCAAGCATTGCCCCCAAAAGTATGAATGCCACAAGGGCAGGAATCGGAAGAGCAGGCGTTACAACCATTGCAATAATTCCTATTGCAAAAGAACTAATTGTAACAATACTGCCAGCAAGCCCATCAATACCATCTATGAAATTTATGGCATTTGATATGCCTACAATCCATAATAAAGAAATAGGATAAGACCAAAAACCAAGCTCTACAGGGTTTGAAAATGGGATATAAATGCTTTCTATTCTAACCCCTAAAAGGATTACTATAGTAGCTATTGCAATTTGTATAAATAATTTAAATTTTGCATTTAGGCAAAAAATATCATCTACAAGCCCCAAAAGAAACATTAAAGAACCGCCCGCAATAATTCCTGAAAGCAATTGTCCTGAAGGATATTGGCTTAAAAGAACAAGAGATAAAAATGTCAACATAATTGAAAGCCAAATGGCAACACCACCAAGACGGGATATTTTTCCATGATGGATTTTTCTTTCATTTGGAACATCTACAAGCCCTGCCTTGTCTGAAAAATATATGACAATTGGAACTATAAAAACGCCTAAAAGATAAGCTATTATTGCGCCTAATATTTGTGCCTGTGTTAGTTTAATCATAACAGTCTTTTTGCTCCATTATTATATATTTGGATACAAAGGAAATTTTTGACACAATTCTAGTGTTCTTTGTCTTAAATTTTCTTTTGTATCAGTATTTTTTATTGTATCAGCTATAATTTTGCCGATTTGTATCATTTCATTTTCTTTAAAACCGCGTGTTGTTGCAGCAGGTACGCCAATCCTGACGCCTGATGTTACAAATGGACTTTTAGGGTCGTTTGGAACAGTATTTTTATTTGCCGTAATGCCCACTTCTTCGAGTTTATTTGCAATATCTTTTCCTGTTTTATCAAAACGTCTTAAATCTATTGTCATCAGGTGATTTTGGGTATCTGAACCCACAATATCAATACCTTCATCCATCAATGTTTTGCATAAAGTTTTTGCATTTATGATTATTTGTTTTGCATATTCCTTAAATTCAGGTGAAAGTGCTTCTTTTAGCGCAATTGCTTTTGCTGCAATAACATGTTCTAAGGGTCCACCTTGAATTCCTGGGAATACTGCTTTATCAATGCCTGCTGCATGCTCTTCTTTACACATTATAATACCGCCCCTTGGGCCTCTTAGAGTTTTGTGGGTGGTTGTTGTTACAAAATCTGCATAAGGTACAGGGCTTGGATGTTCGCCTGCGGCAACAAGTGCTGCAATGTGCGCTATATCTGCCATAAGGTATGCGCCAACCTTATCTGCAATTTCTTTAAATCTTTTAAAATCAATTATTTTTGAATAGTTTGAAGCGCCTGCTATTATCAATTTTGGTTTATGTATAAGGGCAAGTTCTTCCAGGGAATCATAATTTATTTCACCATTTTCATTTACGCCATAGCTTACAATATTAAAATACATTCCAGAAAAATTAACAGGAGAACCATGGGTTAGATGTCCGCCATTTGATAAATCCATTCCCATAACAGTATCACCTGCTTTAAGTGCGTATAAAAAAACGGCCATATTAGCTTGTGCTCCTGAATGCGGCTGAACATTGGCATGGTCGCAATGGAATAATTCGCAGCATCTTTTTTGTGCTAATTCTTCAATTTTATCAACGTTTTCACAGCCATTATAAAACCTTTTATATGGTTTTCCTTCTGCATATTTATTTGTAAGAACACTTCCTTGTGCTGCCATTACAGCGGTTGATGTAAAATTTTCTGATGCAATTAATTCTATTGTATTTTGTTGTCTTTCAAGTTCCTTTTTAATATATTCAGCAACTTCAGGGTCTGCCTTTTTTATAATATCTAATTCCATTATTTTGCCCCTCCATACATAATAAATTATTTTTTATTTTACCTTAAAAATAATTTTATTAGCAAATAATTAAATTCAGGAGCCTTCATATTAAAAACGAGTAAAGGAATTTTTAAAAATGAGAGTAAACAATATAGATTACGGAAATTTGCATAATGCATCTTTTGGTAAAGTTATAAGGGTAAATACAGAATCTGCACCATACAGTAAAGATGGTTTTGAAATGGATTTGCAGACAAAAAGTATAATTAATGCAATAGAAGGTAAAAAAACGTCTGCAATTGACAAAAAAGCCTTGAACATAATAGGCAAATTTTTACGCGCAAAAATAGGTGATTATACTCCAAAAACAGGCATTGTGACTGAAAATGTTGATGGAGATACATATATTTTTACAGGCAAAGATGCTATTGTTGCTGAAAAAGTGATTAATAAAGCTGGTAAAAGCGAAGCATCAATGAAATATAGTCGTATATGGATGGAAAAAGAGCTTGAACTATCCGAAATAATAGGCAAAGCAAGGTATACAAACTCATATAATGAAATCGATGCTGATTTTGATGATAATGGCAGACTTACTATGGTTAGGTACATAGATAATCCTGATGATAATATTTTTGATGCATAATACAAATTAATTTTTTTGTTGTAAAATTATTTTTGTAAAATTGAAAGTATTATCATAGACTAGACGGAAATTAACAACAATGAGAAAAAAGAATATTAGAAATATAGCAATTATTGCCCACGTTGACCACGGTAAAACCACGCTTGTAGACTGTATTTTGCAGCAAACCGGGGTTTTTAAAGAGCACCAGGAAGCAGGTGTGCGCGTTTTAGATAATAACGATATCGAAAAAGAACGCGGAATTACAATTTTATCAAAGAATATTTCTGTTGATTATAAAGGTGTGAAAATCAACGTTGTAGACACCCCTGGGCACGCGGATTTCGGCGGAGAGGTTGAACGAGTGCTTGGTATGGTTGATGGGGCTTTACTTATTGTGGATGCTCAAGAAGGTCCTATGCCGCAGACAAGGTTTGTGCTTTCAAAAGCGCTTGAATTGGGTTTAAAGATAATTGTTGTTGTAAATAAAATTGATAAACAAGGGGCAGACCCAAACGGTACAATTGATAAAGTATTTGATTTATTTACAGAACTTACTGATAATGAAGAATTGATTGATTTTCCAATAATTTATGCAAGTTCTCTACATAAATTTGCTAAAAAAGAGCTTGCTGATGAAAATAAAGATATGATACCGTTGCTTGATTGCATTTTAGAAAATATTAAGCCGCCAAAAGGGGACGATGAAGCCACATTGCAATTCCAGGCAACAACACTTGATTATAATGATTATGTTGGAAGAATTGCAATCGGTCGCATTATAAATGGTAAGATGAAATCAGGCGAAAATGTGACTTTAATTAAAACAGATGGCTCTTTTGAAAAGGGTAAAATAGTTAAATTATTTGAATTTAAAGATTTAGGACGTGTTGAAACCCAAGAAGCAGAATCTGGTGATATTGTTGGTGTTGCAGGTTTTTCTGATATTCAAATTGGTGAAACACTGTCAAGCGTTGTAAATCCTGCCGCATTACCTTTAATAAAGGTGGATGAACCAACATTGCAGATGAATTTCAGTGTAAATAATTCTCCTTTTGCGGGTACTGAAGGAAAATTTGTAACAAGCCGTCAAATTAGAAAACGTCTTTATTATGAACTTGAAAAAAATGTATCTTTAAGAGTTGAAGATACTGATTCTACCGATGTTTTCAGAGTTTCAGGCAGGGGTGAGCTTCACCTTGGTATATTAATTGAAACAATGAGACGTGAAGGCTATGAATTTCAGGTTTCAAAACCTGAAGTTATCTTCAAAAAGGATGCAAACGGCGAAACCCTTGAGCCTTATGAAAATTTAATTATAGACGTGCCTGAAGAATACACAGGGGCTGTGATTGAAAAAATATCTCAAAGAAAAGGCCAAATGCAAAATATGGAATCAGGCATAAAAAGAAATAATATTGATTTTATTATTCCTGCGCGTGGTTTAATTGGTTTCCGGTCCGAATTTATTAGAATGACAAAAGGTGAAGGTATTATGTATCACACTTTTGAAAAATATGACACATACGCTGGTGAAATTACAAAACCAAGAAACGGTTCTTTAATTGCATTTGAAGAAGGCGAAGCTATTCCATACGCTCTTCATCAGTTTGAAGATAGGGGAGTATTTTTTGTAACGCCTAAAACAAAAGTTTATAAAGGTATGATAATTGGCGAATGCAATAGGCCGCAGGATATTGCAGTCAATATTTGTAAAACTAAAAAATTAACCAATATGAGAAGTGCTACCGCAGATGTGATGGTAACTTTGCAAGCACCAAGATTAATGTCTTTGGAAGATTGTCTTGAGTATATTGCAGAAGATGAACTTGTGGAAGTTACCCCTGAAAATGTAAGAATAAGAAAAGCAAATTTAACAAAAATAAAATAAACCAGGGTGAAAAAATCAAAACTCGTCGTTTTGATTTTTAAACTATTGATGGGCGACGAGGCCTTAGCCGTGCACAAGGTACGAGTGCTACAGATAACGTCATCCCTGTGGGATAGGATGCGAGGCCACCGGGACGTGGCACCCACAGGAGCATAAAGCTTTACATTTCTTAATAAATGTCCATAACCATGGCAATTTCTCACATTTACGGGATTTCTATTGTATGTGTTGAAGAAAAGGAAACTTTTTAATGAATTCAATTAGTTTTAATGGCGCATACCATAGTAATTTAAATCCCCAAAACAATGAAAAAAAAGGTGCAAAAAAGATTGCAGCAGCAGCAATTATCACAACAGGTGCGGTTGTCGGCGGTGTAGCACTGTATAAAAACAGAAATTCAAAACCTGTTCAAAAAGCATTGGCATTTGCAAAAGATAATATAATTTCTCAGCTGAAAAAAGTGGGCAATGCTTTAAAGAAAAAAACTCTTGAAACAATTAACAGCATAAAAACATCTGTAAAAAGTCTAAATGCTAAAAAGGAAAAAGCTCCGGTTGAAGATTTAGCTGCAAATACCGCTAAAAATACTGAAGCTGCTATTCAAACACCAAAAAAAGCCAAAGAAAGGCTTGGACGAAAAATTAATGGCAAAGTTAAAAAAGGAGCCAAAGGCAAAATTAAAACAAATACAGAAGCCATTGAAAATTTAAAAGCAGAAGCTGTAAAAATAGAATCAAAACAAACCGATATACCTAAGAAAGGAGATTTTTCGCATGAAATAGTGCTTCCGGGTGCTCCAGTTGATGGCAAACCTAACGGTATATTGAATTTAGCAAAGCAAAATGCTGATAAATTAAGAACAGCAGGTGCAGGTGTTGCAGCTGGCGCAGTTGTAGGCACAGGTGCTATGGGGCTTGTTGATAAAATTAATGAGAACAAGCAGCTGAAAGATGAAAAATTTATTATAAAAATGAATGGCAAAGAATTTAAAGGCACATTCAAGGGTGAAGATGGCAAAGCCCATGATGAAAATGGCGAACTTTTAAATGGGAAAGTCGTTGTAGTTTATAATGGAAATTCCGGCAAAGAATTCGCTCCAGGAGAAAAAGTAGAAAGAATTTTGAAAAAAACCATAATGCAGTATGAAGATGGTATTTTGAAAAAAGCTACACATTTTGATGATATAGATGATAAAGTGCCTGCCCATATTAAAAAATATGAAAATGGAAAAATAAACACTGTCTTGAAAGATTTAGTTTTAACCGATGGTAAAAAGGGTGTAAAACCAAATAAAACCGTTAACTTTGGTGTAAAAAATTCTTGGGCAATGATGAATACTAAAAAATATGTAGACGAAGAAGGTCGTGAAGTTATTGAATTTTACAAAAGAAACGAAGATAAAGATGGTAAAATAATTGGCAGACCCATTCACACCTATACAATGAAGAAAGAAAAACTTACAGATGGTGGCACAAAAACATCATTTTATGCTGGGCCCAAAAAGTTTGGTGTAATTGATAGGATTTTAAAAACCATTGAGACAAAACCTGATGGAAAAACAGAAATCACACTGTCAGACAGAAGTATGGAATTTGATAATTCCATAGGAAAAATGTATCTTGATGAAGATAATAAAATAACAAAATATGAATTAATCGTTCCTGGTGATATGTATGATCCAAGGTCGCCTAATGGCTATTTAATTATTGAAGATGGTAAAATAGTTAATCAAAATGATGATATGACAGCTTGGGGTAATGGCAAAAAATTAGCCGAACAACATCCTGAATTGGATGAACAATTTGGAAACTATGGCCTTGCTTGTTTCCAGGATGCAAATTTGAAGATAGATACTTTGGTTCGCGGTACATATTTTGATCTTAATGATGGAGAACGATTCAGAATAGATGAATCTTATGTTGGAAAAGATGGAGACACAAGGGTGGGTGTTGTGCATAATGATGATGGCACAATTAAGGCAATAGCAGCATATTATGGTGTTGATCATCATATTGAATCGGATTCAATGTTATATCCTGATTGTGTGACATTCTTTGAAAACGGAAAACCTGCAAAAGATATTCACTATAGTGAAGATGACGCTCAAATTTTCACTTCAAATTATAATGTATAGAATTAAAATTGATAACTTTTTTATGATATAATCTCTTTTGAATATGAAAGAGATTATATCAGTAGGCAAAATTTTAAATTTTCATGGTATTTTGGGTATTGCAAAGGTTGGATATTCAAATATTGATGTTATTAAAAATCTAAAAAAAGTTTTTATGATGCAAAATGGCAATCAGGAAACATTTAGTGTACAAAATGTGAAATTTCACAAAAATTTTGCACTTGTAAAGTTTAAAGAAATTAATTCCATAGATGAACTTTTACCCTATAAAGGACAAAATATCTATATTGCAAAAGATGAAGCTGAAAAATCTTTAGGGGATGATGAATTTTTAATCGAAGATTTAATTGGTTTAAATGCATTTGATAATAATGATGAACTTATAGGTGAAATTGTAGATGTGAGAACATCTAACGGCAATGATATTTTGTGTATAAAAAATATGAATGACAAGGATGCGGCTGAAATCCTTATACCATTTGCAAAAGAACTTGTGCCAGTTGTGGATTTACATAAAAAAATGGTTATAATAAAGCCTATAGAGGGTCTTTTATAAATGCAATATGATGTCATAACTTTATTTGGCGACATTATTAGAGATTATTGTTCTTATTCCATTATGAAAAGGGGTATTGAAAATGGAATAATTACTGTGAACACGGTAAACCCGCGTGATTTTTCTCATGATAAACACAAAAGAGTTGATGACACACCCTATGGCGGGTCTTCTGGCATGGTATTGATGGCACCGCCTATATTTGAAGCGTATGAAAGCATTGAAAGGCTTGATAATTCTGAATTTATAATGCTGACTCCTCAAGGAGAACCCTACAATCAAAAGATTGCACATGAATTATCTAAAAAAAGTCAGTTGATTTTGCTTTGCGGCAGGTATGAAGGTTTTGATGAAAGAGTGCGTATTGGATTAAAGCCAAGAGAAATTTCTTTAGGAGATTATGTTTTAACTGGAGGAGAACTTGGCGCATTGTGTATTATGGATAGTGTTTCAAGATATTTAGATGGTTTTTTAAACAAGGAAGATTCATCATTAAATGATAGTTTTTCTGAAGGATTAAACGGCAGATTGGAACATCCCCAATATACAAAACCGCAGGAATACAGGGGGATGAAAGTGCCTGATGTTTTATTGAACGGAAACCATGCAGAAATTGCAAAATTTAGGCAAAATGAAAGTATAATGCGCACAAAAATCCGCCGTCCGGATTTGATGTAGTGTGCTAAAGGTCTGATATTTTTATTGTGGCAAATTTGGGAATTTAGCCTGCGCACTATTTTTCAGAATATTTTTTGTTTTGGGAGGTGTATTTATATGCGCAGAATATTCCCATAAATAAAAGCCAGGCTATGACAGTTATATCGCTAAGTGTTTCAATGTTCATTTATTAATTCTCCTTAATATTATTAATAATTCTTAATGTTCTTCGCGTCTAATGAAATAAGAATAAGCAAGTATAATTGCAAAAATTACACCTATTGTACCTGTGATATAACCTTCTATGGTGTGTTTAAAGAATAACGATATAGAACCACCCCCAAGTATAAACACGGAACCCCAAAGGTGTGTCATTTCATTTCTGATGCAGTTTAATTTTTCTGTTAATTTTTTATCATAATCCATGGGCTTATTATAGCATTTTTAGTGTTTTGGGGCTATGGGTTGGCTAAATGATATTTAAAGCTGTCGGTTTTATGCCAACAAAAAAAAGGGCACCTAAAGGTTACTTGAAAAGGTGCCCGAAAAGTTGTTCATCTAATTCTTCCCCTTTGTATAGAATACGCAGACATATCCTGGCATTCCATCCCCACCTTTGCCTATTAAATCTATATCCTTATACGTTCCGCCCCCTCCGCCAGCGCCAGCTGTGCCAAATGAAGGCGTGGCACCGTTTACGATATTTTGCCAAGCGGTGCTTAGGTTTGAACCATAAAATTGATACGCATCGCTTACATCATCCACCTTAAAACCCTTGCCATCGGGGCTTGTTGAGGAGGATGCAATGCAATTATCTTTATTTTCTTCACTTATTGTGCCTGCGCAGCCGCCAAGGGCGCCTGTTCCTGATGTTCCGCCGCTTCCGCCTGTTTTTATCGCATTTTCATTTGCCGTTTCGCCTTTTTTGCCCAAAATCATATATATCATTGAATTTTTAAGCCCATCCATTTTGCCTGTTGCAGCTGTGTTTTTATCAAATGCTGCTCCGCCTGTGCCAGGTGCTGAATCCAGGGATGCTGTCGGTGCACTTGCGCCAGCACCGCCGTTTCCGCCAAATACAGTGTAGGTTGTATTTCCGTTATCACAGGTGATAGAAGAATTTCCGCCGTTTGTGCCGTTGCTTCCTTTTATTGCTGTGCCGCTATTTTGCGTGTTTCCTGGGCTTCCGCCTGCGCCGCCTTTGCCCACGGTAATTTTGCAATCATAATATTTTTTTGTGAATATAACATTCGAAATCCTCACAGCGCTGCCCCCGGCGCCTCCTCCGCCTGCTGCACCTTCTTTTTTGGTTTTATATGTAATTTTTACAAGGCCGCCAGCCCCTGCCCCACCTTCGCCTATGGTGTATGTTTCATTTGTTTCAAGTTTTGCCCTTCCGCCAGAACCGCCGGAGCCGGGGTATGAGATGCTGTTTAATGTGGCGCCGTTTATGCTGCCTGTGCCTGCGTAAGTGTTTAAATTTAGTGCTGATGCGCCACCATGGCCCCATGTGGTTTCTGTTGCATTGCTTGCGCCATAGCCATGTTCGCCCAGTGCGCCTTCATTGGAGCAATTAAACTGCACCTTTGTGCCTGTGCCGCTGTTATAATTTTGGTAATAGCAGCTATTTATGGCCTTTGTGGCGCCGCCTGCTGCATAATAGCTGGAACTTGTTGAATAATTTAGGGATGAAACAGCGCCTTTACCGCCGTTTCCGCCCGGTGCGCAGACTTTAAATGAAATATTTCCTGTGGCGTTTACTCCAGTATATACTGTAATGCAGGATTCACTGCCATCTCCGCCGTTTCCTCCGTTTGTGCTGTCAGCGCCTTTTGAGCCTTTGTTTCCGCCTGTGCCTGCTTCAATTTTTATGCTTCCTGTTTTTATATTATCTTCAATTGCTTTTTTAAAGAGGGTTTTTACTTCGTTATTAAAGCCTGATTTATTTATGATGCCAGGTGCTCCGCCTCCTCCCCCGCCAGAGAAGGAGAAGAAGGGTTTTATAACGCAGCGGGTGTTGCTGTATTGAACATAGCCGTTTTTAAATGATGTTGGGCAATTTGCTCCGCCTTCAAAGGTTGGGCTTCCGTTTCTTGTATGATAATGATGTACAAATTTTGATATTCCATCTGAGCAATTCGTTATAGCCCAGCTGCCATTATCAGATGTAGAACTCCAAATAGCACCTACGCGGTTTACGGTATTGGTTGTTGCATCTGATGGGGCAGCTGGCCCGTATAAATGACAAATTGAACCTACTGTTTTTCCGCAATTTTGTTCATCAATGCCATTTGGAGGAGACGATATGGCAAATGCAGATGGCCATTTTGACATTTGGCCTATTTCTGGTATTGAAAATTTGCCTTTTCCAACGCTTGAAGTTAGCAGATTACAGGCTGATACGGCGCCTGCGTAAGAGCAAATCGGTATAGAATATCCGTTCTCTGAATGAATCTTGCATCCGCCTGATGCAAGCTGTCCGTATGCTGTAACGCACAGTTTACTTTGTTCGTTGTATACAAATATTGGTTTTGAGGATGTGCCGGTGTGGCCTGTGGTGTCTGTTTTTCCATTGCCTAAATTTGTGCAATAATTTGTATTTCCTGTGGTAGAATAGCTTCCGCCACCTCCTCCGCCGCCACCGCCAATTAAGGTTTCAAGTTCAAAATCCACCATATCTTTATTCAAATTTAAAATTTTATTTGAAGACGATGTAGTGTTTGATGTTGGGGTGGAAAGGCTTATTTCAGGGCTTTTATAAGCTCCTGATGCGCCTCCCCCGCCCCCGCCGCCTGAAACGAGCAAAAATGTCACTCTGTTATCTGAATATGCGATATCTTCAAGTTTTATATCTTCATCGGTTCTGGAACACTTTATTATACGTTCTGTTTCTTGCAGGTGATTATTTACAACGCCTGTGATATTAACGTTTTCACCAAATTTTTTGGTCATCACAGGGGCAAGCGCTGCCAAAAGCAATGATGCCACAAGAAGTGCCATGAGTAGTTCAACCAAACTGAATGCAAAACTGCGTTTGAGACCCTGAAACAAGTTCAGGGTGACGGATTTAGAAAAGGCTTTATTGATATAATCAGCCCGATATTGATATACTTTTTTATTTTTTGTCATAGTTTTCTCCTTTTGCAAACATTTTAGTATAAATTTTAAATCATGTAAAGCCATGACTATAAAGAATTATAGCCTAATTTTGTAGAAAATATTCGACAGATAAAAGATTGCTTGCATTCTAAAATTTTTTATATGGGTATTAAGGCATTGCAAAATGAAATAGGTAGAAGGTTGAAACATTTGAGACTTGAAAAGGAGCTTTCTCAAGAGATGGTTGCGTTTGAAGTTGAAATTTCAAGAGACCACCTTTCTAATATTGAAAACGGTAAACACTCTATAAATATTAAAACCCTTTATAAACTTGCTGAATTTTTTAAAGTTGATATGAAATATTTCTTTTAGCTTTTGCAAAGGTATGGTTTTGCCAAGTCCTTGCCATAGAGTATTTTTATGTGAAAATAGAATGTAGATAAGTATTATTTTTAATTTAAGAAAAGGAAAATAAACCATGGCAAGAAAAACTCCTTTGGAAAAGATAAGGAACATTGGTATTGCAGCTCACATTGATGCCGGCAAAACCACTACCACAGAACGTATCTTGTTCTATACAGGTAAAACCCATAAAATCGGCGAAGTGCACGATGGTGCTGCTGTTACAGACTTTATGGACCAGGAAAGAGAAAGAGGTATCACAATCCAATCTGCTGCTGTTACTGCTGAATGGAAAGGTCACCAAATTAACGTAATTGATACCCCTGGGCACGTTGACTTTACTATTGAGGTTGAACGTTCTTTAAGGGTTTTAGATGGCGTTGTTGCTGTATTTTGCGCAGTTGGCGGTGTTCAATCCCAATCTGAAACAGTATGGAGACAGGCAAACAGATACGAAGTTCCAAGAATGGTATTTGTTAATAAAATGGATAGAACAGGGGCTGATTTCTATCGTGTAGTTGACCAAATCAAAAACAGATTAGGCGCACCTGCATTTCCTATCAGACTTCCAATTGGGGCAGAAGATAAATTTACAGGTTTGATTGATTTATTCACAATGAAAGCTGAAATTTATACAAACGACCTTGGTACAGATATTAAAGAAGAAGAAATTCCTGCTGATATGCTTGCAGATGCTAAAAAATACAGAGATGAACTTGTTGAAGCTATTGCAGCAGAAGACGATACTTTAATGGAAAAATTCTTTGAAGATCCTGATTCTATAACTGTTGAAGAACTTAAAATAGGATTAAGAAAAGCTGTTTGCAACAACAAAATTGTTCCTGTAACTTGTGGTACAGCATTTAAAAACAAAGGTGTTCAGTTATTATTGGATTCAATTGTTGAACTAATGCCATCTCCATTAGATGTTAAAGCTATTGAAGGTGAACTTGAAGATGGTACAAAAACCGAACGTCATTCTTCAGACGACGAACCATTTGCAGCTTTAGCTTTCAAAGTTATGACAGATCCGTTTGTTGGTCGTTTAACATTCATGAGAGTTTATTCAGGAAAATTAACATCAGGTTCTTATGTTTTAAATGCTACAAATGGCAAAAAAGAACGTATTTCAAGATTAGTACAAATGTATGCTGATCAAAGAAATGAAATTTCTGAAGTTTGCGCAGGCGATATTTGTGCCGCTGTTGGTTTAAAAGATACAACAACAGGGGATACATTATGCGATGAAAAATCACCAATTGTATTAGAAAGAATGAGTTTCCCAACACCTGTAATTTCAGTTGCTATTGAACCAAAAACAAAAGCTGACCAAGATAAAATGGGTATTGCGCTTCAAAAACTTGCAGAAGAAGATCCTTCATTCCAAGTTAAAACAGATACAGAAACCGGACAAACAATTATTTCAGGTATGGGCGAACTCCACCTTGATATCATTGTAGACCGTATGCTTCGTGAATTTAAGGTAGAAGCAAACGTTGGTAAGCCACAGGTTGCTTATCGTGAAACAATCAGAGGCAATGCTGACCAAGATTCTAAATTCATCCGTCAGTCTGGTGGTAAAGGTCAATATGGTCATGTTAAAATCAGGATTTCACCAGCTGAAGAAAATGCCGGATTTGTATTTGAAAATAAAATTGTTGGTGGTGCAATTCCAAGGGAATATATTGAACCAGCAAGAAAAGGTATGGAAGAAGCTCTTGAAGGCGGTATTATGGCAGGCTTCCCAATGATTGACGTTAAGGTTGAACTTTATGATGGAAGCTACCACGAAGTTGACTCTTCTGAAATGGCATTCAAGATTGCAGGCTCTATGGCAATTAAAGATGGCTGCAAAAAGGCTAGACCTTGCATCCTTGAACCTATGATGAAGGTTGAAATTGAAATTCCTGATGAATTTACAGGTACAATCATCGGCGATATTTCAAGACGCCGCGGACGTATTGAAGGTCAAGAGCCGCAAGGAAATACGGGAAATGTTATTGTTCGTGCGATAGTTCCATTGGCTAATATGTTTGGCTATGCTACCGATTTGCGTTCTAATACTCAAGGGCGTGGTACATTCTCTATGGAATTTGCTAAATATGAACAGGTTCCATCAAATGTTGAATCTGAAATTGTTGCAAAATCAGGCGCAAATGCCTAGTTTTGTAATATAACAGATATAAAAAAAGACGAGCAAGTATTTTCTGCTCGTCTTTTTATTTTATTACCTTATTGCCATTTTAATTTGATTGTCGGTTGTTTTATATGCTCCTGTGAATGCTTTGTCCTGGTGGACGTGCATTCTATCTTACAGAGATGACGTTATATGTACAGGTTCTGCCTTGCATAATCTAACAGCTAAGGCCTCGTCGCCATCATTATGTTCCAGTTGTAAACCCACGTTTACTCCTTAGGAACACCGGGATTAGCTCCTGTGGGTATCTGTGCCGAATTTACTATCGCATTCGCTGTCGTAAATTGGCTTGATTATCCTACGTCGTCATCATTATGTTCCAGTCGCAGATTTGTTATCTGTTCCTTGGGAACACCAGTTTAATTTTATACGGCTTCAGGAACAAATTCTTCATTTGTGGTGAAGATTTTACCTATAAAGCTGAATAAATCCCCGAATGATTCTTTAATATCACCCATAGAATCTTTTAATTCTTCAAATCCGTCTTGAATATCTGCAACCCC
Source organism: Candidatus Gastranaerophilales bacterium (assembly GCA_910587815.1). Classification (GTDB taxonomy): domain Bacteria; phylum Cyanobacteriota; class Vampirovibrionia; order Gastranaerophilales; family Gastranaerophilaceae; genus MGBC122484. The sequence continues at coordinate 158,205 of CAJUNK010000002.1, read as the reverse complement.
TTCCTTTATTGCATTTGTTGCAACCTTTTTTAAAGGCTGGCTGCTGATATGATTAAACGCTAATTCAATTGGGTCTTTTGCTTGTTTAAATGTTGTTCTTATATTTCTTTCATCAATACCATTTAAAGTATCCATAATGCTTGAACAATCAAAATGTGTTGTTCTTTTTTCTGCGCCTCCTTTTCTTAAAGGAGTGTAGCGGCCGCTTCCGCTGCGGTTGTTCTGCGAATTTGTAGCTGCCATAATAGACATGATGTTAGTACCTCTTAATATCTCCTATTTATATAAAGGATATATAATAAAAGAAATTGCGAGCGCAAAGTTTTTTTTAACATTTTGTTACAAATTCAACAAAGTTTTCATAAATTGTATAATTTGAGTTTGATAAAATATGCTTATAAGGCCTGAAATCACAAGCGCAGGGCCAAATGGCAGATATAGAAAATCATTTGTTTCTTTTTTGTTTCTCATATCTTTTAATATTACAGAAAGTGCCCAAAACAGCACTATGCAGACTGCAAGTAATAGCACTAATATTAAAGGAAAAATATCATACAAATTAAATTTTCTAAATAAATACACTGCAATAACGCTTAAAACAAGGGTAAAATATGCAAATGCGCTCTTATAGTCTTTATTTTTAATGCTTTTTTGAAAAAGGATGGGTAATGTTAAAAGTGATTGGATTATAATACTCATAAAAATTATTACAACAAGCATTTTCCATCCAAAAAACGCTCCTATTCCCATTGCAATAAGGGTATCGCCTTCGCCAAATGCTCTTGTGCCAGCAATAATGCAGCCTAAACGTGCAAGTGCTTCAAAGATGATAAAACCAACAGCAAGGCCTATAATGCTTGATAAAAAACCAATCTCTGTTTGGGGAAAAATACTGTAAATAAGACCAAGCGCCATTATTATATATGTGTGGATATCTATTACAACACTTTCTTTAAAATCTGTAATTGCAATGACTATAAAAAGCGAAATTAAAGGTAATAAAAATAGTGTTTTTAAGGTGTATCCAAAACTTAAAAAGCAGGCAGTGTATAGGATTGCGTTCAATAACTCAACTATTGGATATTGAAATGAAATGTGGGTTTTGCAAAACTGGCATTTGCCCATTAAAAAACAGTATGAAATAATTGGAATATTTGTATACCAATTTAATTTATTGTTGCATTTTGGACATTTTGAAGGTGGAAAGACAATGCTTTCACCTGATAAACCCCTGAGTGCTACAACGTTTAAAAAACTGCCTATACAAGCACCTATAACAAATACAAAAACTGCAATAAGTGTGTTTAAATCAATCATTTTGAGTAATACCTTTTTTTGTGATGAGTTCAAAAAGTTTATTTAGTGCTTTTTTTAATTTTCTTGAAACCTGCATTTGTGAAATATTTAATTTTTCAGAAATTTCTCTTTGACTTAAATCTTCAAAGAAATTTAATGTAACAATTTGCTGGTCTTCAATAGGTAGTTTTTTTATTGCATCTTCTAAAATCAATCTGTTTTCAAAGGAATTTATATGTTTTTCATCCTTGTCATCCGCAATTTTTTCCATTAAAGGTGTTTGACCATTTTCTTCTGATGACATTTGATCAATGGAAATAGTTGTAGTTCTACGTTCTAATTCAATTACTTCTTCAATTTTTTTTGCAGGCATTTGCAGTGCCTGTGCTATTTGTTCATCTGTAGGCTGTGTGCCGTATTTTTCTGTAAGTTCAAGGGTTAATTTATGCACACGGTATGATAATTCTTTAATTTCTCTAGGCGCTCTTATTATAGTTGTTTTATCTCTTAGATAATGCCTTATTTCGCCTGTAATAAGATATGTTGCATAAGTTTTGAAATTAGCACTTATATTTGGATTAAAAAGGTCTATTGCTTTAATCAATCCAAGGGAACCTACTTGAGTTATATCTTCAACAGGGTCTGTAGAACGTCTAGCAAAGCCTCTTGCCACTTTTTTTACTAAAGGCAGAAATGAAAGCACAATTAAATCTCTAAGCTTTTTCTTAGTGGTGTCATCTTGTGCTGTCCTGTATTCTCTAAGCCAGACATTTACTTCTTCAATTGTTTCAGAATTAAAGTTATCCTGCATTGTAAATCTAAAAAATCCTAAAAACTCTCATATAATTCCTTATAATATGAAATTATACCATTATATCGGGCTTCTAGACAATAGTGTTTATAGATGGGGTTTTTAACTTTTTATTCAAAAGTGAAGAATTATGAAAAATTTTTACGATATTTTTGGTTAAAAATTTGATTAAAAAAACGGGCGAAAAGCCCGCGCTGAATTATATTTAGTTTGAAATCTATTATATTTTTTTATAATAATGGTGCTTATTTGGCAGTGTTGTTCATTAAGTATAATATATAATCTTAATTTATGCAAGATAAAGCTGTATATTTAAAAATAGGAAAAAATATACGGAAATACAGACTGCAAAGAGGATTATCGCAAGAGAAACTGTCGGAATTAATCTCTGCCAATGACAAATTCATAGGGCATATAGAAAGAGCAGAAAGAATGCCCAGCCTGAAAAAATTGGTTAAGGTAGCACAGGTCTTAGAAATAGATATGAAGTATTTATTTGATTCATAAAATATTTCTAAACAGTCTTTTTGTTTGTCGCAAAGTCGCTATCTAATCTTAAAAATACAGGGCTTATTTCTTCTTTAGAGATTAGCTTGCCTGATTTAATCATATTTGGCTGTATTTTTGAATATTTTAAACTTATGTCAAATTTTAATTGATTTGCCATTGATTTTGCTATGTTAGGGCAATATGGTTCAATCATTAAAGCGATTTTTACCATCAAATTTAAAACATTATATAATACTTTGCCGCATTCAATCATTTTCTCTTCTTTTGCAAGAGTCCATGGGGCAGTGTCATTAATGTATTTATTGGCTTCATCTACAAGGGAAATAATTGCGTTTGCACTAGATGAAATATCGCATTTATCAAAATATTCTATCACCTGGTTTAAAACATTTTCAGCCTTTTTATTTAATTCATTATCGGATATGAATTCTTCTTTTATTTCGCCATCAAAATATTTAACCAGCATATTTAATGTACGGTTTAGCAAATTACCCATATTGTTTGCTAAATCTGCATTAACTTTTTCTTTAAAATCAACATCTGAATAATTACCATCTTTACCGTTTGATGCGGTTGTTGCCATAAAATATCTTAAAGCATCAGGGTTTTTTAATTCATACTCATCAATAATTGTTTTTGGGGCAATAACATTTCCTGTAGATTTTGACATTTTATTTTGATCAATTGTTATCCACCCATGGGCATAGATTGACTTTGGAAGTTCAATATCAAGCGCCATAAGGATTGCAATCCAATATATAGAATGGAATTTTAAAATGTCTTTTCCTATAATATGGAAATTTGCAGGCCAAAATTTCTTAAAGTTTTCATCACAATTTCCATCAACATCATAACCAAGAGCCGTAATGTAGTTTGAAAGTGCGTCAATCCAAACATAAATTACCTGACTTTTGTCTGATTTTACTTCAATTCCCCATTCCACACTTGATTTTGCGCGGGAAACAGAAATGTCTTCAATATTTTCAAGCTGGTTTAAAACCTCATTTGCACGAAATTCAGGAAGTATAAAATCTGGATTGTTTTTTATATGTTCAATTATTCTGTTTTTATATTTTGTTAATTTAAAGAAATAGTTTTCCTCAGAAACCGTTTCCGGTTTTTTGCCATGGATTGGACAGTTGCCGTTTTCATCTAAATCTTTTGGGTTTAAAAATGTTTCGCATCCTGCACAATAAAGGCCTGTATAGCTGTGTTTATAAATATCGCCCTGTTTGAGCAGTTTTTCAAAAATATCTTGAACAATTTTTTTGTGATAATCATCTGTTGTTCGTATAAATTTTGAATATTCAATATCTAAAAGTTTCCATGCTTCTATAAACTGTGCAGCATTTTTATCACAAAGTTCTTTAGGGCTTATTCCAGCTGCTTTTGCAGTCTTTTGAATTTTGATACCATGTTCATCGCATCCTGTTAAAAAGAAGCAAGAACCATCATTTTTGCGTTTTTTAAAATGACGAAACAAAATATCAGTATAAATCTTTTCATAAGCATGCCCTATATGGGGTGCCCCGTTTACATAATCAATAGCCGTTGTAATATAAAAATTTTCCATAGATAAATTATACTATATAAAAATAAATATCTGCAAACCTATATTTAAAATTTAGAATAAATTAAATCTTCTAATAAAGGTTCTGTATTTGTATATTCAAGAGCAGAATTCACATATTCTTTTGCTTCATTTAATCTTTCAATTGAAACATTGTTCCAATAAAGGGTTAAAATTGTTTCATCTTTTGAGATTTTATCAGCGATTTTTTTATTTAATACGCATCCTGCACCAAAATCAATTGTGTCACTTTTTTTATCTCTGCCTGCACCTAATAATTTACAGGCCTTAGCAATACTTAGCGCATCCAGTTTTGAAATATATCCATCTCTGTTTGCTTTTAATTCATATTTGTTCTTGCCAATGTTAAATAAACCATAATCATTGATGCAATCAGGGTTGCCATCTTGGCATTTTATGATTTCTTTTAATTTTTCTAAAGCAGCGCCAGAATTTATAGCATCATCTATCATTTTTTTAGCTTCATCAAAATCTTTGGCAAGTTTTGCCAAAATCAAAGTTTTTGCTGCAATTTCAACTGTTATTTCATAAAGGTCATCATTTTTATTTCCCTTTAAAAATTCTATTGCTTCAATTATTTCTAAAGAATTACCAATGTGTGTGCCCAAGGGCTGTTCCATAGAGCTTATTACCGCAGAAATTTTTCTGTTTAATTTTGCCCCGGTTTTTACCATTAAATCAGCAAGTTCGCATGCTTCTTCTTTTGTTTTAATAAAAGCACCTGAGCCGTATTTAACATCCAGCACTATAATATTCGCGCCGCTTGCAATCTTTTTTGATACAACTGAAGCACAGATTAATGCCTTGTTGTCCACAGTTGCAGTTACATCGCGAAGGGCATAAACCCTGCCATCTGCCGGGGTTAAATTTGGTGTTTGGGCTGAAATTGCAACCCCTATTTTTTTAATTTGTTCTTTAAATGCATCTTCTTTCAGTGCGCATTTAAAATTTGGAATAGATTCAAGTTTATCAACAGTGCCCCCGGTATACCCAAGCCCTCTGCCGCTTAATTTTGCACAAGGTATATTCAATGCTGCCATTAAAGGAATTAAAACAATGGTGACTTTATCTCCAACGCCCCCTGTAGAATGTTTATCGGCTACAATGTTTGAAATATCAGAAAAATCTAAAATATCGCCTGAATTTATAAAGGCTTCAGTTAAATATGCAGTTTCATCTTCATTTAAATCATTAAAGCACACAGCCATAAGCCAGGCTGCCATTTGATAATCTTCAATTGTTCCATCCATAAGGCCTTTAATTAAAAAATTTATTTCTTCTTTTGTATGGATTTTGCCTTCTTTTTTCTTTTGAATGATATCAACTGCGCGCATATTTTTAACCCCTTTTATTTATGATATGTTTCATTATTTAAAATTTTATAGGCTCTGTATATTTGTTCTATTAAAATAAAGGCAGCCTCTTGATGTAAAAATGTCAGCTTTGACATTGAAAACTTAAAATTACTTTTATCTCGAACTTCTTGAGTAAGGCCGTTTGAGCCTCCTATTAAAAATATTATTTCGTTATAAATGCCATCAAGTTCTATGTCTTTTATTTTGTGGGCAAATTCAATGCTAGAAAGACTTTTCCCTTCAATTTCCAAAGTGATAATAAAGGAATTCAGTTTTGCATTTGTTTTAATGAAATCTGATATTGAATTTGTTTCAACTATCTTTAGTGAAGTATACCCTGTAAGCCTTTTTTTAAACTCATCTATACCTAGTTTAAAATATGGCTCTTTAATCTTTCCTTCAAGTACGACTTTTATATTCATCTAAACAATATCTTTATAAGAATCATTATTTAAAAGCTCATAGTTTATTTCATTTTCATTATCTGCAATAATTGCTGCAACCACTGCATCAGATGTTACATTCACTGTTGTGCGCATCATATCAACAAGTCTTTCAAGAGCAAATAGGAAGCTAAATCCTATTACAAGCTGTTCTGGGCTTAGTCCCATGCCATTTAAAACAAGTGCAATCGTGATTAGGCCGGCACCAGGAATGCCTGCACATGTAGATGATGCTATCATTGCAAGGAATGCAATTTGTAATATTAATAAAAAGCTTAGTTCTATACCATAAGCCTGTGCTAAAAATATAACAGCAACTGTCTGCATCAAGGCTGTGCCATCCATATTTAAAGTTGCACCCAAAGGAAGCACAAATGAACAAATTTTGCTTGATATTCCTCTTTTTTCGCAACATGTAATGGTTAAAGGCAAAGTTGCGGAACTGCTTGCTGTACCAAAAGCTACCATTATAGCTTCAGTGATTGCTGTATACAATTTACCTACAGGTACTTTTGAAAATACTTTGAGCATCATAGGATATACAAAGAAAAACTGTATTAAAAATCCTAATGCAATAACTAAAAGATATTTCCAAACACCTTCAAACATTGAGATTCCAAAATTTGATACACTTGCTGCGGTAAGTGCAAAAATACCAGGTGCTGCAAGATACATAATCCAATCTGTTACCTTCATTGTTGCAGCAAAGATGCTTTCAAAGAATGAAACAACAGGGCGATTAATTTCGCCTATTTTTGCAAGTGCAATTGCAAAAATTAAAACAAATATAATAATTGGCACCATATCACCTGAGGCCAAAGAATGGAAAGGATTTTTTGGAATTAATCCTAAAAACATTCCTGCCATATTAGATTGATGCTCTGCAATTGCTGCTGAAACATATCCTTTAATTTCTCCTGCAATATCAGGGCTTATGAAGCTTTGGGCTCCAAGGCCTGGTTTAATTACAAGTGCCAAAATTGCGCCGATTGCAACAGCGGCAAATGTAATTATGGCGTAATAAAAAATCATTTTTTTGCCGAATTTTGCAAGCTGTTTATTATCGCCAATGCTTGATATGCCTATTATAATGGCACTTACTACAAGAGGTATTACAACCATTTGAATAATATTTATAAACGATTGGCCTATTATATCTAAAATCTTATGAGCCACAGGGTAATTTGCAGCAGGGAAAAGTATACCCACTATAATGCCTGCGATGAGACCAAAGAATATATGCCAGTTTCGTTTAATTCCAAGTAAGATTGCAATAAGTATCTGCATGTGTATGCCCATTTTGAATATTCCTCATTTGTTTCAATCATACTAATAATACAACTATTTCACTGCCTTGGCAAACTTTAAAGTCAATCAAATGTATGATTTTTCCAAATTTTATTAAGTAAACGGTTATCTTTTGCGATAATAAAATTGACTTAATATTATAGGTAACCAAAAGGTTGAAAAATAAGCACAAATGTTTAAGCAGAATAATTTGCAAAATGCGATAAATTTTGAATATAATGCCATACCAAATGAAAATGAAACAGATTTTCTATCAAAAGCAACATTTGCGCACCAGCAATATTTAATAAAATCAAATAATGACGATTTGATTGCTGCAATAAATTATTATATTCAGGCAATAAAAGAAAATCCTTCTATATCAAATGCATATTACAGGCTTGCAAGTTTAATGCACCAAAGTGGCCAAATTGGTTTAGAAAGTGCTATAGAACAATGCAGCCATGCTGTTGAAATTGATCCTAATAATGCAAATGCCAGAATGTATTTAGGATATTTTTTATCTCAAAATGGTGATTTTGAAGGTGCTAGAATTCAGTTTAAAAAAGCCATAAAATTAAAACCATTTTCATCATATAGGGCAAGAATGGTTATGGCGCTTACAATTTTGGAAAAAATGAATAATAAAGACTGCATTAAAGAAAAGAATGAAAAAGATTTCATTTCTTTTTCAAAAGCAATGTATTACATTTTCTCAGGGTCATTGTTCTTTTTGTTTGATAAAGCAGGGATAAAGATGTTTTGCAAAAACGTAATAAATGACCTTAATTTTGCAAAATATAATACGGTTGGAAAAATTTTAGAAAAGACAAATTTTGATAAAAATGCTTATGAATTATATTCAGATGCATTAGATAACACAAAAAACGCACCGCTTTTTTATGAAAAGATGGCAAATATCGCAATAAAAAAAGAAAGACTGGAAGTTGCGCTTCAATGCTATCAAAATGCTGTTACATTATCAAATCATAATCCTGAAAAAATTGTCGATTTGATTGAATTTTTAGAAGAAAATTATCCAAATAGAACAGATGATTTGATTGATAACTACACAGCTTTGATTAAAAAATTGCCGGATTTTTCAAGAGGATATTATGAGCTTGGCAATTTGTATTTAAGAAAAGATGAAAAAATAAACGCAGTAAGTGCTTTTAAGCTGGCTCTTGATGGGGAGCCCGATAATCCTTTTTATCAAAATTCTCTTGCTTTTGCTTATGTTCAATTGGAACAGTACGATAGTGCTATTGAACTTTACAAAAAAGCGCTTGAAAACAACCCTGACAATGAATGGTCTGCGGTTGTAGCACAGGCTTTAGCAGCTATTTATCATAGAATTAACGGTAATTTTGATGCTGCAATTTCTATGCTTCAAAATGCATTAATTTTAACCAAAAATAAAACAGAAATTTATCTTTCTTTGGCTGATATTTATTATGATATTGAAGATATGGATGAAGCTATAAAATACTATACTCTTGCTGTTGAAGGCGGAATGAAGGATGCTAAAGTATTTTCAAGGCTTGCTATGGCATTTTGGGAAAGAGATTATATTGAAAATGCTATAGAATTTTATACAAGAGCCATAGATATTGAGCCTGATTATGAAATAGCCTACAATAATTTAGGTGTTGTGTATTTTGACGGCCTGAATGACCCTGAACGTGCAAAACCCTGTTTTGAAGCAGCACTTCGTTTGAATAATGATTACACCATGGCGCATTTTAATATGGCAAGATACCATGAAACTACAAATGATAAAGTGCTTGCGGCAAATGAATATCAATATGCGCTTGATTTAAATAAACTTTATCCTGAAATTGATGATGATATAATTCAAGAAAGGCTATTTAAACTTTTTGAAACATAAGTTTACAAAAGTTTAAATAACGTCTAATATTGCCATCCTTTTAAAATAATAATTGCTATAACCGGTTTAGATGATTTTATAATGAGAAGATTTTTAAAAGTTTTTAAAAACACAACTGTCAGAATATTTAGCTTTATACTGTTTGTAATATTTATTGCAAGCATTTTTGTTTTCAAAGATTTTTATAAAGCCCAGTGGCACAAGGTTTTAAGCTTTTATTATGTATATTTAGGGGATAATTATTATAAAAAACACAGACCCCAAGATGCAATAAATTCTTACATAAAAGCACTTGATTTATATCCAAAACACTATAGAGCCCAATATAATCTTGGAAATTTATATGTTGTTTATGAAGATTATTATTCAGCACTTGATGCTTATTCAAAAGCTCTTCAATTAAAACCAGATTTTACTGTTGCAAGGATAGACTATGCAATAGTGCTTTCTGAGGCCACATTTAATTATGATAAGGCAATTGAAGAATACGACCTTGCCATAGAAAAAATTCCAAAATGGGTTTATATTCCATTTATTGTAGACAATAAACACTCTTATAAGCACAACAAAGGCGTTGCCTATTATAATCAGGGTCTTGCTTGGCGCGGCAAATCGCTTTTGGATGGAGAAGATGTATTTTTATCTAGAAAATATCTTGAAAATGCTGTAAATTCCTATCAAAAGGCGCTTAAATCTTTAAAAATTTACGATGTTTATTATAATTTAGGCATCGCCTATCATCTTTTAAGGGAGCCTGAATATGCAGGATATTATTACTGCAAAGCTATTGAAAAAGAGCCTATGAAATATGAAGCACATTATAATCTTGCCATTTTATTAAAGGGCATGAAAATGTATGCTGATTCTATTGAAGAATTTAAAAAAGCAGGGCTTCTTTTGGATTCAAACGGAGACAGTAATAAAACACGATATATTTATGATGTTTTAAATGAAGTAAATCAAAAATATTCTATAACAGAAGAATACAGAGAAATGATAAAACGTCTGAATGAATCTGATGACATTAATAAAGAAAGAATAACCATTGTCGGTGGAAAAGTGGTTATTGCAGATGAATTTGACGGGGCAATGGTGAAAAATTTTAAAACCTGTGCTAATAAAAAATATTTTGAAGAAGGTATAAAAGATTAAAAAAGGCCTATGTTGTATAAAGAAGGAACAGAAAAAAATTGAAAACAAGCGAAAAAATAATTTATAATTTTCTTTTAGATATGACTTCTGTTTTTGAAATTTCAAAAACAGAAAACTCTCTTGCAGCCAGCCTTAAATATGTATTTAAAACATTTGGAAATATAACTGAATTTCATATTTTCCTCTATGATGAAGTTTTAAATACACTTAAAGATTTTACAAAACCATGGGAGGTCTTAAAGAAAGACTACAGGGCAAACATTCTAAATAGTTATTTTTGTTCATTTAAATATAACACTACAGATTATATTAAAGAAAAAAACACGCTTGTCTTCCCTGTTTATGATGATAAAAAATTATCTGGCATAGTGTATATAAAAGGGGAAATAAAAAATAAACTTTTGTTTGAAGTTTTACCTTTAATATCAAGACAGATTTCTTTTGCATTAAGTAATTTAAAAAATTCTGAAGATATGTTAATTCAAGGGAAATTTCATAAAACAATAAGGAATATAGCAAAAATAATAGAAACCCAATATGAATTAAACTACATTATGCCTGTTTTAGGAGAAATGATAGATGGGTTTATTCAGGAACATTTGATTTATGTGTTTTTAAAATCCTCGAAGAAAAAAAACGATGCAAAAGCCTGGAAATTAATTTGGCCAAACAATTGTTCAGATGAAAGGATTTTTGATTATCTAAGTGTTGTTAACCCAAAAAGTACCTGCATTCTTGAAGATGAAGGTAAAATCGGCATTTTTCCTTTGTTTTGTGATGGTAAAATCTTTGGGGCTATTGTTGCAAAAAGTGGTCTTGAAAAATTAAATAATAAAGACACAGATTATTTAATTGAAATTTCAAAACAAGCATCCACCACAGTAGAGCGGGCAAGTTCTTATATGAAAATATTAGAACATGCAACTCTTGATGCCCTCACAGGCCTGAATAATAGACACCAGTTTCACACAAGGCTTCATTCAGAAATTGCAAATGCAAAAAGGCAAAAGACAAGCCTGTGCTGTATTATGACAGATATTGATTTCTTTAAATCTGTAAATGACACATACGGGCATGCTGTGGGCGATTGCGTTTTGAAAACTGTTGCAAAAGCTATTAAAAAAGAATTGCGCGAATATGATATTCCATCTCGTTATGGCGGAGAAGAATTTACAATAATTCTTCCAAATACATCGCTTGAAGAAGCAACTGTGGTGGCGGAACGTTTAAGGTCTCAAATTGAAAAGAAAAAAATTAATATTGAAGATTATAGAATTGAAGGTGTTTCAAGCATAAATGTCACCATATCTGTTGGTGTGTCTGTTTATAATAATTCTATGAAAGAACCAGATGAATTATACAGAGCAGCTGATGGGGCTCTTTACAAAGCAAAAGAGGGCGGCAGAAATAGAGTGGTTGTAGCACAGTAATAATGCTGATGCATCGTGGGGTGCTATGGGGCTATTTTTCAGTATTTATTTTAAGATTGCAAAATATTTTTGTGCTAGAATTTTTTTATGGAAAAAGCTGAAATTCTAAAAAATCTGGATAGATTAAACAGTCCAAAAATTCTTGTAATTGGCGATTTTGCAATAGATGAGATGGTATTTGGGCAAACAGAACGTATCTCAAGAGAAGCACCTGTTCTTATTTTAGAACATTCAAGGACAGAAATTATTCTTGGCACAGCATCAAATGCGGCAAACAATATTGCATCTATAAATAATGGGAAAGTAGGCGCTATAGGTGTTTTGGGTGATGATTACTATGGCGGTGTTTTGATTAAAACCTTAAATGATGCAAAAATTAATACAGATTTTATGGTAGTGGATAAAACCCGTAAAACCACCACAAAAACACGTATTTCAGGTTCCTGTTCCCAAAGTATCACCCAGCAGATTGTAAGGATAGACAGACAAACAAAAACCCCATTATCGCCTGAAATTGAAGCCAAGGTTATTGAAAATATTAAAAAAGCAATTCCTTTATATGACGGGGTGATTTTATCTGATTATCACCTCGGGTGTTTGACTGAAAATGTTATAAAAACTGCAATTGAAACAGCACATACGCATAATAAAATAATTGTAGCTGATATTCAAAAAGATATGGAAAAATATAAGGGTGTGACTGCAATTACCCCAAACCAGCCGGATAGCGAGAAATTTTTAGGATATTTTATAAATGATGATGCTGCGCTTAAAAAGGCAGGATGTGAACTTTTAGACAAACTTGATTTAAAATATGCACTTATCACACGCGGCGAAAAAGGAATGGTATTGTTTGAAAACCCTTGTATCAATGGTGTTTTAGATGGTGCAAATAATACGGCGCCTCAAATGCAGAAAATTCCTGCGTTCAATAAAAAAGAAGTTTTTGATGTGACAGGGGCCGGAGATACTGTTGTTGCAGCATTTACGCTTGCACTTTGTGCAGGGTTTAGTGCAAAATATGCTATGGTTATAGGAAATTTGGCCGCAAGCATTGTAATCAGGCAGTTTGGATGCCATACAACAAATTTAGAAGAATTAAGGACAGAACTTAACAATATTAAGGAGATTTAATCAATGGATAAATTTTTAAATATTTTAAAAAAATTAAGGCCTATTGATATTATTATAATTTTTATAATTTTAGTTGCGCTAATTGTAGGCGCTGTAACGGTTTCAGGCAAAAGGGCAACATCATCCAAGCAAATTGAAGCAAGCACAAAAGTGGATATTGAAGTATATTTTAGGGGTGTAGTTGTAACCAGCAACAATTCACCCTTTGAAATAGGGGATGAAACATTTATCACAATCAGGAACGTTCCTTATACAAAATTAAAGATTACAAACGTAAATTACGACAGGAAAAAGGTTATGCTCCCTGTTGGAAGCGGATATCAAGTGGTAGATGATGTAACTTCTCCCTTTAATTATGATTTTCTTGTAACTGTAGAGGATGATGCAAAAATTACAAAAGATGGCGCTGTTGTTGGCGGAAATAAAATAAAAATCGGTCTTCCTGTAACGCTTGAAGGGGTGGATTACAGATTGAACGGTATTGTATCAAATATTTCCGTTTCCAAAAAAGCTGAAAGCAAAAAAGCAGACGATGAGATTGAAAAACAGGTAAATAAAAACCAGGATGTTCACTAATAGTTTATTTTTAAGCGTCTTTAACAGGTTTTTAGGCGCACTTCAAAATTCTAAAATGGCTTCATTTATAAGAGATAGTCAGTTTTTTTGCCATATAGATTTTTTGATGTGGATATTTTTTGTTCTAACAATTATATCAACCGCATTTTGTAAAAGTGGTACTATTGGTGCATTTGCATTTATATTTGTATTTTTATCTATAATAAGATTATTTTTTAAAAAAGGTGAAACCTTTAAAATTTCAAAGATAGATATCTTTTTAATAATTTATTTTTTATTTATTTTTGTTTCTTTAATGGGTTCTACGCTTTTTGTGATGAGTCTCAAAGGTTTTTTTAAAAGCATTACTTATTTTCTTTTTTATTTTTCAAGTGTTTATTTTTTCCTAAATAATAAGAAAAAAATTCTGCCTACACTGTTTTTTATTGCAGTTATCATGTCTTATGAAAGTATTATTGCAGTGTTTCAGCATTTTCAAAGGGTGGAAGCTTTGGCAGGTTGGGTGGATACATCATCTATGAGCCATGAAAGCCAGCTGATATCAAGGTCTTTTGGTACATTAAAACCTTCAAACCCAAATCTTCTTGGTGGATATTTAATAACAGGGTTATCTTCCGTTTTTGCATATTTTGGGCTTCATTTTATAAAAATTAAAGATGGACAAGAAAAAAAACGTACAATAGTTTGGGCAGGGATTTTTATTTTAAACCTTGTTGCAATAATTTTTACAGGCTGCCGCGGGGCGTATTTAGGTCTTCTTGCCTTTTTTGCTGTCCTTTTTTGGGGTGCAAATTATTATGTAAAGAAAGTTTACGGTGGCTTTACAAATATTAAAAAACGTTATAAAAACGCTATAGCAGGGCTTATTGGTCTTGGGGTTGCTTTAATTATTTTCACTCCCTCAATTTCAAGACGTTTTACCTCTATTTTCCAGTTTAGAGGGGATTCATCCATTTCATTTAGAATGAATGTTTATGAAGCAGCATTTAAAATGTTTCAAGATAATCCATATTTAGGGGTAGGGCTTGGAAATTTAAATTTCAGGGAAATTTACGGTCTTTATATGAAAACAGGCTTTGATGCTTTGGGTGCTTATTGTGTACCATTGGAAATTGCTGTAGAATCGGGTGTTTTTGCACTTATTTTCTTTGCTGTATTTATTTTCTGTGCCCTTTCAAAGGCTTTTAAAATATTTTTAGATGAAACTGCCCCAAAAAGCGCCAGGGTTATAATATTTTCAATAATACTTGCCATAATATCTACAATGGCCCATGGACTTTTTGATACGGTTTGGTATAGGCCGCAATTGCAGATAATTTTTTGGGTAAATGTGGCGGTTTTAAACGCCTATATTTTGGGTGCTCCCAATTTAAAACTTGTAAAATAATTAAATGAACATATTTTTTCCAGCTTCATAGGCCTTTTCAAGTTCTTTTGGGAAAATTTCGTTCTTATATTTTAATTTATCATCTTTGTCCCAAACCTCTGAAAAATATTTATTGTAATCAGAAAATTGATATGTATTAAAAGCGCAAATTCTTTTCGGTGTATCAAAAATATGGCTTATCCATTTTTCAAAAAAACCAATTGGGCCAAGGCCATTTTTTCCCACGTATGTTTCTTCAAAGGTTTTTTTGTCGACATTCATTGTATATATAACAGCTGTTTTTAATTTTTTAGGCGCAATAGATGTGTAATTTTTGTCATATCTTACATAGGGAAAAAGCAGTCGTTCTACAAACATTTTCATTGTTCCAGATATATCTGCAAAATATATAGGTGTTGCAAAAACTATGCCATCTCCTTTTGATATTTTGTTAAGGATAGGCTCAAGACCATCTTTATATGAGCATTTTCCATAGTTTTTGCCATTTTTTAATTTACATGTAAAACAACTGTAGCATCCTTTAAAATCTACATTATAAAGATGGATAATTTCAGTTTCACATTCTGCATCTTTTGCTCCTTCCATAAAGCTTTTGCACATACTATCGGTATTGACGTTTTTTCTGTTTGAGCCATTTATTATGTAAATTTTTTTCTTTTCCATACAAATTTCCTTTCTGTATAATCAGTATTTTATATATTTTTATCTTTTATACAAGTATTTACTTTTTTGTAATATACTATCTAAAAAGATAGAATTGAGTGATATATGAAAAATAAGCTTGAAAAATTTAAATGTCCGGTTGGCGTAACTTTAAATGTAATTGGAGGCAAATATAAAATATTAATTATTTGGTATTTGTTTGAAAACAAAGTTTTAAGATATAGCGAACTTCAAAGAATATTAAAAGGTGTTACCCCAAAGATGCTTATAACGCAACTTCGTGAAATGGAAGAAGACAAATTGATAAAAAGAATTGTATATCCTGTTGTGCCGCCAAAAGTAGAATATAGTCTTACAAATCTTGGCAAAAGTCTCATTCCTATAATTTTAGAAATGAAAAAATGGGGCGAAGCATATTTGCAATTATTATAAAAATTTATTATAATAATGGCTTGTAGATTTAAAGGTGCAAAATGTCTAAAGGCTATAGTTCAAAATGGATAATTGCAGCAGATGGCAATTTATATGAAGATTGTACTTTGATTATTGATGAAGGCAAAGTGCAGCAGATTGTAAAAACCTCTGAAATAGACCCATCTTCTATTAAACATCATAAGGATTTTGGTTATGCTGTTATCACACCGGGCTTTATAAATCTTCATAATCACCTTCAATATACTGAAATTGGTAAAATAAAATCAAAGGGCTTTAAAGCTTCTATCAAAAGACTTTTTGTTAATTTTAAAAAGCATTATTTTATTGCAGGGATGAATAAAAATTCTTTTATTTTTAAACTTGCAAACCTTTTAAGTGAATATTTCTGCCTGGATAGGGAAGATAAAATTCACTCCTTTAAAAAAGGGCTGGAACTTTCGCTTCTAAACGGCACCACCTGTGTTGCACAGCTATCAAGGGAAAGCAAATATTTTGAACTTTTAAATGAAATTCCTGTAAAAACATATCTTTTCTTTGAATTATTTTCCGATTCGCCTGATTCTTCAAAGGAAGAATTTCGCACCATTCAAAAAAAGATTGATAAACTATTAAAGCAAAAATCTGAAAATACCTTTGTGGGTGTGGCTCCGCATAGTGTTTGTTCTGTGCACAAAAGGCTTTTTAAAATCCTTGTAAAATACTGCAAAAAAAATAATATTTTAATGACCATCCGCCTGGCTGAAAGCCAAGATGAAATGGATTGGTTGAAATTCGGGTTTTCTGATGTGGATGTTTTGAATAGTTTTACCGGCAACAAAAAATTTGAACCGAATATAAAAGGGGTAAGTCCTGTTGTTTATTTGGATGAACTTGGCGCCATAAATAAGCGTCTTTTAGCTTCTTATGGCAATTATTTAACAAAAGAAGATTTAGAAATTTTAAAAGAAAATTCTGTTTCTTTTGTTTACTGCCCAAGAATTAGCGACTCTTTACATTCTAAAAAGCTTGATTTAGACACGGTTTTAAGATATTTCCCGAAAAAATTCGGCTTCGGTACAAATTCTCTTGCCTTTAATTTGGATTTAAGCCTTTTGAATGAAGTAAAATACGTGAATAACGGGCAATTAAGCTCAATTGAGGTGATAGAATATTTAACAAAATACCCCTCAAAAATTCTTCGCCTTGATAATGTTATAGGAACCTTGGAAGAAGGCAAGGATGCGGATTTTAATGTATTTTGGCTGAAAGAAAATGAAACCTATAATGATGTTGTAAATAAAGAACGCCCAGATTATGTTTATATAAAAGGTCGTAAAATGGTGTCAAAAGGGGAATTGGTAAAAAGGGTATAGTTTCTGCTATATTCTTGATGTCATGCTAGACTTGCTTGACTGCGAATAATAGCATTTTAGCGAACACATGATCTATCCTTCTACCCTGATTTAGCCATATTGATATGAATTATTCCTATCTCTTGAAATTGCCACCATTACCCTGAACCATTTTGAGCCTTCACCTTGTTGCCCTGAACTTGTCTCGGGGGCTTACTGGCATGCGGTTTTAGCCATTCAAGCTTAAATACACCTTTGTTTGACTGTTTGTTTAAAAAAACAAATTCTTTTAAATGATACCACGCATCTTAACAAAACTTCATATAACTTTACATCAAGACTGCTGGTTTGAAAAACATCATAAGCAGGTTTTTGTAAAATATTAATTTATATCCACAATGCAAATGCCGTCCCCGCCTTCGTTTTGCTCTCCTGCTCTATATTTTGCAACATAAGGAGATTCGCCTAAATACTGTCGTACAGCGGATTTTAGCGCCCCTGTACCGTGGCCGTGGATGACTGTTATTTCTCTGATATTTCTAAGTGATGCCATATCAAGCCGTTTTTCAAGCACATCAAGGGCTTCATCCACCCTCATACCCCTTAAATCCACTCTGGGGCTGAATTGCGCTGATGCATGAAAATCATCAAAGCTCACCTGCACTTTTTTTAGTGCTTTATTTGGTTTTTTATCAGTGGTAGCAAGCTTTTCAGCCTTTATTTTGGTTTTTATAAGCCCCATCTGTACTTCGGCAAATCCCTTGTTATCAGGCAGTTTGCACAGTGTTGCCACCTGGTTGATGCCCTTTATCAGCACGCTTTGACCTAATTTTACATTATTCCAGTCAATATTTTTATACTTTTCTGATATCTCATCTTCATCATCTGAAAAATCAGCTCTAACCTGGCTTTCAAGTTTTGCAAGCCTTGAATAAGCACGCCGTGCTATCTTTTCAGATTTTTCTTTCCTTAATTCTTCAAGTACAGCCTTAATTTCAGCTCTTGCAGATTCTAATTGTCCCTGGTGTTTGCGCTTAAAAGTATCTATAGTTTTCTTTTTGGCGGATTTTATCTCTTTTAATTTTTCATCTAAAACATTTTCTGTTTCTTTGGCTGAAAGCCTTGATAATTCAGCTTCTTTGCTTTTTTGAAGCATTTGTTGATGGGTTTTGTGGATTTCATCAAAAACTTTTGAAGTTGGGTCTTGATTCTTTGATAAAAATTCTTTTGCATTTTGGATGATAATATCAGGCATATCAAGGTTTTTTGAGATAGAGAGTGCGTTTGAAACCCCGGCTACGCCCAAAAGTAGCTTGTATGTAGGCTTTAGGGTGTTTGTGTCAAATTCTACACTGGCGTTTTTAAAGCTTGGGTTTTGATATTGCAGGATTTTTAACTCCCCAAGGTGAGTGGTGGTAATGGTTAGAACCCGTTTGGATGCTAAAAATTCAAGTATAGAGCGTGCAAGGGCTGCACCTTCTTCAGGGTCTGTACCTGCACCCAATTCATCAAACAGCACTAAATCCTTATCTGTGGCGGATTTTAGGATATTAACCACATTTTTTATGTGCGCCGAAAAGGTGGACAGCGATTGGATTATACTCTGTTCCTCTGATATATCGGCGTATACGTGTTTAAATGGAAAAATTTTACAAAAAAGTGCTGGAATATGTATTCCGCAAAATGTCATAAGGGCTAAAAGCCCGACAGTCTTGAGTGTGACAGTTTTGCCTCCCGTGTTAGAGCCCGTTATTATTAGCGAACAGGGTTCTTCATTTAGGTAAAAGTCGTTCTCCACAATGTTTTGACACGTTTCAATAAGCAAAGGATGCCTCATAGCCTGCATTTCAATTACTTTTTCTTCAGTAATTTCAGCAGGGGTACCGTTTATTTTAATAGAAAATTTTGCACGTGCAAGAACGCAGTCTAATTCGGCTAAAACTTCGGCTGTAAGCTGGATTTCACCCTTTATTTTCTGAAATTTCTGACTAAGCATAAAAATGAGCCGCTCAATTTCAGCTAAAATTTCACTTTCAATCTGTCTAATCCTGTTGTGGAGCGGAATTAGGACCTCAGGTTCTATAAAAAATGTCTGATTGCTGGCAGAAACATCGTGAACTATGCCTGAAACCTTGTTTTTATCGGATGCTTTTACCTGAAATACAGTCCTATCGCCTCTTTTGGTGTATAAGGTATCTTGCAGGTGGGATACAAAATCAGAATTGGCTAAAAGCCCTGATATCAATACTTTCAGGTTTTCATTAGTGTCATTAAGCGCATTTTTAAGGCGTTTTAGCTCATTTGATGCTGTGTCCTTCACAGTTAAATCAGGGTTTAAAATGCTGAAAACCTCATCTTCTAGGGCTTTTTCAGCTATTAATTTATCGGCATATTCTTGTTTTAGGGCTTCCAATTCTTCATTTTTTTGAAGGTAAGTTTTTGTATTTCTTGAGGTTTGAATTGTTTTTGTCAATTCCCAAATCTCTTGTGCCCCAAGGCTTCTAGCCTTAAATATGCTTTTTGTATCAGCAATAAAATCCAATGGCATTGCGCCTTTTGAACTGTTTTCATCATATATTTTTTTTAGCTGCGTTACAAAATTTAGCTCTTTTTCAATGGTACTGCGGTCTGAAAATGGCCTCATTGCAAGACATTTAGCATGGCCAATGGGTGTATTTGCACAATTTGCAACAAGTTCCAGTATTTTATCAAGCTCCAAAGCGTGTAAATACTTATCTTCAACGTAATTATTTTCTGTAAAATCTTGTTCTGACTGGTTTGTG
Organism: Candidatus Gastranaerophilales bacterium; assembly: GCA_910587815.1. Classification (GTDB taxonomy): domain Bacteria; phylum Cyanobacteriota; class Vampirovibrionia; order Gastranaerophilales; family Gastranaerophilaceae; genus MGBC122484. Next base: position 138,133 of record CAJUNK010000002.1, on the reverse strand, counting down.
GGCATATTGGTTTCCTAAACGTTTATTTTTGCCCGAAACCTATGGATTTCAGGCCTGTTTTAGCTTTGAATATTCACCCATTATTCTATCAAGACAAGCATTTTTACTCAAGTCCCATTCGCGTTTTGTTACACGAATCACCTTAAAGCCGCACCGCTCTAAAATTGCCTGTTTTTTAGTGTTTGAATACCGGCTTACTGTCTTGTCTTCCACGCCGTCACATTCTACAACAAGCGGGTTTAATAAAATATCCATTGATGTTCCGCCGCATTCAACACCTGCTTTTGCAGATGGTTCAAGCTTTTTCAGCTCTAAGAATACATCTTGTTCAAACTCATTTTTAAACCTGTTTTTATCTTTTAGTTCAAAATTTTTATTTGAAATTGCAATATGCTCAAAATAATTCCTTAAAATGCCTTCTGGCAGGGTATTTGGGTCTTTTGAAATGAAATTTATCATTCTTTTTCTTGCCCTTGTGATTGCAACATTAAAAAGATTTGGTTTTTGAAGGAATGTCAGACTTTGAGCGTGTGAATTGTCTGAAATTGTCCATGACATAAGGATTATATCCTTTTCATCACCCTGAAATGTATGTGCTGTGCCTACTTCAATCTGATGCCTTTGGATAATTTCACCTGGGAATGTTTTTAAAATATCTTTTTTGATTAATTCTACTTGGCCTCTAAATGGAGAGATAACCCCTATGGAGACTGGGTTTTCACCCTTTTCATCAACTTTTGAATTTTTCATTATGATATCTTGCATCATTTTGATTATGGCTTCAGATTCTGCCATATTCCTTGTTATTTCTGTATCTACGGAACCATCTTTTATATAATGCAGCTCTATCGGGCATTTTTTATCAAAATATGGACGCATAATTTTTATTCTGCCGCCATAAAATTCTTTGCTTGAAAACTCAATAATAGGGCGGCTTGAGCGGAAATGTTCATCTAAAAGAACGGGGTTTGCAGAATAATAATTTGCTAAATCAAACATTGAATTTGTCCGAAAACGCCACATTAGCTGGTATTTATCGTCAATTCCATATTGATTTAAAAATGATTGTTCTTTTGCCTTTTCAAGGAAGCTTAAATGTGCTAGCTGCTTGTCATCGCCAACAATGACGGCCTTTTTTGCCCTATATAAAACCGGGAAGCAGCTTGCAATGTCGCATTGGGATGCTTCATCTATTATAACAACATCAAATAGCCCGGGTTTTAGGGGCAGGCTGTTTGAAATAGCATAAGTGGTGGTGCACCAGCACGGAAAAGCGTTTAAAAGCGGCTTGAAATCTTCTTTTTCAAGCAATCTATTCTGCTGTGAACGTTTTTTTGAAACCAGGGATTTTGAATGTACAAAAAGCCTTTGGCGCTTTTTTTGGTCGCAAAGCAAATCTTTTAGCGCAATTCGTCTTCTATTTCTTAAAATATCCACTGCAAGGCGTTTTTGCTTGCCTTTCAGGGCAGAAATTTTCTTTAAAATTTGATGCAGATTACCGGTTTTTATGATTTCATCTTCAATATCAAAAAGCGCAGCGCGCAATTCGCCAGCACTTAGTTCATATCTTAATCTGCCTGTTATATCGTGGGTTTTCAAGGGTTTTTTATAGTTTAAAATCTTTTTAATTTTATTTATTTTAAAATGGGTGGAAATATTGAAAAACAGGCCTGTTTTTCCTGCATTAATATCTTTTTCAAGCTTAATCAGTATATTTTTTAATATTTTAACATCATCCAGGTTTAATGGTCCTGTGATATAGCGCATTTCGCCGATTGCATCCAGTGTTTCTTGCGCTTCTGCTTTGGTTTCGGTGTATTTTTGTTCCAGTTTTATTATTTTTTCAACTGCACCTTCAAGTCTTTTGATTTCACCCAAAAGTTCTTTCATATCGGGCACATCCACCAAAACTGCATCTGTATAATCAGAATCTAAATCCACCTTGTTTGAAAGTAAATCTTCAATTTTAAAGGTCAGCTGTTTTTGATAATTTGCCCTTCCTGCGCGCAGTGCAAGGTATGGCGCTCCAAGGTCGTTCAGCCTTTCTGCTACAACGTCTACTGCCTTATCCATCCTGGATGCCACAAGCACAGTTTTGCCGTTTGCAATTAGGTGGGATACGAGATTTACAATAGTTTGAGACTTTCCTGTGCCTGGTGGGCCGTATACTGCTAGAAAATCATGTTCTTCAATTTTTCTTACTACATCTTCCTGTGAATCGCTTAAAGAAAGAGGCGTTACCGGGTAAAAATCCTTAATTTCAGGCTCTTTCAGTGGTATTTGTTTTCCTTTTGATGATAAATATTCTTCCTGAATGATATTCAAGGCGGTTTCTTTTATTGTGCCAAAAGGCTTTTCGCCTATTTGTAATAATTCATGCAGCACTCCAGCAGTGACCGCTGGCCTTTTTGTTAAAATAACAGCCTGTTTTCTTTCTAAGACAAGCTTTTCTACCTTTACTTTTGGTTTTTGTTTCATTGTCTCAATGGTATCAAAATCCATATCAGTCAAATTTTCAATATTATCAAGGCTTTCAATAGTATTAGAATAAAATTCTTCAGGATTTATAGTATCTTCCGCGCTATTTTCTAAAATTGTTGTAGCAGTTGAAATTTCAACATCTGGCACCACAGATTTTAATGTGGTTAAAAATATTTCAAGCGCATCTTCATTCAAGGGCAGTTCCGGAACTACATCTAGAAGTCCTGATAGTAAGGCATCTACTTCTTCTTCCTCATCCTTTTTGATTAATTGTGCCAAAGCGCCTGTATTCAAGGAAAGCATATCATCTTCCGCGGTAAGTTTTATGTTTTTTCCTGTGCGCTCAAGTTTGCAGGGAATATATAAAAGAGGGGTTAAAAATTCATTATTCTTACGGCTCTTACCGTTTTTTCCCACTAAAAATAAAAAGCCATAGATTAAATATTTTTCCTTTTGGCTCATATCGGACTGCACCATAAGTTCAGTCAGAAAGCTATCTGCTCCATTCAGCAATTGCGGGGTATCAAAGCTTGTGAAAAGTTTTTCTTCCCCATCTAAAAATACCCATTTATTATCTTTATCCCCTTTTAAATTACGGAATGTAGAGGATTTTACTTCTTCTCTGATGCAATCATGAAGGTATTGAGAGATTTTTTTAATAAAACTGCCTGTAAAAGCTTGAGTGATGACTTTTGGTACTGCTTGAAGCATGAAAATTTTCCTTTTTTATTTTGTATTTAGGGCTTTTCACGTTTATTTATCCCGATTTTAGAACTATTATAGCATTTTTATTTAATTTTACGCTTCATATAAAGAGGGTAAAAATTTTTCTTGAAATATTGGGGGATTTGTTGTATAAATGTGTATAGTTTGAAAATTCTATGGAATTTTTAATATAGAAATTTGACAATTTAAAACACAGGGTACGGTGTCAGACTGTCCGTCAGGCTTATCGCCTGCCGTCACGTCTTCACACACCTAAGGCCCGTTTGTTCAAACGAAGTCCGTTGGACTAACGTTTGAACCTCACTAAGTGCGGATGTAACTCACTTTGCCGAAGGCAAATGTGGCTTGACCACAAAATGCCAATTGAGTTACGATTTATAGAAATTTGACAATTTAAGAGATTTTATGCGGATGTAACTCATTTTGCCGAAGGCAAATGTGGCTTGACCACAAAATGCCAATTGAGTTACGATTTATAGAAATTTGACAATTTAAGAGATTTTATGCGGATGTAACTCAATTGGTAGAGTACTTGCCTTCCAAGCAAGCTGTTGCGAGTTCGAGCCTCGTCGTCCGCTCCATTTTTTAGCATAAGTGTAGTTTGTTTTATACATTATACGGTTCACATTTTGCCAAGTTTTGGCGAATTGTTTGGGCTATTGTCTTTTTAAAGTTTTAAGAATTTATATTTTTATTTTTCGCGGGGGTAATTCAGTGGTAGAATGCAACCTTCCCAAGGTTGACGTCGCGGGTTCGAGCCCCGTCCCCCGCTAAGTTGTTTTTCTTGACAATAATTAGATATCTAATTATAATTAATTTATGCGAAAAACACTTTTTCTAATTTCTAAAGTGCATAAAAAAGGAAATGATTTTATTGTTGAACAATTAAAATTAAATGGTGCAGATGGCCTTGTGCCAAGCCATGGAGATATTTTAATGGCTTTATACCATAATAAAAAAATGACAATGAATGAAATTGCAAAAAAAATCAATCGTACAAAACCTACAGTCACGGTTCTTGTGGATAAGCTTGAAAAACTTGGGTTTGTAGAAAGGGAAAATTGCATTGATGACAGCAGGTGTATAAATATTGTCTTAACCAAAAAAGGCGAAAAGTTTAAGCCTGTTTTTGATGAAATATCAAAAAATTTAGAAAATCTTCTGTATAAAAATTTATCAAAGGCTGAAATTTACATGCTGGATGAAATTTTAGAAAAAATTGCCCACTCTAGAGTAAAACAAGAATAAAACAGGATAAACCAGAGGACAAACAGAAAGCAAATTTTTTTATTTAAATAGTTAGATATCAAACAAAAAGGAAAAAATTATGACAAAAACAATTGAACTTGGAAAGCTGCATAATATTGTTAATATTGAAAATGGAAAGGTGTTTTTAAAGGATAAGCTTGAATTATCAGGTTGTGAAATATCTATTAATTGTGCGCCTAAAGGTTTTAAGCTACCATTTTGCCATAAACACATACAAAATGAAGAAATTTATATTGTAATAAAAGGAGAAGGAATTTTTACAGTTGATAACGGGCAAATTTTTGTAAAAGAGGGTTCCTGCATAAAAATTTCGCCATCAAGCAAAAGAACCTTTGAAACAACAGGGGATGAAGATTTTCAATTTATATGTGTGCAAGTAAAGGAAAATTCGCTTGAACAGTGTGGATTAGCTGATGCGGAGCTTTGTTAATTTTGTTCTTGTGCTAAAATTTTTCTATGCGTAGAATATTTTGGGCAATATTTTTATTATTTTTTACTTTCTGTATAACAGCCTGTACGGCAGATGATGTGGCAAATAAATCTGCAAAGATTGGGATGCCAAACCCCTGGACAGATTGCAATGAAGATTTAGATTGTGCAAAGCGTGCTGCTGGTTTTGGTTTTCCCTTAAAGCTTTCTGAAATAAAAGTCCGTGCAATGAAGGATATAATTGAAATAACTTATCCTTTGGATGAAGCAAGAATTATTACTATTCGAAAGGCTGCTGAAGAATTGTATAATAAAACAGGTATTAGCGGGGATTATAATAACTACCCAATCAAAGATAAAATGATTCTTAAAAATGGGGTGGAATTTTTAACAAGAAGGGATGAAAACCTTATTTATGTGGCATATTTTGGCGCACAGGATGGATTTTATTCAATAAATTGTACAAAAGGTATTACAAAACAAGAATTGGAAAAAATTTATGAAATAATAGCGGCAGTAGAAAATTAATGTTCTAGGCAAAATTTATTTTGTTTTGTTGTTATATTATTACATTATAAAAATTTTAAGGAATAAGCTATGGTAGGGATGATTAGAAATATTAGTTTTAATGGTGTACAAAATATTAAAAGGGTGATGACACAAAACATTGCTTTCCAAGGAAGGGTGCCAGGGTATTTAGAAGACGCCCTAAATGGTGATACTTTTGTAAAAAGTGCACAGGAACCTTTTGATAATGAAAAAGCAAAAGCTGAAACCCCAAATGGTTTCATAGAATGGGCAAATGAAACTGATTTTATAAAATCTGGAATGTTAAAAGAAGCTCTAAAGCCTGAAAACCTTATTGGAGAAGGTTTTGAACATGCTGTTTATAATATTCCGGGTAATGATGATTTTGTGCTCCGTATAAAAAGGGGATTTTATAAAGAAACACAAAAATTTGATTATGATAATTATGATATGGAAGATACAAGAGATATGGAGCTTGATGGCAATTACGGCCAGCAGGTTGCCGTTTTAAGTGATAAAGATAAATCAATAAAAGGCTATTTAAAACCTTCAATTGAAGTTTTAAAGAAGCAAAAGGGTTTTCCAAACGGGAATCCTTCACCAAGGGCACTTTACAATGAAAATGGAACTTTAAGAGAAGAAGTGCTTCCATACGAAGATGACTCTAGAAAGCGTCATTTTGCACGCAGTATAAATGCTTTAGCGCAAATGCCAGATGAAACTTATGATCAATTAATTGAAGATTTATTAGTATCTGGCGAAGCAGGGTATAAATTCGACCCTGAAAATTCTAATAATTTCCTAATTGATGAAGAAAATCAAAGAATAAATATAATAGATATGAGCCCTGCTGAAAAACCGCACAAAGACAGATTTGGGAATACTCTTTATGCACTGATAAATTTAGAATTTTTAGGCGAATATATGAGAAGCGGTTCGGGGTATGAACCTGAAAACCCTAATGAAATAAATGATACCATAGGCAAAATGTTTGATGTAATTGACAAATACACTGATGCCATGAAGAAGAAGCTGCAAAAATTTAATATGAGCAGTTTCAGATTTAATGATTTTATGCACAATCCTATTTCCTCATTTTGGCTGCGTACAGGTGATTTTGATGAAAAGGTAAATAAGTTGCGCGAAATGGGCCTTTTATACGAAGGAAAACGCGATTATTAAACATTGTTTGAGCGTCCAAATTACGCCTGAGTATTGTTTTCAATAATTATTAAGTAATATTATTTTTATAAATTTGCATCCACCTTTATTCTCTTGGTATTATGAAAGAAGAATGAAGGTGGATTTTTATGGCAAAGAAATTGAGTAAGGATGAAAGGATACTAAAGCATGACGAACACATGCTTCAAGCAAGCGCATTTTACGAAGAAAAAGAGTATGAATCTGCAATCGAATGCTGGCAAAAAGCTCTTGAATCTATGCCTGATGATGATATTGCATTAAATAATATTGGTGTTGCATATTATCGGTTAAATGATATTGAAAAATGTGAAGCATTTCTTTTAAAATCTTTAAAAATTAGTCCTGATAAAACTTTAACATCTGCAAATGTTGCAATTTGTTTATATAATCAAGAAAAATATAAAGAATCCGTAAAATACTATAGAAAAAGCATAAGTCAACATTTGCAAATTTATAATGTTGTTTACGCATTTGGTGATACATTCTACACCCTTGGTAAATTTAAAGAGGCTGCAAAATATCTGCAAAAATCAATAGATGCAGGCATGGAAGATACTGATATTCATATTTTGCTCATAAAATGTCTTTTAAGATTGGAAAAATTTGATGAAATTATTAGTGTGATTGATAAAATCAAAATAACAGATAAAAATTTTGATAAATTAAAAGAATTTTATACCCTTGCTTTGGATGGCAAAAAATATACAGAAAAAATAAAGATAAAAAATAAAGTAACCGTAAACACTCTTTGTGAATTTATTGAAATTATAAATAAATTAAACAAAGAAAACGGTATTACAAAAGAAACATCTTCTCTGCCAGGCTGCGGTGCGCTTGTGTTTAGGGGCCAGCAAAATAAATATTTCTCCCTTGTGCCATCGTTGTTTCGAAATAAAAATTTTAAAGATAATGAACAAAATATTATTCAGGATTTTGACCTGAAAGCTCAAGCTTATTTTGAACAAGAGATGGAACATTTTGATAAAGTAGATAAAATTGCCCTGATGCAGCACCATGGCATTCCGACAAGGCTTTTGGATTTTTCAGAATCTCCCTTAATTGCACTTTATTTTGCACTAGAAAATATTGTGCAAAAATCCTATAATGCAGCACCTTGTGTGTATGCATTGAATTTAAAGGCTTTCAAGGTGAATAAAGACGGGTGCATTTTACCTACAAAAGAAGTTACATCAAAGCAAGAAAATGAAATATTCAAGCATAAAAAAGAAAATTGTGTTTTTTCGCCAAAGCTAAAGAATAAACGCCTGACTGCACAAAAGGGTGTATTTGTATTGGTAAATAACGAAAAAGAGCCCCTTGAAACTTTTGTGGATGAAAAATATTTAACCAAAATTGAAATTCCGCAGGAAAAGGCTGTTTCTATAAAAAATGAACTTTATAACCTTGGAATAACGCCATCTTTTGTCTATCCTGATTTTATGGGACTAGCTGAGGAGATTAAAAATCCGCGTAAATTTGCACAAGAAGAAACTGCAAAAGAAGAGCCAAACATAGATTTTGAAAGCATATATAAAAGTTTGCAACTGGTAAATGGTGCTGCGCGAATCGGGTTTAATATTGAAAATGATGATAAAGATAAACCTAAAGATAAAGATTAAAATGGCAGGGTTAAATTTTATCCACTAAAACCACAGCAAATGCTTCCACTGCTTCTTTTTTGCCCACTGCATCCATTCCTTCGTTTGTTTTTGCTTTTATTGAAACATCCATAATATCTATATTCAGGGCATTTGCGATGTTTTTTCGCATATTATCAATATGGAGGGCAAGTTTTGGGCGCTCCATAATAATTGTAGAATCTATGTTTAAAATCTTAAAACCCTTACTAGATAATATTTTACCTGCTTCATCTAAAAGAAGAATGCTGTTTGCATCTTTATATTTTTGGTCATTATCCGGGAAATGACGTCCTATATCACCATCGGCAACAGAGCCAAAAATTGCATCAATTATAGCATGGCACAATACATCTGCATCAGAATGCCCTAAAAGGCCATATTCATAAGGGATTTTTACCCCGCCCAATATTAAATCACGTCCTAAAACCAGGCGGTGAAGGTCGTATCCTTGTCCTATCCGCATATATTAGCGCTTTCATTATTTAATACATATTTTTCAAGTGCATCCACAAGGCCGTCATTATGAATTGTTGGGCAGATATAATCTGCGATTGATTTTAATTTTTCAGATGCATTTCCCATTGCAATTTTGATACCCGCATTTTGCAGCATATCATAATCATTGTCCTGATCACCCGATGCAAAAGTTTCTTCTGTTTTTATGTTCCATAAATCCTTTAGAAAATTTAGTGCATTACCTTTTGTTGCTTTAATATCTGTAAATTCAAGGTAATATTTATGGCTGCGCACAATGGCGAGTTTTCCTTCAAATTTTTTGGATAATTCTTTTTGCAGGCTTATTATTTCATCTTCTTTATAGGTAATGCATAACAATTTTGAAACATTATTTAACATAACTTCATCAAAGCTTTTTACTGTTTTATAGGTTGTAAATCTGCCTTTGGTGTAATCTTCCATATATTTTTTATTATCATCTTCCACAATCAACGTATCGTCATTGTATAAATTCAAATGAAATTTTTTTTCGCGTGAAATTTCAATTATTTCACGTGCTAAATCATTATTTACGGCATTTTGATATAAAATATCATCTCCCTTTCGAACCATTGCACCCTGATAACAAATAACAGGCGTATCAAAGCCCAAATTTTCCCGTACAGGGTCTGCCCCCATAAACATTCTGCCTGTTGCAAGAACAATTTTTATTCCAAGGTCCTGCACCTTTTTAAATGTTTCTCTTAATTTTTTAGAGCATTCGCATTTTTCATTTAAAATTGTGCCGTCAATATCAGATACTATTAATTTTATATTATTCAAATTCGCACCTATTTTATTTTAAGTTGTTTTTATTATACTATAATAAAAGGATAAATTATAAAATAATAGTGAGAGGGGATATAAAATGGCACCGATTGAACGTCAAAGACCAGTGGAACAGGATGCAAATTTAAGAAGAAATAACTTTGATGCGGTTGAAGAAAATTTTACAAAAGAACAGGCATTAGCTGAAGCAAGCCGTTGTTTAAATTGTAAAAATCCTATGTGCAAAAAAGGTTGTCCGGTAAATGTTAATATACCTGATTTTATTCAGGAAATTAAGGCTGAAAATTTCCAAAAAGCAGGCGAAATTATAAGACAATCAAATATGCTTCCATCTGTTTGCGGCAGAATTTGCCCGCAGGAAAGACAATGCGAAGGAAAATGTGTGCTTGGAATTAAAGGAAAATCTGTTGCAATCGGCTCATTAGAAAGATTTGTAGGGGATAATTCTTCTCCTGCAAAATGTGATATTAAGCCAAATGGCAAAAAGGTTGCAATCGTAGGTTCAGGATGTGCCGGCATGAGCGCTGCTGCGGACCTTCGTAATGCAGGTTTTGATGTTACTGTTTTTGAAGCACTTCATAAACTTGGCGGTGTTTTAAGATACGGTATTCCTCCTTTCCGTTTGCCAAGAACCGTTTTAGATAGAGAAATTGACACATTGAAAGAAATTGGTGTTAAATTTGAAAAAAACGTTGTTGTAGGTAAATCTGTTACATTAAAACAATTGGAAGAAGATGGATATGATGCGATATTTATCTGTTCTGGTGCTGGTCTTCCAAAAATGATGGGCATTAATGGCGAAAATTTAAATAGTGTTTACAGCGCAAATGAATTTTTAACACGTGTAAATTTAATGCAGGCAAATTCCGATATGACGCCAACGCCTTTAAGGGTGGGCAAAAAGGCTGCAATTATTGGCGGCGGAAACGTTGCTATGGATGCTGCAAGAACTGCCGTACGTGTTGGATACGAAGAAGTTTATATAGTTTATAGAAGAACTGAAGAAGAACTTCCTGCAAGGAAGGAAGAAATTCGCCATGCCAAAGAAGAAGGGGTTATTTTTAAACTTCTTCGTGCGCCTTATGAAATTAAGGATAAGGATGGCTATGTAGATGGTATGGTGTTTGAAGTGATGGAACTTGGTGAACCTGATGAATCAGGTAGACGCCGTCCTGTAGGTACAGGGAAGTTTGAAACTATGGATGTAGATACAGTAATTGTAGCCCTTGGTACTGGCCCCAACCCTATTATCCAAAAATCTTGCGCAGCAGATAACATTGATATTAATTGCGATAGAAAAGGATACATTGTAATTAATGAAAAGGGTGAAACTTCAGTAACAAATGTGTATGCAGGAGGAGATGTGGCACCTTTGGGTGAATCTACCGCAATTAATGCAATGGGTGCAGGTAAACGTGCTGCAAAGGCTATAATTGAAGCATTAGGCTAAATTTTAGATGCAAGGCCTAAACATAAGATTTAGGCAGTGAGCAATAGAACTTTAATAAAAATTTACCCCTCATATTTTTGAGGGGTAAATTTTATCTTGAATAAATTTCTTCTTTTGTAATGGCAAGGTTTTGGGGTTTATAATTTTTTAAATATTCAATGGCATCATCTGCATTATCTGCTACATAGTAAAGATTTCTTGCCTTTTTATTTGCAAATTTTTGTTCAAATATTTCATCAAAAAATTTCAAAAGATGATTATAAAAACTATTTGTATTCAAAATAACTATTGCTTTTTGATTATATCCTAATTGTTTTTGTACAATCATTTCACTTAATTCTTCTAATGTGCCAAAACCGCCAGGTAATGCAATTATTGCATCTGACATTTCATCCATCAGGCCTTTTCTTTCCCGCATACCTTTTGTTACATAAAATTCATCGCAGGAATCAGAATTTTCCGCCATCTCTTTTAATTTTTCAGGCATTATTCCAGTTATTTTTCTGCCGTTTTCTTTAACTTCTTTTGCGCACATCCACATAAGGCCAAGGGAACTGCCGCCATAGATAAGATTATACCCTTCTTTTGCCATTAAAAAACCAAGTTTTTTTGCATCTATGCGGTATATTTCATCTAAAAAATTACAAGAAGATGCAAATACGCAGATATTTTTTATCATAAAATTAAATCCTAAATAATGTATTTGATTATTATATTGTATAAAAAACAATCTCACATTTATTGCAAAATATGGTGAAATGTTATTTTTTGTAATAATCTTTTAACTTTTCAATACCTAAAGAAAGTGGAGTGAACGTCATATTTTTATTAAAAGATAGTATTTTTTCGTTGGATAAAATGCTGTCTTTTATATCCCCTTTTCTTTCAGGCAGATAATTTGCATTCATTTTATAGTTGTATGAAGATTTCATTTTATTAAACAATTCATTTAAAGTGCAGCCTGTGTTTGTAGAAAAATTTAATATTTCGTTTTTAATGTCTGATTTTAACACCATAGCGCACACATCTGCAATGTCTTCAACATATATAAAATCTCTGATTTGAGAACCGTCGCCATAAATATTTACAGGTTGATTTTCAAGCATTGCCTTATGGAAAATTGCAATAACTCCACTTTCTTTTGAAGATTTTTGTCTAGGCCCGAAAGCATTTGAAAATCTAAATATAACATAAGGGACAGATGACAATTTTATATATTTTTCCATTGTTAATTTTGAAAGCCCGTATGGTGAAATAGGTTCTGTTGGGTGATTTTCATCAATGGGCAGATATTGCGGTATGCCATATACGGCAGCAGTTGATGCTGTAATAAATTTTTTAACGTTATATTTTTTTGAAAGTTCAATTATTTTAATTGAGGACAAAATATTTAATTCAGCATCTTTTTCAATATTTTTTATTGAATAATTAACGCTTGTTTGTGCTGCTAAATGAATTACAAAATCAGGCTTTTCATTTGAAAATATTTCGTCAATCTTTTCATCTGCAATATCAAGTTTGAACAATTTTAAATCACCAGATTGCGGCAGATTCAAAATATCACCGGAGGTAAGATTATCTATCACAATAACGCTGAAATCATTCTGCAATAGTTTATCTGTAATGTGGGAGCCTATAAATCCTGCTCCACCTGTAATTAATACTTTTGGTTTCATTCATTTTTCCGTTATTGAATCAAGCCTTCTTTGTATATAATATCACAAATAAAGAATTTGAAGGGTGGAAACATTAATATTCTGCTTGAAAATTTTCTATTTTTATAATATAAATGGCTTGTTAGATTTTAATTTTTTATAGAAGGAGAGACTTATTATGGCTAACAAAAAAGTCGCAATCAACGGATTCGGAAGAATCGGCAGAAACACACTTCGTGCTGCTATTAGAGAAGGTATTTTCGATAAAATCGATTACGTTGCAATTAATGACCCAGGTTTAACACCTGCAAATGCTGCACACGTATTTAAATATGACTCAGTTATGGGCAAATTCTGTGGTACTGTTGAAGTTGCTGAAGATGGTCTTGTTATCAACGGCAAAAAAATCTTATTCTTTGCTGAAAAAGACCCTGCAAATCTTCCTTGGGCTAAATTAGGTGTTGAAGTTGTTGTTGAATCAACAGGTTTCTACACTGATGCTACTAAAGCTGCTGCACACATCACAGCTGGTGCTAAAAAAGTTATCATTTCTGCTCCTGCTAAAAACGAAGATAAAACAATCGTTCTTGGCGTAAATGAAAATGAATACGACCCAGCTAAACACAATGTAATTTCTATGGCATCTTGCACAACAAACTGTTTAGCTCCTGTTGCAAAAGTTATTGCTGAAAAATTTGGCGTTGTAAAAGGCTTAATGACAACAGTTCACAGCTACACTGGCGACCAAAGAATTCTTGATGCTGGTCACAAAGACCCACGCAGAGCTCGTGCTGGTGCATTAAACATCGTTCCTACAACAACAGGTGCTGCTAAAGCTGTTGCTTTAGTTCTTCCTGAATTAAAAGGAAAATTAAACGGCTTTGCTATGAGAGTTCCTACTCCTGACGTTTCAGTAGTAGACGTTGTATTTGAAACTGAAAAACCTGTAACAGTTGAAGCTGTAAATGCTGCACTTAAAGAAGCTGCTGATGGTCATGTATTATGCTATTCAGAAGAACCACTTGTATCTTCTGACTTCATCGGTTCATCTCAATCTTCAACCGTTGATGCTGCTTTAACTATGACTATGGGTGACAATATGGTTAAAGTTGTTTCTTGGTATGATAATGAAATGGGTTATTCAACAAGATTAGCTGAAACTACATTAATGGTAGCATCTAAGCTATAGTTTTAAAATTTAAGCCCTCCTGAATTATAAGCGGGAGGGCTTATTTTTGAATAAAATATATGTTATAATTTGAATAAAGAATAGAATTAGATTTATTGCTGAATTAATTTGTTGTTAAAGTTTAAGGGGCTGAATTAAAATTAAAAGAGGTGTTTTTGAAGTATTTCAAGGGTTTAACAGTTTATACCGCCTAGATGGCGTCTTGAAAGATTATACTGATGGGTAATATCAGAAACAAAACTTAACCTGTAGTATTGTTTTAACAATAAATAAGTTCTTGTGAAAGGTTATAAAAATGGCGACAAAAACTCAAACTAAAGTAAACCCTATAAAGGTAATCATAGTAGAAGATTACAAACTTACCCGTGTGGGCCTCAGATATGCATTGAATGAATTTGAACATATAAATGTAATCGGCGAAGCAGAATCTGGCGAAGCAGGTTTGGAATTCATTAAAAAAGAAAAACCTGATGTTATTTTAATGGATTTAGGCTTGCCTGGTATTAATGGTCTTGAGGCTACAATGAAGGCAAAAGAAATCTATCCTGATGTTAAAATCATTATATTGACATCTCATGAAAGAGAAGAAGAAGTGCTTGCAGCTCTTGGTTCAGGTGCCATAGCTTATTGTCTTAAAGACATTGACCCAACAGCATTATCTGAAGTGATAAGGTCTGTGGCTCAAGGTGCTTGTTGGATTGATCCTAACGTTGCAAAATTGGCTCTTAAACTTTTCCCAAAACCTGAAAATGTGAAATTATTAAACGAACATGAACCAATTGACCCTAAAGGGCATTTGACAGACAGAGAAACAGAAGTATTAAAGCTTCTTGTTAAAGGAAAAAGCAATACAGAAATTGCAAAAGAATTAATCGTTTCTGTGCACACGGCAAAAGCACATGTTTGCAGTATTTTGCAAAAATTGTGTGTAGATGACCGTGTACAGGCTGCGGTTAAGGCTATAAAAGAAGGCATAGTGCAAGGATAAATTTAAAAACCGGGTAGTAAAAACATACCCGGTTTTTTTACCATAATGCTTTTGGCATGTGGCGTTTATAAAACCATATATCTACATCATTATATTTATATTCAGGGAATTGTGGTATAAATTTTTCATCTGCACCTATTGCAATTATTGGGATACCAGTTTCATCAGATACTTCTTTTAGTTTATTATATCCTCTTATGATATCTTCTTTTGTAGTTTCATCTGAAAGATGTGTATTTGAAATAAAGCCTGTAAATTTTTTCCAAGGTTGTTTATTTAAACCGGATGAAAAATCTATATATTCTAAAATGCTTGCTTTATCTCTTGTTTCAAATTTTGATGTATTTACAACAAGATAAATTCTTAAATCATTTTCATTTTCTATGCCATTTAAAATATCTAAAATATCAAGGCCTGATGCGCCATAGCCTACATCTATCACCATATCGCCGTTTTTTGAAAGGCAGTTAATTTGTTCTGCTGTAACATAGCTGCCTGCTTCGCCAAGCCCAAAATAATCAGTTTGAGCTATAATATCAATGCCTTGCTTTTTCAAGGTTTCTACAATGGGGCGCAGGCAATAAGCAGGTTCTACGGTATCTAAATCTACAAGAGTTATATCTTTGCCGCATTTTGTATATTGAAGTGCTCTATTTATAGCGCTTTCGCTTTTTCCGCTTGCGTATGCACCTGTAAAAACTTCAACAGTTCTTGATAATGGTTTATGTTCGCTGCTCAAAGCATTTGCTCCTTTGTGTGTATGTCTTCATTTAGTGTGATGTTTAATTTATCTTCAAATTCTTTAATTTCTTTTGTGGCAGCAGGAAGGATTGATTTAAAAACACCGATTAATTCAGGGTCAAACTGGGTTCCTGCTTTTTCTTCAATTAGTTTCAATGCAGCATCAGAAGACAAACCTTGTCTATAAGCTCTGTTTGATATCATACTGTCGTAGGCATCTGCAATTGAAATAATTCTTGAACCCAAAGGTATTTCATTTCCCTTTTTGCCAAAAGGATATCCATTGCCATCATAGTGTTCATGGTGGTATTTAATTATTTCTATTACATCGTAGAGTTGTTTAATGTCTTCTAGAATTTTTACTGAATGATGAACATGTTTTTTTATTTCTTCAAATTCTTCATCTGTTAATTTTTGGGTTTTGTTTAAAATGTCTTCTGCAACACCAATCATCCCTATATCATGTAAAAGCCCGGCAAGTTCTATAATGCCTGCTTCAGATTTATCTAAATTCATAAATTCTACCATTTTAGCAGAATAGAATGCTACTCTTCTAGACCTGCCCAAGGTAAAAGAATCTTTTGCATCAAGCGCTTCTATGATTGCTTTAATGGTTCCAGAAAACAATTCTTTTAAATCTTTAATTAAAGTTTCATTATCAATTTTTAATTGGTAATATTCAAGGCTGGCTTCTACAATGTGCAAAAGTTCATCAGGTGCGTAAGGTTTTTTTATGTATCTGTATATTCTTGCGTAGTTTATGGCATCAATCAAAATTTTGACATCAGAATATGCTGTAACTAAAAGCCTCATTGCGTTTGGGTGG
Organism: Candidatus Gastranaerophilales bacterium; assembly: GCA_910587815.1. Lineage (GTDB taxonomy): Bacteria > Cyanobacteriota > Vampirovibrionia > Gastranaerophilales > Gastranaerophilaceae > MGBC122484. The sequence goes on along the minus strand of CAJUNK010000002.1, from coordinate 121,724 downwards.
GTTTTTGAGGATAGTTTTAAAAATTCTACCCCATCCATACCAGGCATTTTATGGTCTGAAATTATACATTGAAAATCATTGGTTTTTAATATTTCAAGTGCTTCATCAGGACTGTTGGCCTTCATTATTTCATATTTGCCTCGCAGTGTTCTGTATAGAAGCTGCAAATTATCCGGTTCATCATCAACTATTAAAATTTTATATTTAGCCATCTTTATGCCTCATCCTTTGTGGTGTTTGAAATATTAGCTGCCAAAGTATTTTTGGAAGATGAAACCGTATCTTTTTCTTTAGGATGATTAATTGGAAGTGTGATTGTAAATGTTGCCCCTTGGCCTACTTCACTTTCCACACTTATTGTGCCTGAATGATTTTGAATAACACGATAGCTGATACTCATGCCAAGGCCAGTTCCTTGACCTACGGGTTTTGTAGTGAAAAACGGATCAAAAACTTTTCCTAAGTTTTCTTTTTTGATGCCTCTACCTGTGTCTTTAAATTTTATTTCAACATTTTCGCCAATTTTTTTGACATCAATATAAACTTCGCCATTTCCTTCAATTGCAGCGGCTGCATTATCTAAAATATTCATAAATACCTGATTTATTTGTCCGCCGTATGCTTCTATTTTCGGCAGATTTTCTTCATAATTTTTATGAACAGTAACTCTATTTTTATATTTATTATTTAGAATGTTTAAAGTTGTATCAATTTCTTTTGGTATATCAAATTGGGCCATAACCATTTCTTCCATTCTGGAGAAATTCTTTAAATCCAAGATGATATTTTTTGTTCTTTCTGTGCCTTCAATACAAGATCTTATCAATTCTTTGATATCATCTTTTAAAAAGTCTATATCCATCTCATCTTTCATTTGTTCTATTTCAATTCTTTTTTCTGGAGTTATGGATTCTTCGTTTTCAGAGTATTTATTTATTAATTCAAATAAATCTTTTGTATATTTGTCTAAAATCATTATATTGCCATAAATAAAATTAATTGGGTTGTTTATTTCATGGGCAATGCCTGCAACAAGTTCGCCAAGAGAACGCATTTTTTCTGAATGCACCATCATAGCTTGCGCTTCTTTTAAATTTTCGTTGGCTTTTTCAAGTTCCAAGGTTCTTTCTTGTACTTTTTGTTCCAAGGAAGTATATAATTCTAAAAGCTGGGATGCCATATCATTATATGCTTGAACAAGCTCATTTATTTCTTCAAACTTGCTTCTTTTTAATCTATAATCAAAATTTCCACCGGCAAATTCTTTTACGCCTTTTGTTAGTCTTACAAGCGGGCTGTTTATTATCCTGCTCATAATTGCACTTGCCACTACACCAAAAAGCAATAAAATAAACACAAAAATTTTCATATTCTCAAACATTATATGAATGTTATTGTTTTGTGTTTTGCCTTGGGTAAGACCCATTATAATTGTGTAATGTTCTGTAGCACCCTGAATCTCTTGCGCGCTGTCAAAATCTTTTTTTTCTTTGCGAAGGATTCTATTGGCATCAATTACATGTTTTCCATATAAATGTTTATCTGACGACCATATTATTTTGTTTGTATTGCTATCTATAGCGTATGCATAAGTTAGCATGCCATTTTTTTCTAAAACATCTGTGATATTGTCTATTTTAGAATATATTTTGCCTCCATTGTATGAATCTGAAAACGATTGAAATACAATAGAAGATACAATATAGTTAAAGTTTCTTATGCTGCTGCTGTAATCTGTAGATATATTTTTTACAAAACGTGAAACATAAGTAATGGTTAAAAATACAATTGCCACAATCAAAATACTTGTTAAAAAAGCAAAATAAGAACCTATTTTTACTTCCTTTTTGAAAATTTTACCTTCGATAGGGTTTTTAGACTTTATATCTTTATCCATTCTTTTGCTCCAGATAATTATAATTTATTAATGATTACCAATATTTTCAGCTTCTGTCAAACTTCTGAAAGAATACTGCACAAGAGCAATTCTATCTATGCTTTCAATATTTTTAAATTTGCCTGATATTGAATAAGCCTTTTCGCCTTTATAATCTATTTGCTGAATACGTATTGGCTGAATTGTGCATTTAATTGTTAAGTTATTAGACAAGTCAATATTGATATTATACTCTAAATGTTCTTCAAATGGGATATTTGAAATAAATTTCAACCCTCCGGCCGATATATCTTCAGTCTTTATTACAGAATTAGGGAAATCAGAAAAATCTAATTTGCCAGTGAATGTTACTCTTGAATATTCTCTTCTTTGAATATTTTTATAATCAGAAGGCATTTTTACTGTTATTTCATTTTCATTTTTGTCTAAAATTTGCGTTACAAAATAAACAAGACCTTCATTATTAGAACCAAAAATCTCAACATCATTCCCCTTTGAATAATCAGATAATTCATCAGGTGTTGCAATGGGTAATTTTAAAGTAATACTGCTTTTGTTTGAATTTATAATATCACAGATTGTAGAGCTTTCAAATTTTTCAGGAATAATTCTAAAATCTTTGCCGTTTTCAATTACGTTCTGCATTTATATGTCCTTAATTTTATAAAAAGATAATTTTAGTATATTTTTTATTCTGCAAAAACACCCATTCGACGGAATTTTGAATATCTATCCTGTTTTAATTCGTCAGCATTTTTTCCCTTATATTCTTCTAAGGCATTTAAAAGACTGGTTTTTAGTGTTTTTGCCATCAGTTCAATATCATAATGCGCTCCGCCGACAGGCTCTTTAACGACTTCATCTACAATATCAAATTTTAATAAATCTTCACCTGTGATTTTAAGCGCCTGTGCTGCGGTTTTTGCCTCTGCCGCATCGCGCCATAGTATTGAAGCACAGCCTTCAGGAGAAATAACAGTATAGTATGCATGTTCTAAAATTAATACTTTATTTGCAACTGCAAGCCCTAAGGCTCCTCCGGAGCAGCCTTCGCCAGTAATGACAGCGATAACAGGAACATTTAATTTTGCCATTTCTTTTAGATTGACAGCAATTGCAATGCCTTGACCTGTTTCTTCAGCCTTAATTCCTGGATATGCGCCCATTGTGTCCACAAGAGTTATTATTGGAAGATTAAATCTTGAAGCATGTTCAAAAAGTCTTAAAGCTTTTCTATAGCCTTGGGGTTGAGGCATACCAAAATTATATTCAAGATTTTCTTTTGTAGTTTTACCCTTTTGTGTGCCAATTATCATAACAGGCTTGTTGTCAATTTTTGCAATGCCGCCAATTATTGCTCTGTCATCGCATCCTTCTCTATCGCCATGAAGTTCTATGAAATCTTCTGTCATTAAATTTATATAGTCTAAAAAATTTGGGCGTCCAGGATGTCTTGCAATTTGTAGTTTTTGATATGCTTCAAGATTTTCGTATAATTCTTTTTTATACTCTTGAGTTTGTTTTTCAAGAGTGGTTATTTCTTTTTCATAATCCATATTTGTATCCATGCTAATCTTTTTTAATTCTTCAATTTTTTCCTGCATTTTATATATTGGTTTTTCAAATTCTAATATTTGCATGTCTTGCGTTCCTTTTAGCAGCTTTTTGCCATATTGTGTATTTCAATAATTTTTGATAATTTTTCTTTCATTTCAGACCTTGAAACAATTGAATCAATCTGACCATATTTTAAAAGATATTCCGCAGTTTGAAAATCCGCAGGGAGTTTTTCTTTGATTGTCTGTTCTATTACTCTTCTGCCTGCAAAACCGATTCTTGCACCTTTTTCTGCTATCATAATATCTCCAAGGGTGCCAAAGCTTGCTGTAACGCCGCCAAAAGTTGGTTCTGTTAAAACTGTGATGTATAAAATTTTTGCTTCATTCAATTTTGCAACAGCACAGCTTGTTTTCGCCATTTGCATAAGGCTTAGGGCTGATTCTTGCATTCTTGCTCCGCCTGATGCTGTAAATACAATAACTGGAACTTTTAATTCAAGAGCATCTTCCATAATTCTTGTAACTTTTTCGCCCACAACAGAGCCCATAGAGCCGCCCATATAGTCAAAATCCATAACAGCAATTGCTACCTTTTGTCCGTCAATTTCTCCAATTCCTGTTATAACAGCTTCATCTAAATTTGATTTTTCTTTAGCGGAAGCTTGTCTTTTTGCATAGCTTTGCGTGTCTACAAAATTCAAAGGGTCTTTTCCTGTGATATTTTTGTATTTTTCTTCAAAAGTACCTTCATCAATTACAAGTTTGATTCTGTCTCTTGCGCCTATTCTAAAATGATAGTCGCAATTTGGGCATACCATATTATTGTTTTCCAAATCTTTTTTTGGAAGTTGCGAATTGCAATTATAACAAAGACTCCAAAGTTTCCCAATAGAATCATCAATTACTACATCATTTTCCCTTAATGCTTGCTGCTGGGCTTCTTTTCTTTTATTGAACCAATCTGTAAGTGTCATATATTTAAACCTTCCCCAAGCTTAAAATTATAAAAATTCTAATCTGTTACTTAAACATTATAATATAATAGAAAATAATTGCAAAATGGGCATTATTTGTCTATTATTTATAATAAATATGATAGGTACCGTTTACAAAATTCATTCTGATTTTTATTATGTAATGCCCGATGAGGAGAATGCTGCTAGAAACCTTACAGAGTGTAAACTAAGAGAGGTTTTAAAAAAGCAAAAAACAAAAATTGTTGTTGGGGACTTTGTTGAGGTATCTAATGGTGCCATAGTGAAGATTTTGAAAAGAAAAAATTTTTGCATAAAACCAAGCGTTTCAAATCTTGATTTAATGCTTGTTGTATCTGCAATTTTGGAACCTGAATTAAATTTTATCCAATTAAACAGATATTTAACATTTCTTAAATATCACAACATTCCAGCGCTTTTATGTTTTAACAAAGATGATTTGACAGATAAAGATGAGCTGGAAAAAATAAAAAGCAGAATTATCAATATTTACAGGCCTCTTGGGTATGATATTGTGTTTACATCTGCACTAAATTGTGATGGTCTATCCGAGCTTAAAAAACACATAAAGGGTAAAACTATTGCTCTTATGGGGCTTTCAGGTGTCGGAAAAAGTTCTTTATTAAATGCTCTAAACCCTGAATTTAATCTAAGGACAAAAAATGTAAGCAACAAATTAAAACGTGGTGTACACACTACAAGACATTGCGAAATATTAGAATTCCCTGAATTTAAAATTATAGATACACCAGGGTTTTCAAGGCTTACCTTTGATTTTATTCTACCAAAGGATTTGGGTGATTATTTTGATGAAATTAAGTCATTAAAAGATAATTGCAAATTTACGGATTGTCTGCATTTAATTGAAACAGGAGAGGAATGCAGCATTGTAAAAAATCTTGATAGTATTGATATTTCACGATATGAAAGCTATCTTGAATTTTTGGAAGAAACTAAAAAGTATAAAGAAAAAGTAACATACGAAGGTACCAAATGTGAAAGTGCCACAAAAACCAATAATAATAAGGAACTGGTCAAAATAAGCCATAAAAAGCGTGCAGTTTCAAGAAAAAAAATTAACCAAACAACAAAAAATTTGATGTTAGAACATCGTATAATATATGATTTGGAGAATAATGATGATTAACGAATATAAAAAAAATATAGAAAGCAAACTTGAAGAATATTTTGATGAAAGGCTGAAAAATCCTGAATATAAGTATTTTTATAATGTTATAAAATCAATGAAATATACAACATGCCTTGGCGGAAAACGTTTGAGAGCAATATTGTGTCTTGAAGCGTGCAGAATTTTTTCTGATAATTATTCTGCTGCAATTCCAACCGCCTGTGCAATTGAGATGTTGCACGCACAAAGCCTTATTCATGATGATTTACCTTGTATGGATAATGATGATTTAAGGCGCGGAAAACCATCTAATCATAAAGTGTATGGTGAAGCCATAGCTACTCTTGCAGGCGACGCTTTAATAAGTTTCGGGTCTCAGATTATAGTTGAAAAAACACCAAATAATATTGATGCGCAAAATATTCTTAAAGTGTTGTATGAATATTCTATAGCAGCAGGTGCTTTTGGTATTGTAGGCGGGCAAACGGCAGATATTGAGGCTGAAAATTCTGATAAAAAAATATCTTTAGAGCATCTTCAAGTTATCCATTTTTATAAAACCGGTGCGCTTTTTAAGTATTCCCTAGTTGCAGGTGCAATTTTAGGTGGTGCAGATGAAAAACAAATAAATATTATGAAACAGTTTGGAGATAAATTTGGTCTTGCTTTTCAGATTAAGGATGATATTTTAGATGTAACATCTACAACAGAAATTATGGGAAAAACTGTGGGCAAGGATGAAAATTCACATAAATCCACTTATGTTACAATTTTTGGACTTGAAGAAGCCAAAAGAAAATTAAAAGATGCTATAAGAGGATGTTATGGTATACTTGAAGACAATGATATAAAATCTGATGTATTAAAAGAGATAATAGGTTTACTGGAATAGGGAAAAATAGTGGAGATAATGTTTTATAACACTGGATATGAAGTTTTATTTGTTGGAGTTGCAAGTGCCTGTGTTGCGCAAATTTTGAAAGTTATATTCTATTTTTTAACCCATAAAAAAATTAACTTTAAAATTTTTACAACAACAGGAGGCATGCCAAGTTCTCATTCAGCTGGCGTTATTAGTTTGTCTACCGCTGTTGGTTTGGTTGAAGGGTTTTCTTCTGTATCTTTTGCAATAGCAGCAGGTTTTGCTCTTGTTGTGTTGCAGGATGCAGCAGGTTTAAGACGTGCAGCAGGGAAAACCGCAGCCACTTTAAATAGATTGGTAAGCGAAATTGTTGAGCATACTAATCAAACAAAACCTTATGAAGTTCTAAAAGAATTATTAGGACATACGCCTTTTGAAGTGTTTATGGGGTCGCTTTTAGGTATATCCTGTGCTTTATGGTTTCATTTTGTTATGCCAACAATTGGATTTTTGGCATTTTTAAAGTAATGTAAAGTTATCTTGGTATCTTTTTTATTATTTTTTATCCTGGTTGACAGGATGATAAGATGCAAGTATCAGACAATAGCCTGCACCAATTATTGCAAGACATAGCATTGCAATTGCAACTGTTTCAAATATGCCCATTTTTTCCTCTTTCATTTTGTTTATATAAATATGTATTAAAGTTCAACAATTGCTTTATAAAGACTTGCTATCAAAACAATGGAGAAAAATACACCAGCAATAATCAGCATATTTTTAAAAATAAAATCTTCGTTTATAAAACAAGCCCCTATTGTGCCGCCTATTAAAATAGGCAAAAGCGCTAAAAGAGATTGTCTTAGTGAAATTAAATTGCTGATTTTTATTTTTGTTAATTCATCCATAATGATGATTATACTATTATTGTAAATATAGGGCTATATAATTTATTTTTATTTGAACTTTAAATATTTTTATCCTGCATATTCTTTCATAAGTTCTTCCATATTAAATGTTAAATCATCAGCCATTTTATTTAATAATAAATGAAAAATTTGGCATTAAAATATGCTTTTTAGGTAAAGCATCTGTTTAAATTTATTTTTTATTCTGTTTTATGGGGTGCTTATTTAAGAATATTAGTTTGCGCGTCTTAAAAGGCCTGTAAAGCTTGTTTTTGTAATTGGTTCTTCTTCTACTTCAGGTAATTGCGGTCTTTTGATTCTGTCTGGTTTAGGTTTTTCAAAACTTGTAAGACCTACATAGCCTTCATTTATGCTTTTTAAATTAAAAAGTCTGCCAAATAAATTTAAAATATTTTCCATTCCTTGTTATTTCCTTTTTTATATTATTTTATGAACATTATATTTTAAGCTTTTAAATTTTAAATTAGCTTTTTATACAAATTGTCATGTTAGAATTAAGTATAATATTTTTTATAAAAATTAAAACAATAATATGGATGAAAGTTTAATAGATAAATTAATAGAAAAGGCAGCAAATGTTGTCCAAAAATCCTATAAAAAAGAAGAAATTGCTGCTATTTTAAAAAGTGATGATGAGCTTGAAAAGCCCATTGCTATTATGTCTATAGAAAAAATAGAAGATAAAACCACAGCTGATTTGTTAATAGATAATTTAATAGGCTGTGATGGCAGAATAAGAGAAGCCAGTGCTGTTAAAATCTCTGAATTTTTGCAGAATTCTGAAACCTGCATTTATTTTTTAGATGAAAAAAGTATAGAAATAATATTAGATGGCATTATGGATATAAATCCTAATGTTGGACGCAGTTTAATAGATGGCATTAAAGAATGTAAACAATTGCAAACTTTATTGCAACCTCATCTTATTAATAAAATAGAAAAAATAATAACAAAACTAAAAGAAATTTCAGAATCTCCATTTAAAGAAAACAGGCTGAATAATAGGAAAAATCATGCCAAAAATAAAATAATGTTCAACTTATATTGGGCACTAGAGGCCTTATATTTTACAGATTTAGGCAATGATTCTGATAAACTTTTTGATATATTAAGCTTTACATCTTTGATTTTTGACTATACAATCAGAGAAAAAGCTGCCAAAATACTTTCAAAAATGAAAAATCCACCATCAGTTTTGTTACATAAATTGAAAAATGATGAAAATTTTTATGTAAAAAATCAGCTTTTATGATAACATCTAATGAAGTAGGAATAAAATAGGAACATTTTATGATTTCAGTAAACGATTTAAAAACCGGCTTAACACTTGAATTAGACAATGGCCTTTGGTCTGTTGTTGAATTTTTGCACGTAAAACCTGGCAAAGGCGCAGCGTTTGTACGTTCAAAGCTTAAAAACGTTGAAACAGGACAAGTGGTTGAAAAAACATTCAGGGCTGGCGAAAAAGTTGCAAAAGCTATGCTTGACAGACGCGAAATGCAATATCTTTATAAAGAAGGCAATGATTTTGTTATGATGGATCTTGAAAGCTATGAACAGTTGCCTGTAGCAGAATCAGCCATCGGGGATGGTGTTAAATATTTAAAAGAAAATATGAATGTTCAAATTCTTATGCACGATGGCAGAATAATTGGTATAGACCTTCCTAATTTTGTTGAATTAGAAGTTGTTGATACTCCTCCTGCTGAAAAAGGAAATACGGCTCAAGGCGGTTCAAAGCCTGCAACTCTTGAAGGTGGCGCTGTTGTCAATGTTCCTTTCTTTATTCAAGTGGGCGATAAATTAAGAATTGATACAAGAACAAATGAATACTTAGATAGGGTATAGATATGAATTTTGAATGTGAATATATAGAAAAACTTGCAAAATTGGTTAGCGATAATCAATTATGCGAGATTACTTTAGAAGATGGTGATAAAGCAATTACTATCAAAAAAGGCGGAGCAGTAAATGCGCCTGTTATGGTGCAGCAGGCTCCTGTTGCAGCTCCTGTTCAAGCAACTGCAACAAATGTTTCTTCTGAAACTGTGCAATCTGATGCAAAAACAGCTGATAAGCCAAAAGGCACACCAATAACGTCACCTATGGTGGGTGCTTTTTATGCTGCGCCAAGTCCAGGTTCTGAGCCTTATGTTAAAGTTGGCGATGTTGTAAAAGCAGGACAGGTGGTTTGTATAGTTGAAGCTATGAAACTAATGAATGAAATAGAATCAGAAGTATCAGGCAAAGTGGTTCAAATCTGTGTCGAAGACGGTCAAAGCGTTGAATACGGCCAGGTTTTAATGTATGTTGAGTAAAATTAATAAGTAATTGGTATGATTAAAAAGGTTTTAATTGCAAACAGAGGCGAAATAGCTTTAAGAATAATAAGAGCGTGTAAGGAATTAGGGATTGCAACAGTTGCAATCTATTCTCAGGCAGACAGTGATAGTTTGCATGTTTCTTTGGCAGATGAGGCATATTGTATAGGGCCTGCACCAAGTGCTAAAAGCTATTTAAGCATACCTGCAATAATTAGTGTTGCACTCACTTCAGGTGCAGATGCAATTCATCCAGGCTACGGTTTTATGTCTGAAAGGGCTGATTTTGTTGATATTTGTGATCAGCACCATATAAAATTTATTGGCCCTTCTGCTGAAGCTATGCGTAAAATGGGTGATAAGGCAAATGCACGTGACACAATGATTAAAAATAACGTGCCTGTTACCCCTGGTACTGGGCTTGTTGAATCTGTTGATGAGATTAAAACTTTTGCAAAGAAAGTTGGCTATCCTGTTATAATTAAAGCCACAGCAGGTGGTGGCGGGAAAGGCATGAGAATTGTGCATAATGAAAACGAGGTTGAAGATGCGTTTAATTTATGCAGAAATGAAGCAAAAAATGCCTTTGCAAACCCTGAAGTATATGTTGAAAAATATTTAATAAACCCAAGACATATTGAAGTTCAGATTTTGGCAGATAGTTTTGGAAATGTAGTGCATTTAGGAGAAAGAGACTGCTCTATCCAAAGGCGTCACCAGAAACTTTTGGAAGAAGCGCCAAGCCCTGCAATTAGCAAAGATGTACGTGCAAAAATGGGTGAGGCTGCTGTAAATGCAGCGCGTGCTATTAATTATGAAGGTGCTGGCACAATTGAATTTTTGCTTGATGAAAATGACCCATCTGGCAAAAAAAACTGGTATTTTATGGAAATGAACACAAGGGTTCAAGTGGAACATTGTGTATCAGAAATGATTTCAGGCGTTGATATTGTAAAAGAACAAATAAGGGTGGCATCCGGGCAAAGATTATCTGTCAAACAAGAAGATATCGTGCTTAAAGGGCATGCTATTGAATGCAGAATTAACGCTGAAGACCCTGAACGCGACTTTATCCCATTTGCAGGAAAGATTGAAGGATACTTGGCTCCTGGTGGTTTTGGGGTTAGGATTGATTCGCACGTTTATACAGGCTATTCTATCCCGCCATACTACGATTCAATGGTTGGGAAATTAATCTGCTGGGGTACAGATAGGGAAGATGCTAGAAATAGAGCACTTCGAGCTTTGAATGAATATATAATAACTGGTATTAAAACGACAATTCCATTCCACAAAGAAATTTTAAACAACGAAGTATTTATTTCAGGAAAATTTGATACAAGTTTTATAGAAAAATATTATTCAAAAGAAGAAATTAAAAAAGCACTTGCTAAAGAAAATGTTTAATTTTGATGACCAAACAACTTTAGCTGTTAAAAATATAGCATTATATGGGCTAAAGGCAGGTGTAAATATATATTTTGTTGGCGGCATGGTGCGTGATGTACTTATGGGGATTGAAATTCAGGATATTGACATTCTGATTGAAGGCTCTGCCATTGATTTTGTACAAGGATTTTATGAAAATTTCAAAGACAGACTTGATATTGAAATTAAATCTAACCACAAAAGTTTTGATACTGCAAAAACCGTGATTAATGGGATTGAAATTGATTTTGCATCTACAAGAGAGGAAGATTATCCAAAATCAGGATGTTTGCCTGTAGTAAAAAATATTGGTTGTGATATAAGGTCTGATTTAAAAAGGCGGGATTTTACAATAAATGCAATTTCTGCAAAGATTTTATTAGAAAATGACTGTTTAAAATATGAAATAATTGATGAATTTTTTGGCAAAAAAGATATCAAACCGAAAGAATTAAAAGTTTTACACCAAAAAAGTTACATAGATGACCCTACAAGGATTTTAAGAGGTATAGATTTTAATTTAAGGTTTGGTTTTGATTTTTCATCTTATGATAAAAAATTAATTCAAGAATACCTAAAAGCCCCTGATAGAGAAGGTTTAAGTATTGACAGGGTGAAATTAACCTTAAAAAAGCTTTTTTCTAATACAAAAAGGGCAAAAGAAGCGTATAAATATATTCTGGAAAATAAAATTTATAAAATTTGGCAGAATGAATCTATATCCAAGATACAGTGGGCAGATAAGCTTTATGAATCGGCGGAAATCTTTAATATATGTACATCTGATATTTTTTTAGAAGCTATAATCTCTCCTCCTGTTGAAAAAATGCCACAAAATACTTCAAATTATGAAATTTATTCTTTTTATAAACCTTTTTCAACTCTTGAAATGGCCTTGCAGTGGGCCATTTACGGGCATAATGAAGCAAAGTTTTATTTTGAAAAATTAAAGGATATAAAACCAGAAATAACAGGGGCTGATATTATAAAACTAGGTTTTTGCGAGGGCAAAATAATTGGTGAAATTTTGAATTGCATTCAAAAAGAAAAGTTAAATAATTTATCAAAATTTAAAAAAAGACAAGATGAAATTGATTTTGTGTTAAAGATTTTTAATTAAACCCTGATTCTTCTATTATTTTATTTAGTTTTTTTGCAGGAAAATAATCAGGCGCAATATTTAGGGTTTCTTCAATTGCTTTTTTTGCCATTTCGTATTTATTTTCTATAAAAAACATTTCAGCTTCTATATAGTGAATTTCAGGATCATAATAGCAGATTTTTTTTGCAATGTTTGCAAATTCATGTGTAAGTTCAAAATATCCATAAGTAGAAAGTACTCTTGCTATAAATTTTGGCACTTCAGCATTTGCTTTTGTAAAAAATTTATAAGCATTAATTATGCTATCTGCCCAATCATAAAGTTCATTTTCTAAAAAAAGATTTAGATAAACTTCTAAAAATGCCCTTGTTTGGAAATATTTGGGCGTTTTTGTAAATGATTTTTTTTCAATAATATCAAGTATGATAAAACCCCAGCTTTCAGCAAAACCAGGGTTTTTTATTTCTTTCCATATAAGCTTTGTACTATTTATATTTCCCATCAATAATGATGACAAACCTGCTTCATAAAGCATATTGTTCTCTAAAAATATTTCTTTTGCTTTTTGGTATTGTTTGTTTTCAAAGCATAATTTTGCAAAATCAATATCAATATTTTTCATTCAAGTTTAAAAACTTCCGTTTGAATTATTGTTATTGCTAAAACCAAATTCAGGCATCATTTGGCTCATCATCATAGCTTCCATCATACGTCTTGCATTATCAGGATTGCTTGCGCCTTGTGACATTATGTATGGAAGATATGCGTTGATATTGTTCATATTGTTTCCATTTGAATTCATATTGCCAAACATTGCTGCAAGCTGCGCCATTTCAGGGTTTTGATTATTATATCTTCCGCCAGCTTGCATTAGATAAAAGGGTTGATACCAGCCTTTGCTAAAACTCTTACGGCATCAGCAATTTCTTTATCTGTTGGTTGGGTGTTGATTTCATCAGATGCATCATTTAAGAATTTATACTTGTTTGTATCAGGAATTGTGTCATTATTTATTTGGTCTTTTAATTTATCTAATGATTTTCCTTGCACCTGCTGCATTACATCATCATGCAGAAATTTGCCTGATTTAATAAATACTGTCATTTCATCGTCAGCTGGTGCATTTTTGTCTACATAATCAGGAGAACATTGTGGTTGACCGTCCATGCAGGCAATTGCTCTTTTTGAATAGTTTACAAGTCTTTCATTGTCATCAAATTCAAATACTTTATTAAATGCAACTCTTGCTTTATCTTTCATTCCAAGCTGAGTATAAGCTAAACCATAATAATAATAAGCAAGAGAATTGTCTTTTAGCGTATTGTTTTTATCTTTGTATTTGTCGCCATCTGTTTCAAGATATGGTGTTAAATCTTGAATTACACCTGTATAGTTTTTTTGTTTATATTTACCGATTGCATTATAAACAGTAGAATTTGTTGTAATTGTTGTTTGTTTTTTTGCTGTTGTTGCGCTAAAGCAAATATTTGTTGTGAAAGTTGTAATAACTGTAAGAGCTAGCACTAGTGCAAATTTTTTCATCATCGTCTTTGTTATCCTCAAATTATATTGTTACTATCTATTTTATAATTATTTTGCGCCTCTTGGCAAGTTTTTAAAAGTGTATTCTTTTACTTTAATATTATAAACAAGCTTTATAAATATATTCTGATGTATTTGTATGATTTATTTTCAAATTAAATTATATATATTAGATTTATTATTACAAAAAAATGTTTAGTATTAGGATTTTTGAGATGAAAATAAAAATCAGAGAGATTGCAAGAAAAAATAAAGGATATAGTTTATACAAGCTTGCAAAAGAATTGAAACTTCCCCAGCAAACAGTGTATTCTTGGGCAAATGGCAGAACGCAGCCTTCTTATGAAAATATGGACAGACTATGTGATGCACTTGAATGTACAATTGGAGATTTATTTGAATCTGAACCTATACAGCACAAATTAAATTTAAGAAATATTGTTTAATATTGCCTGATTAAATTACACTTTTTCAGTTTGCGATTCTTTTTCAAGAATATTTTCTAAAATTTTAGCGCAATCATATACCATATTGGTGCAATGTGATTTTCTTTCAGGTGAATGAAAATCAAACCCAGCAGATAGCACCCTGCAACATGTTGCCTTGTGTGTTTTTTTAAATTCTTCAATAAATTCTTTTGCAAGGGCTCGTGCACGTTCAGTCTTACCTTTACCATGCAAGTATCCTATAATTATTTGGCTGCCTGCAATGGCTCCACACAGGCACCTGTCGCCCATTCCTCCAGAAAAACTTGTGGCGCATGATAAAAATTCATTAGGCAAAAGCCCTGCATCAATTCCTGCTTTTACAATTGATTCAGAGCAAGAATATCCTTCTTTAAAATTTTTGGCAGCTTTATTTTTTAACATATTATTATCTTCCGTTTTGCAATACTTGTACCTTTATTTGTACATCTTCAATCAGTTTTCTATTTATGGCAAGTAAATCCGATATAATTGCCAAAAGTGCCGTTTGGAAACTTATTGTAATTAAAAGCCCGCATAAAATTAAAGATTGAATGTGCCCTGCACCATCTCCCAGGTAGAAAAAGTATAAGTATCTAAAACCTATACCAACCCCCAAAAGCAAGAAAATGCAAGCAAGGGATGCAAAAAATCTGAATGGATGATAAATTATGAAAAACCTTATCATCGTTTTTGCAGAACGGCAAATATAACTCAGATTATTTTTTACAAGTCTTGATGGCCTTAGGTCGTCTTCATTTACCCTAATTGGAACACTTGCAATTACAAGACCTTTTCTTTTTGCCTGAATGATAGATTCCATTGTATATGTATAGTTATCAAAAATATTAATCTTCATTGCGGCACTTCTGGTAAAAGCACGAAAACCGCTTGGTGCATCGGCAATATCTGCGCCTGAAATTTTTTTCATTACAAAAGAACCAAGCTTTTGTAAAATTTTTTTCATTAGAGAAAAATGCCTTATTTTATCAATAGGTCTAGCGCCTATTGTGATATCTGCTCTGTTTTCTAAAATTGGCTGAATTAATTTTGGAATATCTTCTGCACAGTATTGGTTATCAGCATCTAAATTAACAATGATATCAGCACCATATTTTACAGCATTTTTCAAACCAACATCAAACGCACGTGCTAAACCCAAATTTTTTGGAAATTCTACAATATAATCAGCATTTAATTTTTTAGCAGCGTATGTTGTATTATCTGTGGAACCATCATTAATAATTAAAATTTCAACCTTATCCACACCTTCAATTTCTTTTGGAATTGAGTTTATGGTTTCAGGCAGTGTTTCCTCTTCGTTATAACAAGGTATTTGAATAATTAATTTCATAAAACGATTATACACTAAATAGAGGATAATTTAAAATTTGTATAAAAGTTTTAAAAATTTGCGCCGAAAATCTTAATGTAAGAAAAAAATAAAAAAATTACACACCATATAAAACTTTATTGTCATCCTTGTTAGAGCCATTTTTTCTAAATAATAGAAAACTTTGGCTTTTTTATTTTCTTATTAAATGTAAAGTTTTGTAAATAAAAGTATATATCATATCAATACACTAGCAAAAAAAATTTATTTCATGTTTTATATGTAAAAGTAAAAAAAATATGTGATAAAAATTTTCCAAAATAAACACGATTGGGAGAAAAAAATGACCAATAACATTAACAACTTAGGGTTTAATGCCATAAACTTTAGCGGCAAGGGTGAAAAGCCGAAAAACGATGCTCCGCACATTTGCGATTGTCCGGAATGCAGAGAAATAGATGCAGAAGCTGCAAATGCACTTGAAGCTATGGGCAGGGCTCAAGTAGGTAAGCCTTATAAATTTGACCCGAAAAATGTCGAAGATGACATTAGAGAATTTGAAAATGAATATTATGATGCTAAAATCAGCTGCGATTTAAGAGATGTAGTTGGTGAATACGAACAAGCATTGATAGATGCCGGTGTTGAACCTATATCTGCTTATGAAAAAGCAGAAATATTTAGAGCATGCCTTGAATCCGGCCAAAATGTTTAATCAAAAGATTTAAATTTTTGGTTGAATAAATACATTTTTTGTGTGAAAATTTTGCCTGTAAGCTTATCAATAGCATTAGGGGCAAATTTTTTATATGCAAAATCTGGTATATTTTTTATATGATAAAGCCTATATAAATATTACAAACGCATGCACAAATTCCTGTGCTTTTTGCCTTCGAAATGATAAGGATGATGTTAAGGGTGCGTATATGTGGCATGATGGTGCAAAAGTGGATGCATCTGATGTTATAGCGCAAATTGAAGAAAAAAAATCAAAAATCAATGGTGAAATTGTTTTTTGCGGATATGGCGAACCCTTATGCCGTTATAATGAAGTGATTGAAGTTGCAAAATATATAAAAGAAAAACTGCCTGATATTAAAATCAGAATAAATACAAACGGGCATGGAAATTTCATTGCAAAAGAAAATATTGTGCCAAAGCTTGCCCCTTTGATTGATTCAATTTCAATAAGCTTAAATGCACAAAATGAAGAAGTTTATAATAAAATTTCACAACCATCCTTTGATGGTGCGTATAATGAAATGCTAAATTTTGCAAAACTGTGTGTTGAAGCAGGTATTGATACAACTTTATCCATAGTTTCCGGATACAAAACAGATTTATACCCCGTCAATGTTGAACTTTGTCAAAGTATTGCAGAAAATATAGGGGCAAAATTCAGAGTAAGAGAATGGATACAAAACGGATATTAGAAAATGGGTTCAAAATAAAATTGAACCCATAAAATTTTATAAAAGTACAAAAAAGAAAGGTCTTAAAATGAACGTATTGGACAAAATCATGAAACCAAAATCAGTTGCTGTAATTGGCGCTTCCACAAAGCCAAAGACAATTGGTTCTGAAATTATGCAAAGATTAAGAGACTATAAATTTAACGGAAATATTTATCCTATAAACCCAAAAGGCGGGATTATCGAAGGTTTTCAAGCATACACTTCAATCCTTGATGTGCCAGGGGATGTTGATTTAGCTATCATTGTTGTAAATTCAAAATTTGTTCTTCAAACAGTGGATGATTGCAATAAAAAAGGCATCAAAGGTCTTTGCGTTATAACAGCAGGCTTTAAAGAAACAGGCAAAGAAGGTGCTGAACTTGAGAAAACTCTTTTAAATAAGGTTCAAGAATACGGTATGAGAATGGTTGGTCCAAATTGCCTAGGTGTTTTAAACACAAATAAAGATATTATGATGGATGCAACATTTGCTGAATCTCTTCCTGTTCAAGGTGATGTTGGTTTTGTATCTCAATCAGGCGCACTTGGCGGCGGCATTTTAAATATTTTAAAAGATTTAAACCTTGGTTTTGCACAGTTTGTATCAATTGGAAACCAAGCTGATATTAATGCTGAAACCATGCTTGAATATTGGGAAAATGATGATAATGTAAAACAAATCTTATTATATATGGAATCAATTCAAAACCCTGCAAACTTTAGAAAATTAGCAACCCGTATCACAAAGAAAAAACCAATTTTAGCCCTAAAAGCAGGTCGTTCAGCAGCAGGTGCATCAGCTGCATCTTCACACACTGGCTCTTTAGCAGGTGCAGATAAAGCAGCCGCAGCACTTTTAAAACAATCTGGTGTAATTCGTGAATTTTCTTTGAAAAACCTTTTTGCAAACGCTAAAGCATTTTCAAACTGCCCGATTCCAAAAGGCAACCGTGTTGCAATTATCACAAATTCAGGCGGCCCCGGCATTATGGCAACTGATGCAATTTGTGAAAACGGTATGCAGATGGCAAAAATCACAGATGAAACAAAAGAAAAATTAAGAAGCTTCCTTCCATCAGCAGCTTCTGTAAAAAACCCCATTGATATGATAGCATCCGCCCCTATTGAACATTACATTCAAACGCTTGAAACGGTGATAGCAGATGAAAATGTTGATATGATTATGGTAATTTATTTGCCATTCTTGGGTTTAAAGGATATTGATGTAGCTAAAGCTTTGATGGAAATTAAGGCTAAAAATCCTCAAAAACCAATTCTGGGCGTATTTATGACAACAAGCAATTTCTTTACTGAAATTTCAAATATGGATGTTAATATGCCATTTTATATGTACGCAGAAGAAGCAGCAGAAGCATTCTTGCGTCTTGATGAACAACGTCAATGGATGGAAAAACCAATGGGCAAAATGCCTGTATATGATGTTGATAAAGCAAAGGCTGAAAATATCATCAGAAATTCAATTAAAGAAGGCCGTGATCAATTGACAACATTAGAATCAATTGATGTACTTCAGGCTTATGGTATTCGTGCTTGCAAATATGGTTTAGCTGTAAATGAAGATGAAGCTGCAAACGTTGCAAATGGCATCGGTTATCCTGTTGTTATGAAGATGACATCAAAAACAACTTCCCATAAAACAGACGTTGGCGGTGTAATTGTAAATATCCAATCTGAAGAACAATTACGCGCTGAATATAAAGGCCTTATTTCAAGGCTTGAAGCTAAAGGTCTTTTGGATGGACTTGAAGGCGTAATTATTCAAGAAATGGTAAAAGGCAGCCGTGAAATGGTTTGTGGTATTGCAACAGATCCTCAATACGGCCCTATGATGATGTTTGGCCTTGGCGGTGTCTTTGTTGAAGTTATGAAGGATGTAACATTTAGGATTGCACCTTTAACAGATAATGATGCAATGGATATGATTAAATCTGTTAAAGCGTATAAATTATTGGAAGGTGCTAGAGGCACAACCCCTGCGCAGATTAACCAAATTCAAGAAACACTTTTAAGATTGTCTCAACTTGTTAATGATTTTAAATTCATTGATGAACTTGATATCAACCCGTTACTTATCAGTGAAAAAACTGGTGAAGGAATCGCAGTTGATGGCAGAATTAAAGTAAGACTTGAAGAAGCAAAGGCCGAAATTGGCACAGGATGCGATTCTTGCTCTTGCGGATGTTCTTCTTGTAAGTAATTAAAGTTTGAATAGACTTGAAAAGGCCTCTTTTCATTTTGAAAGGAGGCCTTTTTGCTTAATTATTTAATTATAATGTTTGGAAAATCCTTTTTTACAAACTGTATTTCATACCCCAAAAGCTTTGCTATATCTGCCATTTCATCATAATTTACCGTGCCATTTTTTAATCTTGTTGAAAAAGAATTTCTTGGGTACACCTTGTTTCTGTATTCTTCAAGTTTTTTTAGAACCTTTGAAATGGAGGTTCCTTCATGCACGGTTAAAATTTTTAAAATTCTGCGGCATTCTTTTTGTTCCATTTGATAATTGTATTTATATATTGACAATTTGTTAATTTTTGATAATCTTATTTAATATAATTAATAATTATTTATTATAATAAATAAGATATTTATATTTTTAAATCACCCAAGGAGGTAATATGAAATTTTTTGATAAATTTTTTCACTATTTTAAGAGCAAGTCATGTCATTTTGAACTTGTTTCAAAATCTCCTGCGCAGACCGCTTTTCAATTCTGCCATACCGAACCTAAACCCGTCATCCTGAACTTGTTTGACTGCTTTTGCCGAAATCTATTGATTTCGTGCAAAATGTCTGGTTTCCCACAGGATCTTACCGGCGTTCTAGGTTTTCTTTCCATTGCGGATATTTGTAACAAGGACACGGTCCCGTCTATGACCTCTGTGAAGAATAATCATAGTCCCACAACAAGCCTCTTTAACGGTCCTTTTATACAAATATCCTCCATTCCAAGAAAAAGTAAATCTGTCACCCTGAATTCATTTCAGGGTCTCAAACACAGTATGGCTTTTTCCCTTGTAGAACTCCTTATGGCACTTTTAGTGGCATCATTGCTTATGGCAGCCCTTGCCCCTGTTATGACAAAAAGAATAACAGAAAATATCCATGTAGACGGGAATATGAACCCTCCAAGTGCAAATGTAAAAAAAATAGAAATAAACTATAATTCTAATTCACCTGAAAACAACTTTAAATGTACTGAAATAAAGACAGATGCTGATGGCAGTGAATATTGTGAAGGAGAATTCACTGTGCCAAATGATTATAACGGAATAATGAAAGTAACAGTAATAGGTGCAGGCGGAGGTGGAGGCACAGCTCCTACGGCAGGTTATACAGAATACACAACAGTATCAAACTCCCACCAATTCACTGTTCCTGTTATGGTGAATGAAATTGAAGCAACACTTATGGAAGGCGGTGCCGGCGGAGGCGGCGGTTGGATAGACCCTGAAATCAAGGGTTTTGCCTGGACACACACTGGTGCGTTAAATAGAAGCTATGTACCAACATCAATTGTGAATGAAAACATTAAAAATATCAAGGTTTCAGGCGATAGTATTGCCGTAAATCAATCCTCATACGCACATGGAAGTGCAACATTAAGTGCAAATGAGACAAAATACATTGCAGGCAGCAAAGTATATGTAACAATGGCAGGCGGTGGAGGCGGTGGCGGCAGGGGACACATAGGGACTGGCGGAGGAGGAGGTGCGGCCTATAAAAGGCAGCCTGTCACAATTACAAATGGTTATTCTTATAATATAAGTGTAGGTTCAGGCGGGAAAGGCCATGCATGTGGTGGTTCTGCCGGATGTGGCGGTGCTGCATCAAAATTTGGAGATTTATTAACCGCAGGTGGAGGCGGTGGCGGGGTGCATGGGCCAACTAATACGGCGTGCACAAAAGGGGAATTCGGTGGGGATGGTGGAAAAGCTACTTCTGAAAGCTGTGTTTATTCAAATTATACCTACCCAAGGCATACAGGCGGTTTTGGCGTCTCTCCGAACGGCCAAAACGGTGCTGGTCAACAAAGCTGCGGTATGAATCTCTTGTCGCAATGTGTTTTTGGCGGCAATGGCGGGGGTAGTTTGTTTGGTGCTGGCGGGGTTTATTCTGTAAATTCATCAGATAACAGACACGGAAAAGGTTATGGCAGTGGCGGTTGCGGCGGAGGCGGGAACACCTGTACGGGCGGAGATGCAGACCCCGGGCCAAGCCACACCGGGGATGGGGCGCCTGGGTTTGTCGCGGTAGAATGGTATAACTATGCAAATGGCGGTGCAGGCGGTGCAGGGGGCTCAATTGTACCGTTGAAACGTCTAAATGTCGCTCCAAATGATGTTTTGACACTTGAAATAGGGGCCGGAGGCACTGGTGGCGCGGCTGGCAGCGTAAGTGTTAATTCTTCAACCGGTGCAATTGCTTTCACGGCGCCATCTGACGGCAATAATGGTAATTCAAGTTTTTTGAAAAAAGGGAACACAATATTATTGAGAACAAGTCATAACACACCTACAAGCTGCTCAAGTGGCGCTTGCAGAGGTGATGCAAGCGGTAAATGCAATGGTACAAGCTGTAATTCAGGCCATGTTCAGGCTGAAGGCCAGGTTTATAATCCATCTTTGGGCACAAGCACTGTGTATCCAGATTTTATTATCACAGCGGGCAAAACTGCTGGGAATAGGAACACAGGATATACTTATGAAGGTACATTAACTGTAACAGATAAGGGCGGAGACGGAGGTACTACAGCCACGCCATTTACAGGCACATGTGTGGCAGCAAAGGGTGGTGTATCAATAAATTCAGCAGGTCAAAACGCTACAGGCCACGGCTGTGGCGGTGGCGGGGGCTATGGTTTTGCAAAAGGCGGCGATGGGAGTGGCGGTTATGCAAGAATTTCTTGGAATAAGTATTGGGATGCTGCTGCGTCAGTGTATAAAAATGCAGATATAGGTGCAGGGGGCGGCGGGGCAAGCGGAAATGTCCTAACGTACACTGTTAGTGTGATTGGCGGACAAAAAATACGCTTGAGAATTGGAAAAGGGGGCAGCGGTGCTACAGTTGCGAATAATATTATTATTAACGCACAAAAAGGCGGTGATACAGTATTTGGAGATAGTGCCTTTGGTGAAATAAAAGCAGGCGGTGGATATGGCGGGGGCAGCCCATCTGTAAACCTTGTTACGGGCGCATTTACAAATGGTGCGGGTGGTGCAATATCAAATATTTGCCATTATAAATCAACAAGCTTTTTGAATAAATCCAGTTGTCAAAAAGGTATTAAGGGCTTTAACGCTGAAAATGCAAGCGGGGGTAAAGGTGCAGACCTTGCAAAATATGGTACAGGTGGTGCTGGTGGTGTATCTGGTGATAATAGCGATGGGGAGGGTGCTTTAAACATAGGATACGGCGCAGGCGGTGGCGGGGCAGCACTTCGCGACCTTGGAAAGGTGGATTCATCAGTACAGACGAATATTACACGTAATCAAAACAAAGGAGGCAGCGGTTCAAATGGCAAGATAATTGTTGAATGGTGGGAGTGATGCGGCTCCTGTGGGTGTCTCGGTTTGGTTTACATTTAGTCCAGTGTCGGGCTGTCCACCGGCTCATCGCCGCTGGCACGCCCTCACATCCTAGAGGCTCGTTCAGTCTCACTGGGCGCGTCGCGCCACAATTCGACTCTCACTAAGATTTTAGATGAACAACTTTTCGGGTACCTTTTTCAGTAACCTTTAGGTGCCCTTTTTTTAAAAGCGTGAGCCAGGGTTCCCAAGCGAGCTGTGATGAACAGCGAGCTGGAACTGTTGATGGGCGACGTAGGATGTGAGCCTTGCGAATTTTAAAGCAAAGCAAAATGAGCAAAAGACGAAACACCCACAGGAACAAAGTATAAGCTTGAAGTTTAGTCTACCTGTCATTCCGAATTTATTTCGGCATCTTACCGGTGTTTTATCTAATCTTTGATTTGATACCCCATTAATAAGTTCCTGTGGGAAACCAGACATTTTGCACGAAAACAGAAGTTTTCTGCAAAAGTAGTCAAACAAGTTCAGGATGACAGGGGTTTTATTATTATAAAATCTATATTTAAACATTCTTTAATTTATTAAAATCTTTAAAATTAAAGTCATAATTTCCGCTTTCCATTATTTTTATTTTGTATATACTAAGGCCTGTTTTTATTGATAATTCCTTAATTGAGAGGTTATTTTTTATTTTTGTTTCTTTTATAAATTCTGCAATTTCTGTAAGTTCATTTTGTGTGCATAAATTCCTCCATATTGTAATCTTTTTGATTACATACTTATTAACAATATAGTGTAAAAATTATATTGTGACAAATAAGACTACAAAAATTTACAAATTGGGCAGAAATATCGCCGCACATAGGAAAAACAAAGGTTTATCCCAAAACATCCTTGCTGAAATTCTTGGTATTTCAAGAGAACATATTGGGAATATTGAAATAGGTAGAAAAACTCCAACAATAGGTTTGCTTATCAAAATAGCAGAAATCCTTAATGTCAGCGAAAAAGAGCTTTTTGATTTTGGGGATTAAGAATTAATATTGTATAGATAAAAGTGTTGTTAAACAAAAACCCGTAAAATTAATTACGGGTTTTATAAGTTTTATTAAGTGTTGTTAAATAAGTTTACACTCTAGCGCAGCTTTCGCTCCTGTGGGTATCGGCGCCGAATTTACTATCGCTTACGCTGTTGTAAATTGGCTTGATTATCCTGCCTATCAATAGTTTCGCTTTGCTACACTCTAGCAACTTCAGCTTGTTTAACAACGTTTTCAAGAGCTTCAAGCGCATCAGCCGGAAGTTTATCCAAGCCTGCTTTTTCAGTTTCTCTTGATTTTACAAAGTCAATTCTATCTTGCATACGTTTTACAAATTGGTCTTTGTATTCAGCATTACTGAAGCTTGTATCAAAGCCTTCAACATCCATAATTTCGATATCTGAGAAACCTTCCCATTTATGGAATTTAGCAGTGCCTTCAACAATTGCTTCAATAACACCAAGAGTATGTTTTGGTTGAACTTTTGTGCCCATAAATTCGCCTGTGTTCAAGATATAACAATCAACGCCATCTTCAATTAATTGTTTAAATCTTGTATAGTCCATTTCAAGTGGATAAACTCTGAATGGGTTTGCATAAGGTTCAACAACTAAAGCATTTGGGTCTACGCCTTTTGCCAATCTTTCAGCAGAAGAACGCTTTGTAGCAAGGGTTGCACCCATTGCAGAACCTAAAGAAGAGCCTGAAAGCTTTAATACAGGAGGAATTGTTGGGTCTTTCATTAACCAGAAAATAGCATTAATAGGCTCATCAATTCTATCTACTCTGTTTGGAGACCACAATTTAGATTTAACAGCACGGCCATTACCGTTTCTGATATCTTCTGTGATTGAGTATAATTTGCCATCAGTACCTTGGATAACACCTGCGTTTTGCTGAGTCAAAATGTATTTGTTATCATCACAGTTCATAGGATAATCTGCTGTTTTATCAAAGTAAGCAGGTTCTAGAGCAATTGTATATTTATCATGAACATTGATGATAAATGCATCGTCATGAAGAACGGTAATATCGTATTTATTATTGTGTTTAGCATGTGTAATTGTTGATTTTCCTGAACCAGACAAACCAAATACAGCTACTTGGAATGATTTATTGTTTTCAAGGTTGTATCTTTTCATGCCGCCATGGCAAGATGCGTAACCATTTCTTGCAGCAGCACCCCAAGCAAGAGTTAATGTACCTTTTTTATGTTCGCCAAAGTATCTCATACCAAGTATTGCAGCACAGTTATGAGTTGGGTCAAAGAATGTTAAACCGTATGGAAAATCAGGGTGAGTCCAATCAGGATCAGAGAATATGAATAGGTCACCTTCAGCAATTTCTCTAGAATTTTCATACATATTTGAATAGCATTCATTAATGTATTGGAAGTTTAACATCCAAGAATACATAACATTTTCAAAACCTTCAGGAATTAGAAGATGAGCTTTAACCATAAAATCTTCTTCTAAACCAACAACAACTTCTGTTCTATACATCAATTTATCGCGTGTTCCATAAACTGCTTCACGGATAATTGGAAGTAAATAACCAAGGTCGCATCCTGGTTCGCCAACGATTCTTCTTGCAGCAGCACAACGGCCTACAACTGTACCATCATTGAATAATAATTGGTTTGCACCTTGTGGAAGGCCGATTTTTTCAGGCTGATAAACAGGCATACCTGTTAATTCAACTGTGCCGGGGCTGTTTAATGCTAATTTATAAGCTTCAGCAACAGATTTAACCTGTTCTACATTATTTCCGTAGAATGGTGCCGTAATAGTGGCTTTTGCAGCTGAATAAAGCTTTTTAAGCTCCTCTGAATTTGTAAAAAATTCTTTTGTTGACATAATATATCTCCTTTTAATTGTACGGAATACATTTAATTCTACTTTGATATTAGCATAAAAATATTTTTTGTGTTAACATCCTTAGAAGAAAACCAAACAGGAGGTTTAAATTAATTATGACAACAACAATTGCTTATGAAATTAAGGATATAAAATTAGCAGAGCAAGGAAGAAAAAATATTGAATGGGCACAAAAAGATATGCCTGTTTTAGCCAATATTACAGAAAGATTTAGAAAAGAAAAACCATTTGAAGGTTTAAGGCTTACAGCATGCGTGCATGTGACAAAAGAAACCGCAGCGCTTTGTATTGCAATGAAAGAAGGCGGTGCGGATGCCGTGCTTGCAGCATCAAATCCTTTATCTACGCAAGATGATGTAGCAGCAGCACTTGTAAAATATTGGGATATTCCTGTTTTTGCTGTTGCAGGTGAAGATAAAGAAACTTATGCAAAGCATGTAGGAACGGTTTTAGACCATAAACCGCATCTAATAATAGATGATGGATGTGATTTAGTTGCAACTGTTCATAAAACAAGAAGGGATTTAATTCCAAATATTATAGGATCCACAGAAGAAACCACAACAGGGATTATTCGTTTGGAAGCTATGGAAAAAGATGGTTCGCTTGCATTTCCAGCTTTGGGTGTAAATTCAAGCCTTACAAAACATTTGTATGATAATAGATATGGTACAGGCCAAAGTGCACTGGATGGTATTATTCGCACCACAAATATTTTAATTTCAGGAAAAACCTTTGTGGTTGCAGGATATGGCTGGTGCGGTAAGGGTGCTGCTATGCGTGCACGCGGCATGGGTGCAAATGTTATTGTGACAGAAATTGACCCGCTAAAAGCTCTTGAAGCTGTTATGGATGGATTCCGCGTAATGCCAATTAAAGATGCTGCACGCGTTGGGGATATATTCTTAACCGTTACCGGGGATAAAAATGTCATTGATGTAGAACATATTTTATCTATGAAGAATGGCGCTTTTGTATCAAACGCAGGACACTTTGATGTAGAAGTGAATGTTAACGGCCTTAGAAAACATGTAAAAGAATACAAAAACATCCGTCCAAGCCTTGATGAATGGGTATTAGATAATGGTAAATCTGTTTATGTTTTAGCAGAAGGCAGACTTATAAACCTTGTTGGTGCTGAAGGGCACCCGGCTTCTGTTATGGATATGAGCTTTGCAAATCAGGCGCTTGGTATTGAATTTGTTTTAAAGAACAAAGGCAAATTGCAAAATAAACTTTACACCCTGCCAAGAGAAGTGGATGTTGAAATTGCAAAGATTAAATTAAAATCTATGGGAATTGAAATTGACACTTTAACAGATGAACAGTATGAATACTTGAATTCCTGGAAAAGTGGAACATAGAAAATTAATTTACTATAATTTGGTATTATTTAACAAATATTCTTCTAAACCGTTGCTGATAGCTTTAGCGACGGTTTTTTGGAATTCTTTATCTGTTAATTTTTTTCTTTCATAAGGGTGGATTAAATATCCGCATTCAACCAAGATACTTACAGGGTTTGTTGCTCTTGTTATCGCAAAAGAAGCATTGAAAACACCATCATCCTTAAAGCCTGTGGATTTTACAAGATTTTTTTGGACTGTATATGCTAAATCCTTGGCATTTTCATTATAATAATAAACTCCTGCACCGTGCTTTTTTTCATAATTTTTTGGGTTTGCTAAAGAATTTTGGTGAATGCTTATTAAAAAATCAGCATTAGCTTTGTTTGCCATATCTACCCTTTTATATAGCCCGGTGTCCACATCTTTTTTTCTTGTTAGTATTGTTTTTGCGCCTTGTTCTTTTAATATTTTGTTTAGTTCATTTGCAATTTGCAAATTTACATCTTTTTCTGCAAATCCGCCTGAAACAACGCCTTTTTCATTTCCGCCATGTCCTGGGTCCAGCGCAATTTTTATTCCCTTTAATGGTTTTTTATCATTTATTTCAACAGGTTTTCTTATCTTAAAAACGAGCCCGTTGTTTGTTTTTTTGACATCATATCCGTATATCGGACCTTTATTTTTATAGTTTACAATTAATATGCCGGATGAATTTTGAACCTTCTTAATTGAATAATTAAACCTGTCTTCTTTATCTTTATATTTGACGTTAATTTTTTTATCATTTGTGCTCACGTCAAAAACAAAGAATTGTAATCCGTTTTTATTTTGGTTTATTTTATATGATGTTTGAATTGGAGTGTTTATTTTAACAAGGTAATTTCTTTTGCTTTCATAAAATTTAATTTTTGAAATTTTGGAAACTTTTTTTTCAGGTATTGTGCCTTCTACTTTTACATATCTTTTTTCTATCCAATATGGCTTATCCAAACCTAAATCAAGCTTGTAAAATTCAGAATTATGTTTTTGGGCAAAAAGCGCTATTCCGCTTTTTAAATGTGTAAATCTTTTAGCCCCATCGCTTGCACTTTCTCGAATTGGCGTGTAGTTAAACGTTGTTTGAAGAAGTGTGTATTTTGAAACATCTTTCTCTGTAAAATTATCTTTACTAAAAGATGGTAAATTGCTTGCAAGCATTAAGCATAATATAATAAATTGAACCTTTAATAATAAATTTCTTTTTTTCATAACAAAATATTAACAAAATAAATATTTCTTATCAATTTTTTTTATTGAGAAACTTCTAAGATATACAATGCAAATAAAAACTCCAATTTATAATATAAATTTTAAAGGTGCTACCTTAAATATAAATTCTTTTTCTGATTCTCATGGGAATCTTGAAAAACTGGATGCTTTTTATCAAGCTTTTGAAGAAAACAAGGATGAAATATTTTTAGATGATAAAAAGGGAAATCAAAATGCGCTTGTAGTTGTTGGGGATTTTTTTATTGCAGGAGATACAAAGGGGTATAAAACAAATAAAAACGCTTCTTCTAATGATTTTCAAGTGAAATTTTTTAATGTATTTATAAATAAATTAAAAGGCCTGGTGCCAAAAAATGTTTCATATTTTATTCCGGGAAACCATGAATTTGATGCGGGTGAAAAATATTTTAAACAGATTTTAAACAGTATTAATGCAAAGGTAATTGCATCAAATTTAGATTTTAAAAACTCACCTGTTTTAGAAGATGAAATTAAAAACGATAAAATTTTCCAAACAGATATTCTTGAAATAGATGATGATAAGGACCCAAACAAAAAACACAAAGCATTATTTTTAGGTATTTCTCCTGTAAATATTCCAGCCTATAAAAAAGGTATGAAGGGAATTAAATTTATTGATGAAGCTTCAGAAGGTCAAGATGCTGTTACAAAAGAAGATTATGAAAGAACTTTTAATAAAACAATACAGCTAATTGAGGAATTTAAAAAAGATAACCCAAAGGGCCTTGTTATTGTATCGGTGCACACAGGTGTTGATTTTGCAAAGAATTTGGCAAATGAAATGGGAGATAATATCAGCCTGATATTAAATGGACATGAACATAAAAATGATGATGAAACTATTAATGGGGTTAATATAATTAATCTTTCGCAAAATTTTGAAAAATTTGCAAATATTAAATTATCTGTGGATGATGATGGAAATTTAAAAAGCATTTCAGAACCAAAAACGTATAAACCTTTATTAAATTTTGGTAAAGAAGGTATTATACAAAAAATATTTTATAAAGTATTTTGTGATGACTGGGAAAAAGAATATAAAATCAGGGTAGATAATCCAAAATTAAAATCATTAGATAATGAAGGAGTCAGATATCAAAATAATTATCTTGCAAATTTTATTACAGATAGTATTTTGTCTCAAATTCAAAAAACAAATCCGGATGTAGATATTTTTGCACTAAATGCATCTTCTATAAGAGGCTCAATTGATACATTAAATGCAGGCGGGGCTAATAATTTGCAGATGATAGAGGTTTTAGGTGGCATTACCCATAAGGATGCAGAACTTTATAAAAACAAGGTTTCAGGCAAAGAACTTATGGTGTTGATTGTAGATAATCTTTTGTTTAATGAAACATCCCCTGAAAGAAAACCTCTAATGCAATATTCAGGACTTATTATTGATAAAAAGTCAATTTTGGACGGTGTTCATTCAGGCAAAAGTTTGGATGAATTAATGGAATATGTAATATTTGCAAAGAATGGGAAAAATATTGAAACAGATAAAGATTATACCATTGCAAATACTGTAAAATATTTTGCAAAATCTAAGAACAAATTTATAAATACAAACCTTTTCAATAGAGCACAAGTGCTTAATTTAAATGCAAAAGATTCATTTAGAGCTTATATTGAAGAAAATAAAGATAATCTATATGCAAAATGTGATATTAGAATTATAGATTAATTTTTAATGATGATGCCCATGGCCTTTTGTGTGTTCATCTGCTGTTCCTGCTTCATATCCGCATTTGGCATAAATCATTCCTATAATTTTATCTATTTGAAGTTTTTGCAAAATGCTTATTTTTGATAATGCAAGTACTGCAATCATATCATCAGAATGTACAAGCAAATCTTTTGGCTTAAATTTTCTAACATTATTTTCATCTTCTTTAAATACTTTTTGACTTATCATTCCTGAAATTTTTGATGCAACGGGTACTCCAATCCCAAGCCCTGCAACAACAGGTGCAATTTTTTTCATAATGGTTGGCAGGTTCTTATTTTCTAAAAGCTTTGATATTCCTGCAACAAATATGGTAGGCACCGTAATATTTGTCATCTCAAATGTGCCTTCTTTTAATTTTTCTTTTCTGTTTTCTTTATTTTTATCTGCAATAAATCCGCCTGTGATGCCACCCATTATGGCGCCTGCTGCTGTGGATAATATTTTTTTGACACTGTCTATTTCAAAATATTCGCCAATTTCTTTTAATTTATCAAGCATTTTACCGTTTTTTAAAATGCTTGTATCTATATGTTTTTTGCCTGCTTTATTTAAAATGACAATTGGTAATAATGTACCTAAAATAGCCCCTACAAGTGGAAAAAGTTTTTTGGTGTTATTTTTATTGTACTCTTTTTGGGGTGTATCTGAAGGTTTATTATGTGTATGTTTATTAAAATTTTTGCACACAACACTGTCTGGGGTGTGAAAATCCCTGAAAGGTGTTATGTTTGTTATATTTTGCAAAAAATATGTCTGCATCGGTGATTATATTTTAAAATGTACATCTAAATTAAAACACATAAACGGCAAAAATTGCTGTAGTTCATGGTTTTGATTAAATTTAAATGCGCAATTTTTCTTTATAATTAATTGTTTTTATCTTCATTTTAAGATATTGTAGATATAAGTTATTTTTGAGGTATGTTTTTTATGGAAGAAAATGTTGGACTTTTTGTCATTGATTTAAGTGAATGTGACAATACGGGTGATATTATTAACAATGTATCTTTGGCGCTTGAAATCCCAAATGCATCTGGCAGGGGTATTTCTTTAAAGCTTAAAGATAATGTTTTAAATCAATCACAAATTTTAAGTATAAAATCTTTAATTGAAAGTTATAATTCCCAGCTTGTATGTGTAGAGACCACATCTTTAATTACGCAAAATACTTGTGAAAGCATGGGAATTAGAGTAAAACAAACAAAAGTGCAAAAAATACAAAGTGGTACAGATAAATTAAAAGAGCTGCAAAAAGCAGAACAAGAGCAAGAAAAAATAGTTGAACCAGCTCAAGAACATAAAAAACAGGAGGTTGAACTTATGCCGGATGCACCTGGAATGCAAGATGCTCCAAAACCATCGAAGTTAAAGGTTGAAAATAAATTTGATGAATTGAAAAGCAAACTTCCAAAAGAAGCTTTGGTAAAGCCATCAAAAGGTGAAGAAATAAAAAAAGCAACAGAAGTAAGCGAAAATTCTTCAGAACAAAAAACTGCTAAGAATGAAGCACAAATGCAGGAAAATAAAAATGAAGAAAACGACGGATTGCGCAGGCAGGTTATCACTGTTTATAAAAAAGCAAGTGATACAAATATGCAGGATGATGAAGACTTAGAAGAAGTTGATTTTTATGCTCCGCCAACAACTGATCCTGTTGTAATTGACAACAAGCAGACAATTTATGTTAATCAAACATTAAGAAGCGGGCAAACATTAGAATTTGATGGCAATATCATTATTATTGGCGATTGTCACCCGGGTTCTGAAATAAAAGCAACTGGTGATATAACAGTGTGGGGTGTTTTAGGTTCTATAGCGCATGCTGGCTGCAATGGAAATAGAGATGCTAAAATTAGAGCCTTAAAAATGAACGCCGTTCAGCTTAGAATTGCAAACTGCTATTCAAGACGTCCAGATGGCGGAAATATACCATACATAGTAAAATCCGCAGTTTTTACGCCTGAAGAGGCAAGAATTGTGGAAGACAATATTGTGTTGTTTAAAATGGCTAATCAATAGGAGTGAAAATATATGACAGGTTCTGTTATTGTAATTACATCAGGAAAGGGTGGGGTAGGCAAGACCACCACTTCTGCAAATATAGGTACAGCACTTGCCAAAGGTGGAAATAAGGTTGTTCTTATTGATACGGATATAGGTCTTAGAAACCTTGATTTACTACTTGGTTTAGAAAACCGCATTGTTTATACAATAGTTGATGTTGTAGAAGACAGATGCAAACTTAAACAAGCCCTTGTAAAAGATAAGAAAAATCCAAACCTTTGTCTTTTAGCCGCAGCGCAGACAAGAGATAAAAGTGCCGTAAATGCTGATCAATTAAAGGAAATTTGTGAAACTTTAAAAGAAGAATTTGATTATATTTTGGTTGATTGTCCTGCTGGTATTGAACAAGGTTTTCAAAATGCTGTTGCAGGTGCAAATGAAGCAATTGTTGTAACGACACCTGAAATGTCTGCTATTCGTGATGCTGATAGGATTATCGGGCTTTTAGAATCTAAAGAGGAAGTAAAAAAATACAGACTTCTTGTAAACAGGGTGCGTCCAAATCTTATTAAATCAAATGATATGATGAGCGTTGAAGATGTTGTTGAAATTTTATCAGCAGAATTAATAGGTATTATTCCCGAAGATACAGGTGTTATAACTTCAACCAACAAAGGTGAGCCTATTGTAAATGACGAACATTCTTTAGCAGGGCAGGCATATTTAAATGTTGCAAGAAGAATACAAGGGGAAGATGTGCCATTTTTGGATATCGACCAGCCAAAAACAATCATTGAAAAAATTAAAAAGTTCTTTTCAAAGAAAGTGAAGGCTTAGTATGAAAGATATTTTTCATGATTTGTATAATAAGGTATTAAGCTTTTTTACGGCTACCCAAGAAGAAGCTGACCCTACAAAAGGTGTTGCGGTAAACAGGCTAAAAACTGTCCTAATGCAGGATAGAGCCGGTTTCTCTGAACGCGCTATTCAAATGATGAAAGAAGAACTTGTTACTGTTGTATCAAAATATATGGAAATTGATGGTGATAATTTCCAATTGCAAATAGATGCACTTGAGGATAAAACTGTCCTTGATTTAAGTATTCCTGTTATACGTCCTAAAACTGATGATGAAATTGAAGCGTCAATCAAAGAACAGGATTTAAAAAATCAAAAGAAAGCAGAAGAAATAGTTAAAGAACTTGAAAGTTTAATCAAAGAAAAGGCCATTGCTCTTGCAGATGGTGAAATTGATAAAGATTTAATAGAGCAAGCGCAAAAAAATATAAAAGAAAAAGAAATCGTTGAAGATATTAAAGAAGATGTTTTAAATGAAAGCACAGAAGAGACAGAAATTACACCTAAAGATACTGAAGATGCCGAATCTGATGTGAAAAAAACAGCGTGTGCTTTAAAAAAAGAAAAAAAGAAAAAATAACAATTTTAAGGTAAGGACTTGAAAAAAGCTAATGTTTTATATAAGATAGCCTTACTTAATAAAAACAACAAGGAGAAAAAGTAAATGCAACTTATACTTAAAAAAGATGTTCAAAATATTGGCGAAGTTGGCGATATAGTTAATGTTAAAGATGGTTATGCAAGAAACTATCTTATTCCAAATAACTTGGCCGAAAAAGCAACAAAAGGTTCTCTTGAAGCAAGAGATAGAGATATGGCAAGAATTAAAGCCAAGGCTGAAAAATTGCATCAAGAAGCACTTGATAAGGCAGAAAAAATTCAAGCTGCCGAAGTTATTGAATTGTCTGCAAAAGCTGGCGAATCAGGAAAATTGTTCGGTACTATTACAACGAAAAAATTGGCTGAAGAACTTTTAGCAAAAACAGGCATTGAAGTAGATAGAAAAACAATTACTCTTGATAATCCAATTAACCATATTGGTGATTTTAATATGACAGTTAAGTTATCATCAAAAGTTAAAGCTCAGTTAAGAGTAACTGTTAGTGCTTCTGAAACAATTAAAGAAGCTATTATTGAAGAAGAAACAGCTGAAGAAGCTTAATTTTAAAAACATAAATTTTAAAGCACCATAGAATTTTCTATGGTGCTTTTTTGATATTCCAGACAAAAAAAGCAAGAACTTTTTGTGATAATTAGAAATAACAAAAAATCCTTGCATGCTGAATTAAACTTATATATTGATTTTTAGGCAAAATAGTGCCCAAATCAAGTATATTCTAACAACTTTCATATAATTTTGCAAGGAATTATTAAGTTTCAAAATTTTGTAGCAATTTTTGTTATTCATTAGTTTTGTTTTGATATAATTGATATTTTGCCAAAGGAATGTTATGAAATTATCTGCTATTACAAATGCATCATATGTAAGTGCTAGCAAAATAAATAATGACAAACAAAATGTAGTACAAAATAATACAGTTGCCTTAAATACTACTAAGTTGCCCCAGTATTCTTATTTGCCTGCAAAAATATCATTTAATGGTCTTATGAGAATGAGTGCCGGTTCAAAACCCATAGACAGCAGCTTTTTTAGGGATTATGATGCACTTATAAAAACGACAGAAACTTTAAAGGAAAATTTTCCAAATGGTGCACAAATATTAGACTATGCTTGTTCTGATGGCGAAGAAGCCATATCTTTATATGCTCTTTTAGGAGATGAAAGGGATAAATTTAAAATAACAGGGGTAGATTTAAATGAAGATGCTATAGAACTTGCAAATAACGGTATTTACAGTGTATTTGGAAATTATTTGGATACGTTTTTAATGCCTGGGGCACAAAAGACACAAAAAGAAGAAGAATTATCAAAGATGTTTAATGGAATTATGGAACCAACAGAAAAGCCGGATGAAAAATTAAACACTTCTCCTAATTTTCTCATGTCTATAATGCAAGCGAAGCCCGAATTTCAGAAAGAAATTTTCTTTAAATTAAATGATGATGTAAAAAATAATTTGGAATTTAAAACTGGCGATATTTATAAATTAAATGAAGAAAATGGCGATAAAAAAGCAGGTGCGATATTTTTTAGGAATGCTTTCTATCATCTTTTAGAAAATTTTGATGGCGAAAATATATTCAAAGGGGATACACATAATGCTGCACTTAATGAATTAGGTGAAGATTCTTTTTCTGAAGAAGAAATTCAGGAAATGAAGATGTTTATAAAAAAAGATGATAAAACTTTAGAGGAAAAACAAAAAATTGCAGATGAAATTATTGATAAAGTGTATGAAAAGCTTGAAACGGGTGGCGTTTTTGTACTTGGGGACGCCTTGAATGATAATATTTTCATTGCCCCAAATGATATATCTGATGATGATACGATAAAATTTGGCGATACAAAAGCCTATAAAGCTAGATTAAAAGAATTTGAAGATAGTCTTAAAGTTATGCAGGATGCAAATTTATACGCAAAAAGCACAAAGATTGCTACTAATGATTTGGATTACCAAATAGATTACGATGCGATTATGAAAACTGTTAAGATAGCAGCAGATGCCTTTAAAAGACAGGCAGATGTCAGAATTTTAAAGAAAACACCTATGCACAAAGCACTTGAACGTGACGGCAGATTTAAACCTGTACATTATTCAAAGGTTAAAGGCTTAGAAGATATCGAAATGCCAACAGTTTGGGTAAAAGTAAAATAGAAACACTGTCATATTCGCATTTTAAATTATTTGTTGAATAATTATAGTGAAACTATTTTTCTAAATTTTTACAATAATTTTCATATTCTGTCAAAAATTGTGCAGGCGAAAGGCCGAAACTTTTTGATATTTTTTCTAATACAGGATATTTTAAATCATATTTTTTATTTTCAATTCGGCTTATTGTGGATGATTCAAGTTCGCAATTTATTGCAAATTTGTTTAAACTTAAACCAAGTTAAAGTCTTTTAATTTTGATATAATCTCTTAAATCAAACTGTTGCATTAATGGAATTATTCTATATAATTAGAAATATTTCAAAATTTCTTAAACTTATTTATATAAAGCATATTCTTTTGATTCTTCTTCCCATTCTTCCCTTGAAACTTTAAGGGCATGGTTCCAAAATTTTTCTAATGCATAATTTTCACGTTCAGCATTGTACATAATATGTACAATGACATCGCCATAATCTAATAAATTCCATCTGTTTTTAAGGTCATTTTCATCGCCGTTTGGAATACGGCCGAAAAGTTCTTTAACTTTTTCTCTTAAAGAAGATGTAAGGCCTTTTACCTGTGTTGCAGATGAAGCAGACGCTATAACAAAATAATCCGATAAAACGCACACATTCGCTACATTTAAAACCAAAATATCAGATGCCTTCCTGTCATCTAAAATTCTTGCAATAACACTTGATAATTTTTTGCTTGATATTTCTTTTTCTGTCATAAACCCTCTTTAAATATTCCCGGTCGAAGAATTTTTATCATTATCCAACGCTTTAATATCAATTGTTTCGTCGCTATCAGAATAATTCAGGCGGTTATCTGTGCCTTCTATTTCAATATTTACTTCGCCATCAATCATTTCAATGTCATCTTTTAAATAATCTTTTATTTTGCCATCTTCTAATTTTACTCCAACAGAATTTTTCAAGAAATTTAAAACGGCAACTTTTCCTATGCCATCAGGTGTCATAACGCCAGAACCTACAGGAGGCAGTGTTTTTGCAGCTTCCAGGTAATTAGAATATTCATAATTAAGACAGCACAATAATCTTCCGCAAGAACCGGTTATTTTTCCAGGTGTCATTGGAATTCCCTGGTCTTTTGCAAGCTTTGTATTAACAGATTCAAATTTCTTTAAAAAACTACAACAGCAATATGTTTGCCCGCATACGCCAATGCCTTGAAGTATGCTGGTTTCATCGCGTACGCCAATGTGCCTTAAATCAATTCTTACCCTTTTAAATTCTTGGGTTAAATCTTTTAAAAGCTCACGGAAATCCACACGTTCCGGTGCTGTATAATAAAATGTTATTTTTTTTCTATCAAATGTATACCTTGTTTGTACAAGGTTCATGGATAATTTTCTTTTTTCTGCAAGCTCTCTGCATTTATATAATGCCTGAATTTCAAGTTTTTTAATCTCATCAAGCTCTGCTAAATCATGTTGATTCATTATTCTGATGAAGGGCAAAGGCTCAGGTTTAAATTTTTCCCATTGTCTTTGTATTTCAGAATTTACAAGGAAAACTTTGTGGGCTTCTTCACCTTTTTCAGTGCGCACAAGCACCATCTGTCCATGGTGAAGATTGGCGCCTTCACTTATTTTTAGGGGATAAAACTGATTTTTAATAATTCTTACTGCAAATTTCATTCAAAATCCTCTAAAACTATTATACAACAAATTGTTTTTATAATAAAATAAGAAAACAATGAAATACGAGAATTTAACATTTAAGAAAAATGATGTAGAGAAATTGCTTTTGAATTTGGGTTCAAACCCTTATACTCAAAAAAATAAGGATTTCAGATACACATTATCTCTTATTTATGAGCTTATAGAAGAAGAATTTGCAGATACATTTGATACTAAAAATCCCATTTTAAGGTCTACTGATATTTTCTTTGAAAATAACAATAATAATGCAGAAATTTTTATAACCCCGCCTTATAATTTTGACTATTACCTTAAATCAAAAGGTTCTCTTTATCGTCTGAAGGCTGAATACAAAGGGGATAAATACGGCTATTCAATTCCTTTAGATTTATTTTTTGAATATTTTACTGGTTTAGGTGAAAACATTGAAATAACAGATGATTTAACTGAAAATTATAAGTTTTATTTCCATTTCACAACCTTTGTAAAGAAAACCATTGAAAAATTAAATTTTATTCCATCTGTAAAATTTAAAAAAGATACATTTTCAATTATTTGGGAACCATATTTTAGAAATAAAGATTATCTGAATGCCTATCTTGAAATTATTAACAATGATTTTTTAGATATTGAAACGTCCAAAAAACTTGTTGAAAGATATTTAAATTATTTAATATTTAATTTTTTAAATGTTAAGCATTTTAAATTCAAAGATTTAAAATCTGCGCCATATTTTGTAAAATCATCCATCCATAAAAGAATGTTGAAAGGCAATGATTTGGGTGAAGATATCCAAACATGGCTGGATGAGATGAGCCTTGGAACTTATGATGTTGTTCCTGTGTTTAATATTGAAAAAATTGAAGATGCTGAAGATAAATTTTTGCTCAAAATTTCTGCAAAAAACAAGCAAACAGGCGAATTATATGAGCTTGAAAATTTAAACGAAGCAGATAAAACCATAATTGAAAAACAAATAAATTGGGCCACAAAATATATTGAAGATTTAGAAGACACTACACTTGAGCTTGATTTATCAGGCGTATACAAAATGATTACCCAAATTACTTATTATCTGGCGCAAGCCGATATGGAAGTAAATTTGCCAAAAGGCATGGATAATGTAATCATTCCAAGAGCTTCAATTAATGCAAGAATAAAACAAAAAAGAATCGGCGATATTGAAGAATTACTGAATATGTCAAATTCTTCTACAATTTCGCTGGATGAAATTATGGATTTTTCAATAGAAGTTGCGCTTGGAGATAATGAGAAAATTTCAGCAGAAGAATTCCAAAAATTGGCAGCTAATACGAATGGTCTTATACAGTATAAAGATAAATATATCTTAATAGATAAAGAAGAAACAGAAAAGCTTTTAGAGCGCTTAAAGAAGAAGCCTGATTTTGTTATGAATAAAATGGAGCTTTTGCATCACAGCTTGTCAGGTAAAATTGATGAATATGATTTTGATTATGATGAAGCATTTGCAAAGGTTATCAGCAACTTTACAAAAGTGGAAGAAATAGCTTTACCAGCTGCTTTATTGGGTACTTTGAGACCTTATCAAGAGGTTGGCTTTAGATGGCTTTATACAAATGTAAATAAAGGCTTTGGCTGTTGTATAGCAGATGATATGGGTCTTGGTAAGACGATTCAGGTTATAAGTCTAATTTTAAAATTAAAGGAAGAAAAGAAGCTTAAAAAACCTGTTGTCGTTATTTGTCCTACAACACTTCTTGGTAACTGGGAAAGAGAATTTGAAAACTTTGCACCAAATTTAGATGTTTATACATACCATGGTTTTAACCGCGAATTTAATATTGATAATGATGTAATTTTAACTACTTATGCAATTTTGAGGATAGATATTGAAGAATTCAAAAAACATGCATGGGATTTAGTCATAATAGATGAAGCACAAAATATTAAAAATCCATCTACATCACAAACACAAGCAGTAAAATCAATTAAATCCAGTATGAAAATTGCAATGACAGGTACTCCTGTGGAAAATAGATTGTCAGAATTGTGGAGTATATTTGATTTTATAAATAAAGGTTATTTGGGTTCTATCAATGATTTTGGCAAGAATTATTCTATACCGATTGAAAGATTTAAGGAAAATCAAAGAGCAGAAAAGCTTAAAAGAGCAATTTCTCCATTTATGTTAAGACGTTTAAAAACAGACAAAATGATTATATCTGATTTGCCTGAAAAGGTTGTGCTGGATGAATTTTGTTATCTTACTAAACCTCAGGCAGCGCTTTATGAGCGTGTTTTAAACCAATCTATGCAGGAAGTGCAATCTGCAAAAGAAGGCATAAACAGGCGCGGTGCTATATTTAAACTTATTACATCCTTAAAACAAGTGTGTAATCACCCTTATCACTATTTAAAACATGGTGATATGGGAAGAAGTGCATCGGGTAAAACAGAAAAACTGATGTCAATTTTAACTAATATCTTGGATAATGATGAAAAGGTATTGATTTTTACACAATACAAAGAAATGGGTTCTATTTTAGAAAAGATTATTGCAAATGAATTTGATACAGCGCCATTATTTTTCCATGGTTCTTTAAATGTAAAAGCCCGTGAGGAGATGATAAAAGAATTTAGCGAAAATATTAAAAAGAAAATTATGATATTATCATTGAAAGCAGGCGGTTTAGGGCTGAATTTAACATCTGCAAGCAATGTAATTCATTATGATTTATGGTGGAATCCTGCTGTTGAAGATCAGGCGACAGATAGAACCTATCGTATTGGGCAAGATAAAAATGTTATGGTGCACAGGTTTATAACACTTTCCACCTTCGAAGAAAAGATTGACAAGATAATAAAAGATAAACGTGAACTTGCAGATGCTGCTGTATTTACAGGTGAAAAAATCATCACAGAATTATCTGATGATGAAATTTATGAAATTTTTTCTTTAGCATAAAAGATTTACTATTAAAATTATATAAATATGTAACAAAAAGTTCACATAGTATAAAATTAATACCTATTTTGCCGATATAAAATTTAACCATCAAGGAAGTTGTATCGGTAAAAATATGGGTATTAAAATATCACAATTTATAAAAGGTTCAAAAAGCACACAGGATGTATCCACTGTAAAATCAGCAGGTGATACCAGTAAGACACAGCAAAATACGGCTGCAAAAGCCAAAACTTCTTCTGTAAAAAATTCAGAGGATACATTGCAAACAGCCTCATTTGGCAAAGCTCTTGAAACTTTTCCAAAAGATAAATATAATTCTTCAGATTGGCAGGATATAAATCCTGCTGCAAACAAAGTTTTGGGAGTTAAAACCGGCGGATATACCTATACTGCATCTGATGGTATAAAAATAAAACTTGATAACATTGATAATGTTGTTGTAAAGCAAAATGCAAAAACAGGTGAAATTGTTGTTGCAGGCTTGAATAATGCTACTATCAAAGGTGGCAGCAAAGATACAAAATTAACTATATATGATAGTATTCTTGATAAAATTTCCCTAAATAGCGGTAATGATTTTCTTGAAATTTTTAATAGTGAAATAGAAAAAATAGAAACAGGCAAAGGTCATGATGAAATAAATGTATCTAATTCTAAAGTAAAAAATATTAATGCGGGAAAAGGGAATGATAAAATCAACATTGAAAATTCTGCTTCTGATGGCACTATAAAAGGCGGAGGTGGAGATGATTATATTCAGGTGAATAAATCAAATATATTTTCAATAAAAGGTGATGATGGTAAAGATGGCATTTTTGTAAATGATTCTATAATACATACAATATATGGCGATAAGGATGATGATACCATTGTTGTAAATAACGCAACCGGTGTTGAAAAATTGTCTAGTGGTAAAGGAAATGACATTATAAATGTTTCAAATTCTCAAATAAATACTCTTGATGATTCAAAAGGTGTTAATAATACCATTGTGAATAATTCCAAAATAGGCAATATTAAAGCAGGCAAGAATGGAAGTGTAAATTCTGTATATGATAAAAATATTAATTCTGCTGCGCTTTCTTCAATCCAAATACTGGATGAAAAATCTATTAATGAAGCTATTGATATCACAAAAACAAAAACATCTGCATATAATCATGCATTAACGCCTGAAGAAGAAATGCAGGCAGTTACGGTTGATTTTTTTGAAAACAATCTAAACAGTATGAAAACGCAGTTTGAAAAACAGGAAAAGGAAGATGGTTCCATAAGCGATGCTTATAACTGGGCAAAACAACTAACAGACCTTGGTGTCGCAAGGGAAGATATAAATTCTGCAATAAAAGAACAAGAGCAGATGTTAAAAGAAATGAAAGATGCCATAAACGGAAATAGTGATAAATCTTTTGAAGAAGTTTTTAAAAATTGGACTGGTGTTGAATATAATAAAGACAATATTTCAGAGTATATGGAAACATCATACACATATTCTCTTGCAGTGTCTGGGCTTGTAAAGACGGAAAATTTTAAATCAGATGTATCAAAGGCGTCAAATCTTGGCGAAGTTTCTGAACTTTACGCAAATTATTTTGGCAGTGAAGAGCTTGGCCGCAAGAAACTAAATGAACTTTTGCAAGAGTCCTTTATGGAAAATCCGCAGGAATTTGGGTACCCAACTTCTGTTGAAATTAACGAAAATAATGAACTTGTAATAACAAGGCCTAAAGAATGGGGTGCAATGGGTCCTGTTGATGGTACAGAATATGAAACAACAGTTGAAAGTATTTTTGATGTTACCAATATGATGAATACGATGGGAAGATTTTTCAACCTTGATAAATATACTGATGATTTTACAAGCAATATTGAAAAAACTATCGGATGCAGTCTTGAAGAATTGCAGAATGAAACTGTATCCAAACAATTAAAATCTTTTGGCAAAGGAAATTCTTTCCAAAAATTAATAGATAGATATTGTGCAGAACAAAACGGGTTTGCTGATAAATTAGGTTCTATAACCCAAAAATGCGGACTTGGTTTAATGGCTACAGGCGGCATTGTTTGTTTGGCTTTTCCGCCTGCGGCAGGTGCTGGGGTTGCAATGATGAATGCCGGTAAATGGACTGCAATAGGCG
This sequence comes from Candidatus Gastranaerophilales bacterium, assembly GCA_910587815.1. Lineage (GTDB taxonomy): Bacteria > Cyanobacteriota > Vampirovibrionia > Gastranaerophilales > Gastranaerophilaceae > MGBC122484. The sequence continues at coordinate 79,470 of CAJUNK010000002.1, read as the reverse complement.
GTATGTTTGGTGATAATGCAATTGAACTTGCTGATAATTTGACATCAGAAAACGGATTATCAAAAGACGAGGCTTTGGGGCTTGCAAAAGAAAGTATCACAGAACTTGCCCTTTTATATAGCGGCAGCAAAATAAATGGTGTTTCTATGGGTGTAAAAAACGAAGTGCTGAATGCCACCCAAAGTAAAGCCTTGGCATACGCATCTCAAATAGGGGCTGATGCAACGTTGAGCTTGCTTACAGATTTAGTTATAACAGGTGATGTGAATCTCACCGGTGAAGGTATTAGCCAGTTAATGGGCATAATTACAGGTCTTGCAGGTGCAAAGGTAAATTCTTATGCAAAAGAAAGTTTTGATGCTGCTGATGAGTTATTCAAAAACAATGATATTGATGGTGCTAAGAATTATCTAAAAGAAAAAGGTTTTTCTAGCGCGCAAATAGAGTCTCATTTTAAACAATTTAATGCAAGTGCAAATGATACTGATTTAGGTGCATCTGTAAATAGTACACAAGCTGAAACTTTACTAAAACAAGAAATGACAGAATTAACAGGTGCTAATAAAGATATTGCAGACAGGTTGAAATGGGATGATACCCAGCGAAGCCAGTATCTTGACCTTTTAAACCGTGGTGTGAAATCTAGTGATGCACAGTGGTTTATCCTTGATAAAATGCAAGCTGATACAGTTTCTGATTTTGCTAAGTATGTAAAATCAGGCTTAGATGGTGAAAGTGTTGCAGCAGGTATGAAATCAGGCTGGAGTGGTGAACAGTTTGAACTTGGAGCTAAATTAAATGATGCTGGCATGTATTCAAAAGATATTGTTGAATGCATAAATAAAGGCTGGGATGCTATAAAGTGTGATAAATATGTTGAACTTTCAAATAAAGGTGTCGATACTTATTTTTTAAAAAATGGTCTAGATGCAAATTGGACAGATAAACACTGGGATTCATATCAAAAATTGTCTGCTTATGTTAATAATAGATACACACTTGATGATATGCAGTATAAGTTTGATATGAAATGGTCCGCAGATGATTTTTCCAATTTTACCACGCTTGTAACTTCGGGAATTGATGCTGATATGGCATCTAAAGGTATTAAAGCAAATTGGAGCGCAGACCATTGGAATGTTTACAATGACCTTGCAAAATACAGTGATAACAAACTAACACTGAATAGAATAATGGATAAAGCTGATTTTAAATGGAGTGCGGATGAATTTGCAAGTTATGCAAATTTAATAAAATCAGGCGAGAATATTTTTGATGCAAGCGCAAAAATATCAGGAACAGCTCAACATCAATATGAATATAAATTATCCATTGACCCAAAAACTGGAAAACAAAACCTTGATGCGGAGATGTTTTTTGTAAATGTTCAAGGTTATGGTCGTGACACAGATTGGGGCACAAAAATGGCAAAAGCCACTGAAGATACATCAGAACTTGTTTCTATGGGGGCTGAATATACTGAAGTTGTATCGTTTTTTGTGAATGAAACAAGACAAATTCAAGCTGATGCTGCAAATCCTGCTAAAAATGGAACTGGTCGCATTGATAGTGCTATGATGAATGATTACGGTTTGTTGAAAAATCCTGGCGAAAGCCTCATGACACCTATTACTACTGGCAGATATTCATATTTTATAGATAAACTAGCTGCCGCTGCTGATAACACAGGAGGCAACTGTGTTTTGTATAACAAAGCTTCATTAGAATTCCCCCTTGCAAGTACTACGCGGGTTGATTTAAATTTTGATACTGGCCAAGCGACCCTCTGGCATCCTGCTGGAGAAAACAATTTTAAATATGCAGAAAATATCTATAACGATTTAATGAAGATGAATAATCCAAGCACAGATACTGTTATAGATTCTGTTGCAAAGATGCATTGGCTTTTAGCGCAAAACGCTCCGTTTAAGAGGGGGTCTGATTCTATTTCAAGCGGACTTTCAAAAGCAATACTAAGAAGTTATGGCATAGAAGTTTCCCCTTTGAAAGAAGGTGTTAGCGTAGATTTTGAAGCATTTTCTATGAATATGGAAGATTTTGTGAAAAATTATCGTTCTTTCTATGTGTCTGAACCAAAGAAAATTAATTAGCAGTATAAAACCTTTTTAAAAATTGCAAGTAGGCTGCTTTTTAAATATAATCTTTCTATGAAAGACACAATTGGTTTTTGGGGATATCCGCATCCTGATATTATTAAAAAATATAAACAAATGTATCCAAATTCAAAATGGATAGATTTAGATATTGATTATGGCTATCCGAAAGCTAACGAAATAACACATATTTTACCTGAAAATTATTGCTATATTATAAAAAATATTTTTAATAATGCATTTTATTTAAAAGAAAATTTAATCACAATTCTTGCTCCTGTAGGCAAAGATAAATGTGACAGTGCTTTTTTTGCAGTTAGAATATTGAAAGATTTTGGTTTTAATTTTGAGGTTTCATATTTTGAAGATAATTTGCCGCTAAAGGATTTACCCAACATCCCTATTTCAAAAAGTAATCTTCCCTTGAAGGAAAAAATAGAAAAAATCACAGCAAATATAATAGAAGAAAAAAATTACGATAGTTTACCTGAATGCAAGCCAGAGTTTGGCTTTTGGGGAGTGCCTCCAAACGATTTAACTATTTTGAATCTTTTTCCAAATAATACTCACGTTTTTGGTTGGACCAGATGTGTTGAAGCAAAAAATCCTGGGAATATTGAACTTGAAATGTATGTTGAAAACAACTTGCCAACTGTATTTTTTGCGCAAACATTTTGTGCTAAAAACCAGCTTGCAAAATATCTTGCAAATAAATATAACGGTCTTTATATTGATATAGACGGTTTTCCGACAAATTCCATAAAAGCAAAAATAGAAGCATTTTTGAGGTTAAGATAGTTATGGATACCAATGTGCAAGAAAAATATTTTTTAGATGCAGGTACAACCTGGAGTAAAATTTTAACCGTAAAACCTTCCTTGGATAATACGATTGAAAGGGCGTATAAAATTATTCAAACATCGGCCCTAAAAGATTTAAACATTAATTTTTCTGTAGCCACTGGTCATTGTGCCGGTTTGCAGAATGTGAAAAAATATGAAAATGAAGTTGTGGCTCTTGCAATGGGCGCAAAAAGGTGGCTTGATGAAGAAAATATTGTGCTTGATTTGGGTTCAAGGGATGTAAAATGGGTTAAATTCAAGGACAAAAAATTTTCTGATATGGACTGGAATACAAACTGCGCTAGCGCTACAGGAGCAACAATAGAGATGCTTTTAAAATTTTATGATGTTTCTGTAGATGAGCTTGAAACTGTGGATGAAAAATACTCTGTAACCTGCGGCATATTTGGTTTAGAAAAAATTATGGATGATGTTGCAAAAGGGGTGGAAGCTAGATTTGCAATTTCAAAATTTATCGCAGGAATTGCTTACAATGCTTGGAATTTCACTAAAAATCCTGATAAATTATGTATTTCGGGAGGTTTTTGTGAAAATAAATGTTTTATAAAATCTCTTGAAAAATATTGCAGTGTAAATGTGCTAGGTAGATTTATTTTGGTAGATGGTTTATATAATGCATCTTTAGATTGCACTTATTAAATTCAAGCTTTTGCCTGAATAACACGGTATTGTAAACTTATGTTACAATCTATTCTTTTTTCTTAAAGTTCATTAAAAGATATGCCGATATTAATTATGGACAATAAAGAACAATGAACAAAGGAGTGTACTTTAACAATGGGTATGTCTGCAAGCCAGGGTCGTTTTTTATTGCTAACGGCTCAAAAAAGTAATAATGAATATCAAGCCCAATGCATAACATTTGAGCGTTCTATGTTGGCATCAAATGTGGAAAGATGGACCGCAGAATACAATGAGGCTACCCAAAATGAAATTCTTTTGTATGGGCAGGTAAATTCTAATAATATAAATTATAATGCAAAGCTTCGCTATGATGATATTGTGCGTGATGCAGATGATGGCGGCATGAGTATGTCTTTAATTTCCGCAACATCTAATAAAATTGTTGTGCCTAGTCTGCCAAACCCTATTCCTGATGGCAAAACAGAGCAAGATTATTTTGTTTGCCCGGATGTTAACGATTCGGATTTCTTAGAAAAAAATCTACGCGAAGGCAATTTTCTTTTTGTAGATAAAGATGCAACAATGATTGCCTTTACAAATCCTGATGAATGGAATAAGTATACATTTTCTGATACGCCTATAAATAGCTTTATTTTAAATACTTATGATAAAACTGATGATGCAGAGGCTCAAAGCCTTTATGATGAAAGGGTTGCGCGTTTTCAGCGGTCTGATAAACTTTTAGAATGTCAACTGAAAAAGCTTGAAACAGAACATAATGCCCTGCAAACAGAAATAGAAAGTGTGCAAAAAGTTATTAAAGATAACGTCGAAGCCAGCTTTAAGACCTTTGGCTAATTTTATAAATTTGTAATAAATTCACAGTTTCGTTTACAAAGGTCTTAAAATCAAAAACACAAAAGAATTAACTTTTGTGTTCATAAAATTTTTTAAAAATTTACTCCATTGTTCATTTTAAATGCCCCTTTTTTAGGGGCTTTTTATTTAATCTTTTTTAAAAACCCAGCTAAAGGGTTTTATGCAATAAACATTAAACGGTTGCCTGTGGTTTCTGTGGCATAATTTGTACCTCCAACACCGTTTTTGTAGCCTTCTGCTTTTTCAGCACCAATTTGGCCTACTTCAGCCATTTCTTTTGCAAAAAGACTATCTCCGCCGCCGATTTTTTTGCCGCCGCCAAGGGAACCGCCCGTGGAAAGCCCGCCAAAGCTTACCTTTTGCGCTTGCATATTGTTTTGGCCTATCTGTGCCGTTAAATTTGGATTAATTCTTGCGTAATCGCCCATGTTTTGCCTTTAAATATAAAAATGTTACCTCTTACAATTAAATAAAAACATTGGATGGATAAAAATTTCAAAATTTTAAGTTTATGTTACAAAAGTTAATAAACTACCCAAAGAAAAATAAATAGAAAAACTTTATATGTTTATTTTTGCAGGTTCGCTTAGCTCTTGTCTTATTTGTTCGCAATCAATATATTCTATGGGCATAGTTTCATCTTTTTGCAAATACACATCTTTTATGCCTGCCTGTACTATAAATCTTTTGCATAAAATGCAAATAAAATTATGTCCAAAAATATACATTGTAGCACCTTGGCAGCGGTCTTGCCCGGCTTGAATTATGGCATTTTGCTCGGCATGGATGGAACGGCAGGTTTCATACATCGTGCCTGAGGGGATATTGTTTTCAACACGGTAACAATGCCCAAGTTCCATGCAAGATATTACTTTTGATGGAGTGCCGTTATAGCCTGTTGCTTTTATTTTTCTATCTTCCCCCACAATGACAGCACCCACTTGTGCTCTTATGCAGTTTGACCTTGAAGCTACAGTTTTTGCTATTTCTAAAAAATATTCATTCCATGGTTTAACCATAATTTTTACCTTTTTAAAGATATCTTTCAAAAATATTATACAACCAATATTTAATCATGTTTAGGCATTTTCTTTTTTTCAATGCCTTTCCAGTTATCAATTGGTGAAATTTTGATTGAATATCCTAAAAGATTTGCAATATCGCGAAGTTCGCTCCAGCGCACGGTATCAGAGTTTAATTTTCTTGAAAGGTTTGATTGTGTAAATGTGTAGCCGTAATTTTTGTTTAATTCTTCAGCAAGTTTTGTAATAGAAATATCCCGCATTAGGAGCATTCCTTTTATCAGGTGTTTTGTGCTGATATTTTTATTTCCAAAGTTTTGCATATATCAATAATGAGTAAACCATCTCGTAAGTTGATTTTTTATAATAAATTTGATATAGTTATATCAAATATGATATAAAAAAGGTTGTTCAAAATGTTAAGTATGTTCATCGCAAAAAATGCGGCCAAAACAGGCTGCAAATCCGCTTTATCCTATTTTATGACAGAGCTTTTAAAAAATATATTACCCAAGAAGGTAGTTTTTGCTTTTTCACATTCTGTCACCCTGAACAAATCATGTCATTCTGAATTTATTTCAGAATCTCTTACGGATTACAGGGAGACCCTGAAACAAGTTCAGGGTGACAAGAAGGCAGCATTCAGCCTCGTAGAATTATTAATGGCATTATTGGTAGCATCATTGTTGATGGCAGCTCTTGCTCCTGTTATGACAAGGAGAATTGGCGAAACATTAAATATAAATGGCAGCATAGACCCAAAAGGCACGCCAAAAAAGATTGAGATTGATTTTAATTCTAATTCAAATAAACAAGGAGAAATATTCAATTGCCAAAACATTATAACAGAAGCGGACGGCAGTAAATATTGCGAAGGTGAATTTGTTGTGCCAAACGGTTACAACGGAATAATGAAAGTGATCGTCATAGGTGCGGGCGGAGGTGGCGGCACAGCTCCAACAGCAGGCTACACAGAATACACAACAGTATCAAACGCCCACCAATTTACTGTTCCATCAATGGTAAATAAAGCAGAAGTCACTCTTGTATCAGGAGGAGCAGGAGGCGCTGCCGGCGGGCAGCTTAAAACGGATGTTATGTATAATAAAGCACCTGGTGAATATACCTGGAATGTGCCTGATATTGCAAAAAACAGATATGCTATAATTACTGCTTGCGGCGGAGGCGGCGGCGGGGGCGGTTTTGGACAAGGTGCCAACAGCACTGTTTTTAGAAGTATGACAAATGCGGGAAACGGCGGCCATGGCGGTTACATTAAAAAAGCTGTTGCCATTGGTAATGCTTCTACCCAAAATGTAATAATTGGGGGTGGCGGCGGAGGTGGTGCTGCTGCCGGCGAAACAACGAACGCAGCTTTAAATGGTACCGGCGGTGCTGGTGGTGGAGGTGGTGCTGATAGTTGGGATGAAGCCGGCGGGACAGGTGGTAGGGGCGGGAGAAATGGCGGCACTGGCGGAAAGGCAAGGGGTGGGCAGTCCTATTTTGGTTTAGGCGGTGAAAGAGGAGATACTTCTTTAAGTACAAACGGTGACGGGCAAAATGGAGTATTGGGTTCTAAATCATTAGGTGGTACTGGTGGCGGGTCAGGTAATGGCGGTGAAGTTGGTTGGGTTGATTTTAGAAACAGCGCAGGTGTTGAAATTTCGCATGGCCAAGGTGCGGGCGGTGGTGGAGGCAGTACTACAGGTTATGGTGGCGGAGGCGGCGGAGGTGCATGTGGAGGTTCAGGCGGGGGTGGCGGAGGCGGTGCAACAATTTTTGGTACAAGAAACAACATTTTGGCTATTGCTCCTGGAGGTGGTGGTGGAGGAGGAGCTGCAATTGATGATGCTATTTATGAGAATGGTTTATTTACAGGGCGTTCGCCTCTTAGTGATTATGAGACAAGCGGTATAGGTGATAATGTGAAAGCAAGACGCCATGGAGGCGGAGGTGCCGGTGGCGGAGGTGGCGGTATGGGCGGTGGTGGTGGCGGACGCGCAGGCAGGGCAAACGTAAACCATGCAACTGCAGGAGCAAATGGTCTCGGGTATTCTGCAACTGATATTGAAGAAGCCTTTGGACCAGGGTTTTGCACGGGTGGCATAGCATATCATAATTATACCCCTGAATTTACCAGATATCGTCAAAAAGGTGAAAGCGGCAAACAAGGTGCTATGAAAATTACGTATTTAGATTACGGCCCGGGGGGCAGTGGCGGTGGGGGCGGTCAAATAGTGCCTATTCGCCAGGTTTCTGTTAAGCCAAATGAAACTTTGACAATAAAAGTGGGTTCCGGCGGCATTGGAGGAAGAACGGGAAAAATAAATGCTGATGGCACTATAACAAAACCGGAACGCGGTGAAGGTGCGCAAGATAACGAAGATACATTAATAAGCAAGCTTTTTAGAGGCAGTACTCTGCTTTTAACAACAGCATACATTAATAATGCTATGGGTGCGCATGGTGGCGATTCTTCAGGACAGGTGTATAGTTGGGATAGTTCTCCCTGGTATGGTGCAAGGGGCGGTGTGAATTCAGGTTCTACTACTCAAAGAGACCTTATAACCGTAAATGGTTTTACAAGCGGAGACGGACACACTGCAAATAACGGAACAACAAGAGGCAATATTATTTTTGCTGCAAAAACTACAGGTGGAGATGGTGGAAATACAAAATTATTCAATCTTGAAAACCATTGCACAGTTGGCAAGGGCGGAACATCTACATCTATAAACGGTACAAATGCAACAGGTTACGGCGGTTGTGGCGGTGGTGGAGGATTTGCGTTTGGTAATGGCGGAAGCGGTGTTGGCGGATATGCAAGGCTTGCCTGGAATATGTATTGGAACAGTGCATTAAATGGCGGCAGCGGGGATTATGAATATGCAAATATAGGTTCCGGTGGAGGTGGAGCAAGCGGAAACGTTATGACTCATACGGTTTCTGTAATATCGGGACAAACCATCAGAATAAGGATAGGACAGGGCGGTGCCGGTGCAAGGGTAGAAAATAACAATGTTATTGCGGCTGTGCGCGGCGGAGATACTGTGTTTGGCGATAGCACCTTTGGTGAAATCAAAGCTGGCGGAGGTGGAGGCGGTATTAGCCCTTCTGTAAATGCTTTTGGCGTTTTTACCAACGGTAAAGGCGGCAGTATTTCAAACGTTTGTCATTACAAATCAAAAGGGTATTTAAACAATACAAATTATTGTTTGAAAGGCAAGGCAGGCAATACACCTTTAGAAAATTCGTCCGTTGGGGGTGATGGAGCAAATTTTTCGTTTGAAAAAATATTCGGCACAGGCGGAGCCGGCGGAAGACAAGATACCGGGGAAAACAGTAACGGCGGTGCGGGCGGCGGCATAGGAGCAGGCGGTGGTGGAGCTGCCATCAGGAAATTTAGCAACGGAGTCTCTGCATCTGATGTACTGAATAACCCTAACAAGGGCGGTCAAGGCTCAAACGGAAAGATAATTATAGAATGGTGGGAATAGAAAGCGTAAGCCAGGGTTCCCAGGTTTGCACGTAGTCCGGTGTCGGGCTTTGGCTCCTGTGGGTATTTTGATTTTATCCGCCTGTGCAATCAAATATTGCTCCGCTTCGGCTAAAGCCTTTACCCTGTCCTCCGGTAAGCCGTCACGGGCTTGCACACCTAAGGCTCATTTGCTTTCGCTAAGCCAAGTCTGGCTAAGCTCAAGTTTCATTAAGATTTGATAAACAATTTTTCGTATGGGCGCTTTTTGTAACCTTTAAGCGCCCGTTTTTTTATCTTAACATTTTATTTAGTTTTTCAAATGTTTTGATTAAATTTTTAGCCAAAATTTTAGATTTTTGTTTATGTTCTTTTGATTTTATAAAGATGGGCAGGATATTTGGTAATTTTTTTATGGAATCAAGCCGTATTTTTACAATATTTTCTTCTATCCAAATATCAATTCTTATTTGAGGCATAATTTTCCCTTAATATTATTTATTTTACACCACCCGTTCGTTGCCCTTAACCTCCGCCTGTCATGCTGAACTCTACCTTGTCATACTGAACTTGTTTGACTGTTTTTGCCGAAAAAATCCTCGTTACTCTGAACTTGCCTCTGCTTGCCGAAATTTTAATTTCGTGTAAGCAGAGGCCTCTTGGAGGGTTTCAGGGTCTTACCGCCGTACCCGTTTAAGGCGAACAACCAAGAATTCATATTGAAGGCCATAGGCTGTTTTTACTAATTAGTAATATTACCTATTAGTAATATTTTATAACAATTATATATGATAATTACTAATATGCAACAGTTTGATTTAAGAGATTATATTAAGTTTAAAAGAATAAGCAAAAAAATCAGTCTAAACAATTTTGCTATTAAAAATGGCATTACAGCAGCCAGTTTAAGCAGAATTGAAAACAAAAAATACGAATTAAAGTACACAATGCTTGAAAAAATTGCAAAGGGTTTTTCAATGACGCCGGGTGAATTTTTAATAGAATATGAAACATACATAAAAACTCATAAATAAATTTCTCCACTATTCTATAGCTCTATTGGAGCAAGTTTTTATCTTATTATAATAAAACCTATTGCAAAAGCCTGAAAAACAGGATACAATATTTGTATTCAAGCTTAGATAAGGTTTTTAGGTTTGGATTTATTTACTAACAAAGGAGACCAAAAACAATGTACCAAGATGAAACCCTAAAATGTGAAGATTGTGGACAAGAATTTGTGTTCACAGTAGGGGAACAAGAATTTTATGCTGAAAAGGGATTGGTGAATAAGCCAAAAAGATGTCCTGAATGCAGAAAAGACAGACGCCAAAGAAATTCTAGAAAGAAAATGTATGAAGCTGTTTGTTCTGAATGCGGGGCACAAACAAAAGTTCCTTTTAAGCCAATCGAAGGCAAAGAAATATATTGCAAAGAATGTTATTTAAAAAGACAGGCAGCTGTTTAATAAATAAATTAAATACTTGTTTATACCGTCTAAAAGGATTTTTTAGACGGTTTTTTAGTGCCAAAATATTTACGTTAAAATATTAACAAATTTGCACTGTGTGTGACAGAAAAATATAATAAATTATAATAGCTACTTTAAAAGGAATTTCAATGTTTAGAGATAAAGTTCTTACAATGATTTTAGCCGGCGGCCAAGGAAAAAGGCTTTTTCCGTTGACACGTGACAGAGCAAAGCCTGCTGTGCCTTTTGGCGGCAGATACCGTATTATAGATTTTGTTTTAAATAATTTTGTAAATTCAGGTTTTTATAAAATAAAAGTTTTAACCCAATATAAATCAGATTCTTTAAATAAACATATTTCACGCGGATGGAATCTTTCAGCTTCGGTTGGCCAATATGTAGATTGTGTTCCAGCACAAATGAGAACTGATGGCAATTGGTATAAAGGCACTGCTGATGCTATTTTTCAAAATATTAACCAAATAACAGATGGCAATTATACAAATATATGTGTTTTTGGGGGAGACCACATCTATAAAATGGATGTTAGGCAGATGCTAAATTACCATGTAGAAAAGGATGCTGATATTACTATTGCTGCAATTCCTATTCCTATTGAACTTGCAAGCGAATATGGAATAATTGAAGTTGATGATTCCTGGCGGCTTACAGGGTTTATTGAAAAACCTAAAAATGCACCAAAATCTATTCCAGGTGTTCCAAATATGTGCCTTGCATCAATGGGAAATTATATCTTCAAATCTGATGTTTTAATTGATGAAGTGCAGAGAGATTCAAAAGATGAAAATTCTTCCCATGATTTTGGAAAAAATATAATTCCAAATATGCTCTATAGCGGCAAAAGAGTATATGTTTATGATTTTGCAAAGAATGAATTTCCAGGTATGACTCCATCTGAAAAAGGATATTGGAGGGATGTCGGCAATGTGGATAGTTATTTCCAAGCCAATATGGATTTATTGGATTACAATCCTGAATTAAATCTCTATTCAAAAGATTGGCCACTAAGAACCTTTAACTATAATTTTCCTCCTGCAAAATTTATTTGGGATGAGGATAAAAGAGTGGGTGTGGCCAAAAATTCACTTGTATCAGAAGGCTGCATCATAAGCGGGGGCTCGCTTTCAAGATGTGTATTATCTCCAAAGGTGCACATCAATAGTTTCTGTTCTATTTCAAATTCAATTTTGCTTGAAAATGTAAAAGTAGGGCGTCATTCCAGAATTAATCGTGCAATTATTGATAAAAATGTTGAAATTCCGCCGTACACAGAAATTGGCTATAATCAGGATGACGACAGACGCAGAGGCTTCTTTGTTTCAGAAGGCGGAATCACCGTTGTGCCAAAAGATGCAATAGTAGATTAAAATGTGTGAGTTAATATGCGGAGTAAACCTGCATATTTACCCTGCATATTTGCACTTTGCCTGTTTTGTATGTTAGAATAAGTTACCGTTGTATTTGTTAAAAGGTGCACGTTTTTGTATGGTAATTGAAAAACCCAAAACTCCAAAAGACAGAATTATTCTTGCTTTAGATGTAGATGATTTTGAAGAAGCAAAAAAACTTGTTTTAGAATTGAAGGATTATGTAGGCTTTTTTAAAGTGGGGCTTCAACTTTCTACCTCTGTTGGTCTTGATATAATAAAAATGATTCATGATGAGGGTGGTAAAGTCTTTTTTGATGGTAAATTTCATGATATTCCAAATACTGTTGCAAGAGCATGTGCAAATTTAGTAAAAAGGGATGTAAGTTTTTTTGATGTTCATATAAAAGGCGGTTCAAAAATGCTTTCAACCACAGTGAAATTAGCAAATGAAACTGCTAAAAAATATGGCAAAAAACCGCCAATTATCCTTGGTGTTACTTTGTTATCAAGTTTTGGACAAAGAACTCTAACCCAGGAATTAAATGTAAATATGAACATCGATGATTATGTGGCAAGTCTGGCTAAAATGGCAATAGAGGCCGGTTTAAATGGTGTTGTAGCTTCAGCGTCAGAAGCTGCTGTGATAAGAAAAAACTGTCCTGAAGATTTTATCATTGTATGCCCTGCAACAAGGCCCACATGGAGTGTTGTAAATGACCAGGTGAGAGTGGTTACACCTACAGATGCTGTGCTTTCAGGTGTGGATTATATGGTTGTTGGCCGTCCTGTCATTTGTGCAGAAAATAAAATTGAGGCTATAAAACTTATTATTGATGAGATTGAGGAAGCTCAGTTGCAAAAAATATAGGCGGGAATATTTATGAAAATGAAGACTGTATTTGGCATACCAAAAGAATTAAAGGCTGATGAAACACGTGTGGCGCTGACGCCTGATTGCATTGCTATGCTGACAAAAGATGGATATAAAGTGCTTGTAGAAACAAATGCCGGCGCTATGAGCGGGTTTTCTGATGAACAATATGAAAAAAGCGGCGCTGAAATTGTTTCTACAAATAAAGAATTATGGGAAAAATCCACGGTTATTTTAAAGGTAAAAGAGCCTCAAAAATCTGAATATGAATTTTTCAGTGAAGATAAAGTTGTTTTTTCTTATATGCATCTTGCAGTTGAAGAAGAACTTACAAAAGAGCTATTAAAGAAAAAGGTTTGCACCATAGCATCGGAATCTGTTGAAGGGCCAAATAAAGAACTTCCACTTTTAAGGCCTATGAGTGAAGTTGCAGGCAGATTAAGCATTCAAATTGGTGCAAATTACCTTGAATCTATAAATGGTGGTTCTGGTGTATTATTGGGCGGGGTGCCAGGTGTTCAGCCTGGTAAAGTGGTAATACTTGGCGGCGGCGTTGTAGGTGCAAATGCTGCAAAAGTTGCTATAGGGATGGGGGCAGATGTTTCTGTTTTGGATATAAATTCTAAACGCCTTGCAGAACTGGATTTAGCGTTTAATAACAATATAAAAACCCACTATTGCAATCCATACACTATAAAAGAAGAATGTAAAAAAGCTGATATTTTAGTGGGGGCGGTACTTTTGCCAGGCAGAAAGGCTCCAAAGCTTGTGAGTGCAGATATTGTACAAGAAATGAAAAAAGGTTCGTTCATTATAGATGTTGCAATTGATCAGGGCGGAAATATAGAAACAATGGATAGAATTACCACATTAAAAAATCCTGTGTTTGAAAAATATGGTGTATTGCATTGTGCTGTGCCGAATTTACCCTCCCTAACGCCAAGAACATCGTCATTTGCTTATTCTTATGCTATACTTCCTTATGTTCAAAAAATTGGTGAATACGGTGCGTTTATGGCGCTAAAGGAATGCGAATCTTTGAGGGCTGGTGTAAATACCTTCAGAGGAGAAGTCACAAATCAAGACTTAGCTGAAACCTTTGATATGAACCATACCGAAATTTCACTCCTGATAGGTTTTAAGGTAGCATAAAAGTATGAATACTGAAAAAGTTAAAAGAGTAGTATTTAAATTTGGAACAAATATTTTAAGAAATGACGAGGGAGATATTTCTTTATCTCGTCTATATTCTTTTGTAGAGGATATTTCAAGGCTTTACAAACAAAATAAAGAAATAATAATAGTATCGTCAGGTTCAGTTGCTTTAGGGATGAAAAAACTTTGCCCTGTAAAAACAGCTTCTAATACCACCGTAGATAAGCAGGCAGCAGCTTCCATTGGCCAGCCTTTCTTAATGAAAATATGGCAGGAGGGCTTTGAAAAATATGGAATTACGGTTTCTCAGGTGTTACTTACAGAAGATGATTTTTCAAACAGAAAAAGATATTTAAATCTTCGAAACACCTTAAATAGGCTCCTTGAATGCGGTATTGTGCCCATCATAAACCAAAATGATACTGTTTCTACAAGCGAAGTTGCGCAAGTTTGTTTTTCAGATAACGACAAGCTTTCAGCCCTTGTTGCAAGTAAGCTTGATGCTGATTTACTTGTTATGGTATCAGATATCGACGGACTTTTTGATAAAAATCCAAAAGAATTTGATGATGCAAAATTAATTCCTGTGGTTGAAAAGGTAACATCAAAAATAGAAAAACTGGCTTCAGGTGCATCTGTTGGCGGCAGGGGCGGTATGATAACAAAACTTGCCGCGGCAAAGGTGGTTGCAAATTCTGGTTCCAGTGCAATGATTGCAAACGGCAAAAGAGAAGGAATAATTAAAAAAATCTTTAATAATGAAGATGTGGGCACTGTATTTTTATCCACAAATAAATTATCCTCAAAACAAAGGTGGATTGCTTATGCCACAAACCTTCGCGGTGGTGTGATTGTAAATGATGGTGCCAAGCGTGCATTAATTGAAAAACAAACAAGCCTTCTTCCAGTAGGTATAGTGGCTGTTTCAGGGTGTTTTGAATGTGGAGAAGTAATAAATATTTTGGATGAAACAGGCGTTGAATTTGCGCGTGGTGTTGCAAATTATACATCTGGTGAATGTGAAAAACTTCTTGGCGTACATAGTGAAAAAATTAAAGAAATTCTTGGCTATAATAAGAATGATGATGTGATAAGCAAGGATAATCTTGTTTTATTATAAGGAAAAACAATGAATATAAATGAAATAGTAAAGGCTGCAAACAAAGCTAAAATAAAACTTATGAGCTTATCTTCCGATAAGAAAAACGAGGCTTTAAAGGCGGTTGCTGAAAATATTAAGAAATATGAAGATAAAATATATGAAGCAAATAAAAAAGATTTAGAATACGCTAAAACCCTTGTTGAACAAGGAAAAATAACAAATGCTACATTTGGCCGCCTGAAACTTGATGAAAATAAAATGCGCGATATGATAGCAGGTATTTATGATGTTATAAAACTTGAGGACCCTGTAAATAAGCTGATATTTGCGCGCCAATTGGATGAAGATTTAATTTTAAAAAAAGTTTCTGTTCCAATAGGGGTTCTTGGAATAATATTTGAAGCGCGCCCTGATGTAATAGCACAAATTTCATCATTAGCCATAAAATCAGGCAATGCAGTGATTTTAAAAGGCGGAAGTGAAGCAAATAATACAAATGCTGCAATATTTGAAATAATTAATGAAGCATTGAATAACGTGGATAATTTTCCAAAAAATGCCGTAAATCTTGTATATTCTCATGAAGATATCAAAAAAATGCTTGATATGGATGGATATATTGATTTAATTATTCCAAGAGGCTCTAATAAGCTTGTAAAATTCATTCAGGAAAATACTAAAATCCCTGTTTTAGGGCATGCATCAGGCATTTGCCATATATTTATTGATGAAACAGCAGATTTTGATATGGCGCAAAAAATATGTATTGATGCAAAAACACAATATCCTACAGCCTGCAATGCGGTTGAAACCATCCTTATCCA
Source organism: Candidatus Gastranaerophilales bacterium (assembly GCA_910587815.1). Lineage (GTDB taxonomy): Bacteria > Cyanobacteriota > Vampirovibrionia > Gastranaerophilales > Gastranaerophilaceae > MGBC122484. Next base: position 63,679 of record CAJUNK010000002.1, on the reverse strand, counting down.
TAAAAATTTTAAGTATTGTGAAGAATTGAAACAAACCTTAATAAAAGCAGGAATTGAAGTGATTGAAAACCCTGAAGAATATGGCATAGAATATTCAGATACTATTTTAAACACAAAAATTGTAGAAAATTTAAATGAAGCAATAGAACATATAAACACCTTTGGTTCTCACCATACAGATTCTATAATTACAAACGATGAAAACAATGCTGAAATTTTTATGAATAATGTGGATTCTGCCGGTGTATTTAAGAATACATCCACAAGATTTTCAGATGGTTTTAGATACGGTTTTGGTGCAGAAGTTGGTATTTCAACAAATAAAACCCACGCAAGAGGCCCTGTAGGGCTGGATGGGCTTTGTATTTATAAATATAAACTTATAGGCACAGGCCAAATTGTGGATGTTTATGCAAAAGGAATAAAAACTTTTAAGCATAAAGATTTAAAATAGTGGCATTTAAATTTTTTGTTTTATAATAAAACATAATAAAAGGACAAGCAAAAAAATCTTGTTCCGTTTAGAATTAGTGGAAAAACATTAATAAAAAGAAGATAAATTTTAACAAATGCTTGAACTTGCAGACAAAATTAATAAGTTGAAAAAGGAAAAGAAAGCAATAATTTTAGCACATTGCTATCAAAATCCTGAAATTGACCTTGTGGCAGATTATGTGGGCGATTCACTGGGCCTTAGCCGTCTTGCAAGTAAAACCGATGCTGAAATAATCATCTTTGCGGGCGTCTATTTTATGGCAGAAACTGCAAAAATATTATCTCCTGATAAAAAAGTTCTTTTGCCAAATAAAAATTCAGGCTGCAATATGGCAGATATGATAAATTTAAAACAGGTAAAGGAATTTAAGGCTAAAAACCCTGATATTCCGCTTGTTTGCTATGTAAATTCTACAGCAGAAGTAAAGGCTGAATGTGATATTTGCTGCACAAGTGCAAATGCTATCAATATTGTAAAATCTTTGAATGCAAAAAAGGTTCTCTTTGCACCGGATTGTTATCTTGGAAGCTTTGTACAAAAAAACCTGCCTGATGTTGAAGTTATCAGCTATCCTGGCTTTTGCCCCACGCATCTTCGAATTATCCCTGATGAAATTGTAAAGATGAAAATTTTATATAAAGATGCAAAAATTCTGGTTCATCCTGAATGCCATCAGGAAGTTGTGAAACTGGCTGATTTTGTGGGCTCTACTACACAAATTATGCAATATTGCGAAAGCACAAAACATAAAACCTATATTATTGCAACAGAAAAAGGCGTTGTAGATAGATTAAAAAGAGATTTTCCTGAAAAAGAATTTATTTTGGCATCAAGCAAATTAGTTTGCCATAATATGAAATGGAATACACTTGAAGATATTTTAAATTCGCTTATACACAATCAATTTGAAGTGACCGTGGAAGAAGAAATTCGCAAAAAAGCCCTTACATCAATTCAAAGAATGATTGAAGTAAAATAGCTTTATTTATAAGTATATATTTTATAGAGATTTATCTTCATAAATCTTTACAAAATTAATAAAGTTTTCAAAACATTTTTAAACCCCGAAAAACCAATAGAATTAGCATTATAAACCTTATTTGAATTTAAAAATTTATACCCTTGTACTAATTCTTATGGCTTATATTTTCCGCAGTTTTGTGATATAAAACTTGTATCAGAATTATTATGGAGGCAACTAATATGGGTCAAAAAACAGTCGGACAATTCGTATTTATGCTGCATTCCCACCTTCCTTACTATAGAAAAGCTGGTATGTGGCCTTTTGGGGAAGAAAACCTTTATGAATGTATGGCAGAAACCTATGTACCTTTGTTGAATATCATTTCAGAATTATATGATGAAGGTATTAAAGCAAAACTAACAATTGGTATCACGCCAATTTTAGCAGAACAATTAAACGATGAACACTTAAAACAAGGTTTTATTGATTATCTTGATTCTAGAATAAAAGCCGTTTCAGGTGACCTAGAAAGATATCCTGATCCTGAAGTTGCACACTCCCAGCACTTAAAATACCTTGCAAAATATTATTTCGACTGGTTTAACCATATTAAAGATTTATTTATAAATAAATTTAACAAAGATTTAATTGCAGGATTTAAAAAATATCAAGAACTTGAATGTATTGAAATAACTACATCAGGCGCAACACACGGTTTTTCACCGCTTCTTGCAACAGATACCAACCTAAATGCCCAATTTAAAGTAGGTTCTGATACTACAAAAAGATTTTTTGGTAAAAAAGCTAAAGGCTGCTGGCTTCCTGAATGTGCATATAGACAAGGATATGAATTTACAGGAAAAGACGGTAAGAAAAAATGGCGTCCTGCGGTTGAAGTTACCCTTCAAAACAATGATATTGAATACTTCTTCACAGAATCTCACGTTATTGAAGGCGGAAATTCAATCGGAAACAGAAGAAAAATTGGAGTTTACGGAAATATAGAATATATTCCTCTTCCAAAGAGAGAAGCAACCGGCTATGATACATACAGTGCCTATTGGCTGCCGGATGCACAAGTTGCCGTGATGGGCAGAAATGATAGAGCAGGCTTCCAGGTTTGGTCAGCAGCTGATGGCTATCCTGGAGATGGCTGCTATAGGGAATTCCACAGGAAAGACCCAAATTCCGGTATGCATTATTGGAGAATAACTTCATCCACAACAGATTTAGGTGATAAAATGCTTTATGACCCTGTACTTGCGATGAGTCAGGTAAATTCAAATTCAGACCACTATACAACGCTTCTATACCACCTTTTGAATGATTACAGGATGTCTCATAATGGTAAAGAAGGGCTTTGTATGGTATCTTTTGATACTGAACTATACGGGCACTGGTGGTTTGAAGGGGTTGAATTTATAAAACAGGTTATTAAAAAATTATCTCAACACCTTCCTGAAGTAGAAAGAATGACAGCTGGCGAATATTTGAAAGCTCACCCGCCAACAGATGCTATTCAAATACCTGAATCTAGCTGGGGGCAGGGCGGTCACTTCTGGGTATGGCAAAACCATTTAACAGAGTGGATGTGGCCTATTATTCATTCTTGCGAAAAAAGAATAATTAATATTGTATCAAAATATGAAAAACAACCCGAGGATAAGCTTTTATCAAGGGCATTAAATCAGCTGGCGCGTGAAAATTTATTGTTGCAAAGTTCAGATTGGCCTTTCCTAATTACAACATGGCAAGCCAAAGATTATGCTACAGATAGGTTTAGAGAACATGTGGCGCGTTTTGAAGAAATTGCAGATATGATAGAATCAGGCAATATTGATGAAGAAGCACTGAAAGCTATTGAATCAATTGATAATTGCTTCTCTGAAATAGATTACAGAGTTTATCTTCCAATTGAAGAAGGGGTTATCCCGCAGCAAGAGGCAAAACTTGCCCCATTGTATGTGGATTAAGCAAAATTCTTTAATGCAATTTAATGATAAAGCCGCAAAATTTGCGGCTTTATTTATGCATATTTTTAAAAAAAGAATGAACATCCCTTTAAATGAGGGTTTATGTTAGAATAAAAATACAGTTTCTATTTGGATTGAAGTTTAACATTTTATGTATTTAAATTTTATTTCTATTTTTGTTTAGTCTTCTTTAACGATACTGAAGTTCAACATTCTATGTATTTAAATTTTATTTCATTTATATCTATTTTTGTTTAACTTGAATTTTAGCAGTTTTTGTATTTAAATAATCCTATTTGGATATCGGAAAAGGAGATTGGAAAAATATGGCAATTATCATTAGCAAAAGAGTGTTGCTAATTATTTTACTAATAATAATGGTTGTTGCAATCAATCACTAGACTGTAGGTCAAGTATCGCCTAACAATAAAAACATCTCGTCATTGCGAGGTCTTTTTCTCGTCATTACGAGGAACGTTAGCGACGAAGCAATCCAAGAAGAAACATACAATCTTCAATATAAAAATTTATATTGAATGGCTGGAAAATAAAATGTGGCAAACCCCTATATCCCTGGGTTTGCACTTAATAAAAGTTTTGTGTAGTTATGTTGCGGATTGTTAAAAATCTCAACAACATCGCCCATTTCTACAATTTCACCCCTATACATAATGGCAACCCTTGTGCACAGGTATTTTACAACATTTAAATCATGTGAAATAAAAAGATAAGTAAGATTAAATTTTTCCTTCAAATCAATTAAAAGATTTATAATTTGCGCCTGAATGCTTACATCTAGTGCAGATATCGGTTCATCTGCCACTACAAATTCAGGCCTTAAAATAAGTGCACGCGCAATTGCAATTCTTTGTCTTTGCCCCCCTGAAAATTCATGCGGAAAACGCCCTAAATCGTCTTCTGAAAGGCCAACAAGACAGATAATATTATTTAACATTTCATTTTGTTGCCTTTTGTTTTTAATATTTGATGCAATTAAAGGCTCTAAAAGAATTTCGCGGATTTTCATTTTAGGATTTAAACTTGAATAGGGATTTTGGAAAATAAGCCCAGTCTTTTTCCTGAATTCTTTTATTTCATCCTTTGAAAAATTGTCTATATTTTTCCCGTCATAATAAATTTTACCAGAATTTAATTTTAAAAGCTTCAAAATGCAGTTTCCAAGGGTGGATTTTCCGCTGCCGGATTCTCCTACAAGGCCGATGATTTCACCTTTTTTAATTTCTAAATTTATTCCTTTTAAGGCATATACTGGCTCTTTTTTAGGGCTTAAAAAATCGTTTTTTTCATCAAATGTTTTATGTGCATTTTTTACTTCAATTAAATTTTCCATAGTTTTTTTATAACATATTTTTTTCTACTGTGCCATCCACATTTGGCCCATTTTTCACATGTATCATCTTGCACCCTTTCCCTACCCTTGAATTTGTTTAACTATGGGTAATAACATTCCGGCAAACGCGTCATTCCGAATTTATTTCGGAATCTTATTAATGAAGTATCAAATTCAAGATTAAACACCATATCAATAAGATGCTGAAAAATTCAGCATGACAGCTGCTCATTAAAATGACATTAAAACCTACAGCCTTCAATGTAAATTCATTTTAAATAGCTAAGTTTTTGAAAAAGCCAAAACTTAAATTATTTTATTGGACCGTGCACATCTTCAGGGCGCAAATTGGCTAAATTTAAAATAAGCTTGTATGTAATGCCCAATTGCTTATCGCTCATGCTTTCAAGTATTTTTACAGTTTCTTGCATGCGGTCTGCATCGGGTTTGTCATTATCAAAAATAAAAAGCTGATATGGTTCAATGTTAAGAATTTTACACAATTTTGGTAATTTTGCAAAACTGATATTATTTTTCCCGCTTTCAATGTAGGAAATCGTATTAGTGGATAAACCCATTTTTTCTGCAAGCTGTTCCTGGCTGAGCCTTGCGATGTTTCGAAAATATTTTATCCGTTTACCAAAATTTATACTAAATTCATTTTTCATATACCTAAAAATAGCTTTTTTATTGATATATAACAATACAATTATTAACCAAAATATGGTAATATTAATTACAGCATTTTTTATTAAATATATTAAAATCAATTGCTATTTAGTATATTTTACTAATTTATGGTAAAATATTATCCAATTATGTAATGTGTAAAAAAACTCTAATCGGTTAATATAATTTTGTAACCTTTTAACACCCTTTTGGAAGGTAAGAATAGCACCTCTAGAAAAAGAACGACAGTTTTTTGTGCGCAAACACAAAACCCCCGTATTGCATAGCAAAGCGGGGTTTTCTTTCCAAATTTTTTTGCCACTATAACTTAATAATTATTTTTGCTGTTGTAATGCTTTTGGTGCCTGTGGGCAATTTTTACCGCAAAATTGTTTTTATTATCTTATAATCGGAGTTTATTTTTTTAAATGGGCATAAATTTTACAGGCCATATAAAAACCATTCAAAAAGCTGCACAAAAAGCTCAAAATGCTATTGGTGCAGGAGTTTTGGCATGTGCTGATAATCTTAATGTGTCAAAAACTTCCCCTTTAATTCGGGGGGGGGGGGTAAATAATTTTCAAAAAACCACATCTTTTTTGAATGCAGGAAAAGATACTTTTGAAGCAGCATCAATGCGTTTTGCGCACGCTAATAAAAGACTTGAAAAAATCCTTGAAACAGACACCACAATTGATATTTTGGCAGATAATTTAAGCGCTGAATTGCATAAAATTGGGGAAGAAAATTTTCCAAATTATATGGAAGTTCTGAAAAAAACTTTTAAAGATTCTGGCGCAACCTTGTCAGGCAGGGTAAAAGACACATCTTCAATCCGCTCTAAGCTTGAAAAACGGCTGGATAGAGTGTTTGATAATTGTGATATTCCATCCGTTGTGCCTGATTTATACGGCTACAGGCTGGTTTCAGACGGTTCGCCAAATTCTATTGAAAAGATTGTAAAAAATATTGAAAAAATGGTGGATGATGGAGAGCTTATCCCAAGCCATTTTATAAGTCATGGTAAGGATGGATACCTTGAACCAAGCCAGATTGAGCGTCTTTCTAAAAAAGGTTTTTTTCATTCAAAAGGCTCTGAAAGGCATACAGGTTTTACGGGTGTAAATATGTATTTTCGCGATAAATATAATCTAAATACACTTGAATTACAATTAAAGGGTAAACATACTGATGTTTTAGGTGAAAAGGAACATCTTTTTTATAATTTTAAAACAAAAGGGGTAGCATCTGCACAGGGTGTTGTAAATCAAAAAATGCAGAAAATTTTTGAATCATTAACTAGTGAACAAATGGATGCATATAATATGTATGTTGATGAAGCCTATAAGTATGTAAGAAGCCTTGAAAGAGGCGTGCAGGCAAAAAAACCTATGTTACCAAATGGATTAGATAAATTACTTGAATTGTTATAATGTACTGGGACTTGCTTTTTGCTTATGTGTATTGCGCTAAAAGTCTTGTACTATGCTTATTTATGCTTGTATGAGATGCTAAAATAGCTGTCATTATTGGCTTTAGCATGTTTTTATATTTATTTTTTATGTGATACAGTGTTTTTCTTTATGTCCCAATGGTTTTGTACGTGTAAAATGAGCCAAAGCTTTTAATAGCAATGCTTTTTGCTGTAAAAACTTATATAAATATTTCACAAACTAGCTAAAACCATTATTATAGATGTACTTTGTGCGTATTAAACTCTGAAAATCAATACCACACAGAGTTTCAAGGCTATTTTATGCCTTTACTCTGCCATAAATATCTTTATATCTTATAATATCTTCTTCAACAAGTTTGTCGCCTTTTTGCACTTCGATAATTTTTAATTCTTCACCATAAGGATTTCCAAGCGAATGTTTTACTTTTACCGGAATATCAATGCTGGAGCCAGGTTTCAGAATAAAATTCTTGTTATCTAGCGTTACACGGGCGCTTCCGGACAATACAACCCAGTGTTCACTTCTGAAATTATGAGATTGCAAGCTTAATTGCCCATGCGGGGAAACGCAAATCATTTTTGTAAGATATCCTTCTCCCTGGTTTAACACCGTATAATAGCCCCAGGGGCGGTATACAGTGGTATGCACAAGGTGGGTTTCATCCTTAATTTCTTTTAATTTGTCAAAAATTTTCTTTACATCCTGGGTTTCATCTTTTTTGCAGGCTAAAATTGCATCTGATGTTTCTACAAGGATAATGTTATCCAGCCCAACACCCGCTACCAGGCGGTTTGAGCTATATATTAAAGAATTTTTACAATTTTGTGTACAGGTGGTGCCTATTTTTACATTATTATCTTTATCTTTTTCGTTTATATCATAGATGGCTTCCCAGCTGCCCAAGTCATTCCAGCCGCAATCCAATGGTACATTTACAATATTTGAAGCATGTTCCATAACAGCGTAATCCACTGATATAGCTGGCATTTTGTCAAATTTTGTAAATTCAACAGTGTCATCTTTTGTAAAATCAAATTCTTCTGTGATTTTATAAATCTCAGGTGCAAATTTTTTCAAGGTTTCCATAAACACTGATGCCCTAAACATAAAAATGCCTGAATTCCAAAAATAGTCTCCATTTTCAAGGTATTTTTTTGCTGTTTCCAAATCAGGTTTTTCTTTAAATTCATCTACAGAATATGAGAATTCATTCAAATTTTTGGAAGATTTTATATATCCATATCCTGTTTCCGGTGTATCAGGTTTTATTCCAAAAGTCACAATATATCCATCTTCTGCCAATTTTTCTGCTTTTAATACAGCATCTTTAAAAGTTTTATCGTCTTTTATTAAATGGTCAGAAGGCACAACAAGTATAATGTCATCATGGCCCTTATCTAGCAAGTATTTTACGGAAACGCTTATCGCAGGAGCTGTATTTTTCTGTGCTGGTTCTGATAAAAGTATAGGATTTTTTGTAATTGAGGATAATTGTGTTTTTACATCGCTAAAATGTTTTGCATTTGTTATGCTTAAAATATTTTTTTCATCAATTATATTTAAAAGCCTTAAAAATGTCATTTCTAAAAGACTTTTTGTAGTGTTAATTTTTAAAAGTTGCTTTGGGTATAATTCTCTTGATAATGGCCAAAGCCTGGAACCGCTGCCGCCTGCAAGAATAATACCGTACATAACATCTCCTCATAAATTCCGCTTTTTAGCCAATTATACTATAAAATTTTACCGGATACAAATTGGTAAAATTAAGATACATAGATGCTGCAACTTCAAAATAAGTGATAATTATTAAGTAATGTGAATATTTGTAAATGCTATTTGCTCATCAAATATTCTTCTAATGAATTTTCCCAGTTTGGAAGTGCATCCAGGCTATCCAAAACGCTATATTTTGGTCTTTTTGCAGGGCGTGGAAAATCGCTTTTTTCAATTGGTGTTACATCAATATTTCTTTTTTTAATCTCAAAAATTTTTCTTGTAAAATCAGACCATTTGGCTTCCCCGGATGATGCTAGATGATATGTGCCAAAATCTGGTCTGTCTTTTAGTATTTGAATAATTTTTGTGGATAAGTCTTTTGTCCAGGTTGGCGCCAAAATCTGGTCATCTACTACACTTATTGTATTGCTTAGCATAGAAAATGTAATCATTGTGTCTACATAATTTTTGCCGCCCTGTCCGTAAAGAGTGCTTGTTCTTAAAATATAATGTTTTTTTAACTTTTTAATTTCTTCTTCACCCTTTAATTTTGAAAGCCCGTAAACATTGATTGGGTTTGGAATATCTGATGCTTTGTAAGGCGAATTTTGGTTCCCATCAAACACTGAATCAGAACTTATATAAATAATCGGCACATCTAGTTTTTTTGCTATTTGAGCCATATTTTTTGTGCCTATATGGTTTATTCTCATTGCTTCATTTTTTGAAACTTCTGCCTGGTCTATATTTGTATATCCAGCAAGATGAATTATAAAATCAAGGCTTACCTTATTCATGATTTCAACTGCCAGCTTTTTATTTGTGATATCAAAAATTTTGCTGTTTGTAGCCCAAAATTGGTGTCCTTCATTTTCAAGCATTGGACATAATTCTTGCCCTAATAAACCTGTAGCTCCTGTTACAAGTATTCTCATAAAATTGCCATTCCTTAAATCCTCTTGGGGAAATTAATTTTTGCCCTTAAATTTTCTTAAAACTTTTTGAAATTACTTAATTAATCCAATCGGGCATACTCCATATTTAGTTCTTTTATAGCAGGAACTTATGGTAAAATCAATACTATGAAAAAAATACTTTACATTTTACTATTGTTATTTTTCTTAATATTTTTATTAAAAGGCTGTCTAAAACAGGATAAAGGCTATGATGCACCGTCAAAATTTTCTGATGCAAGACCTCTTGATATAGTTGAATATAATGTAGTGCCATCTATTACAAAAACAATAAATGGTGTGGATTTTATGGTTGCTCGCGGGAATGATGGTAAATTTGGTGGAGATTTTGTAGTTTCAACAATAGGTGAGGGGCCAAAAACCTTTAATCCCTTTAATACAAATGATGCAACCTCATCACAGCTTTCTGAAATTATGTATGATGGACTTTTAACTACTGATGCATACACCGGGGATGTAACCCTGAAAATGGCAAAAAGATTTGAAGTTTTGCCTGATAATTTAAGCTACATTGTAGAATTAAGGCATGGTTTAAAATGGTCTGATGGTTATGATATTACAGCAGATGATGTAATGTTTACTTATAATGATATTATTTTTGCAGGCTTTGGAAATACAAGCTCAAGAGATGCGATGTTAATTGATGGTAAGCTTCCAACTATTGAAAAAATTGATAAATATACTGTAAAATTTAAAACTCCTGCTCCTTTTGCGCCATTTTTAAGAAATTTATCTATACCTATTGCCCCAAAACATATTTTTAAACCTGCTGTAGATAAGGGCAGGGAATATTTTAATGGTTTTCAATCCACTACAACAAAACCATCAGATTTTGTAGTTTCTGGTGCTTTTAAATTAAAAGAATACATACCTGCCCAAAGAGTGGTATATGAAAGAAATCCAAATTATTATGTAATCGATAAACAGGATAGAAAGCTTCCATACCTAGATAGATATGTTGTATTGATTGTGGGTGATTTAAATAATGATATACTGAAATTTGAAGCGGGGGAAACTGATACTACAACAATTCCTGGGGCTATGGTATCACGCTACAGAGAATTAGAAAAAAAATCCGATTATACCTTATATAATTTGGGTCCTACAACAAATACAGCATTTGTGGTTTTTAATATGAATCCAAGAAAAAATAAAAAAGGAGATTTCTATTTAGACCCTAAAAAGCAGGTATGGTTTAACGATTCTAATTTTAGAAGTGCTATAGATTGGGCAATAGATAGAGATAGCCTTGTTTTGAATGTATTATCAGGTGTAGGGCAGCCGCTATATACAGCGGAAAGCTTATCTAGTTTATATCTTAATGAGGATATTGCAAAAGGTCACGGCCAGGATATAGAATATGCCAAAAAATTGCTTGAAAAATCAGGCTTTAAATTAAAAGATGGTAAACTATATGATAAAAATGGCATACGTGTAGAGTTTGAATTATCTACAAATGCTGGAAATACACAAAGAGAAGCCACAGGAGTCAGTATTAAAGAGGATCTTGCCAAACTTGGCATAAAGGTAAATTTTAAACCTGTGGAATTTAATACTTTAGTGAATAGATTGACAAATACTCTTGATTTTGAGGCTGCAATAATGTCATTAACTGGAAATCCGCTTGAGCCGCATTCTGGCAATAATGTTTGGCAATCCCATGGTACGCTGCATCTTTTTAATCAAAGAACAGAGAATGATTTGAAATCTTCTGATAAAATTTTACCTTATGAATTAGAATTGAATAAAATATTTGATGAAGCTAAAATTCAAATAGATGCACAAAAAAGAAAAGAATTGTATAATAAATATCAAAAAGTGGTAGCAGATAATAATCTTTTAATTTATCTATACAGCCCTGTAAATATTGTTGCTGTGAGAAATAAATTTAAAAATATTTATCCCACTCCATACGGCGGTGTTTCGCATAATATTGAAGAAATTTATATAGAAAAGTAGAGGAATAAAAATGTTTGAAAAGGTAGCAAGAATACAAATTATACTTTTTGCATTTGTATTAGGGGCTTGTTTGATATTTGCCCTTATTGCAAGTGCTAAGGTGATATCAAATAATTTTTCAAAAGATGAAATTACAGTGACAGGTTCTGCAAGTGAAATTGTGACATCTGATTCTGGTGTTTGGAGGTTTCAAATAAAAGCTCAAGCACCAACAAGAGGAGAAGCTTACAGGGCACTGACTTCCCAAAAACCTGTTGTTTTGGCATTTTTGAAAAATAGCGGCATAAAAGAAGCAGAAATTGAATTTTTAGGAATAAATGATTATGCAAGATACAAAACTGCGCCAAACGGTTTTTCAACCCAGGAAGTTATTGGCTATAACTATGAACAGACTGTGAAAATCAATTCTAAAGATGTAGAATTAATCAAAAAATTGCATCTTGAAATACCATCTTTAATTGAAAAAGGAATTGTAATTAATTCTTTTGAGCCAAACTATTTATATTCTGGTCTTTCTGATAAGAAGGCGGAACTTTTGCAAAAAGCCACAGCTGATGCAAAAATGAGGGCAAAAGAAATGCTGAAAGCCACAAATAATAGGGTAGGCAAAATTCGTTCTGTTCGTATGGGTGTTTTTCAGATCACACCGCCTGATTCAAATGAAGTATCTGATTGGGGCATAAATGATACTTCATCAATTGAAAAGAAAGTGACAGCTGTTTCAAATGTTGTTTTTGGAATAAAATAAATTTCCAGTCAATAAATTTTATCTTTTTGTTTTATATAGGTATTCTCATTTTTTATGGGAATGCCTATTTTAAATGTGTGAAGGAATGTGAAACAATATGAAACTAGGGTTAGTTACACCGTTTATATCTGGTTTTAATTATAAAAATAATAGTGTTCAAAAATTTTCAGGCATGCATAATATTCCAAATTCGACATATAGTTTGCCATCTTCAGGTGCTTTAAATAATTGTACCGGTCTTCCTGTAACATCAGAATATATTGCAAATTATCTGCCAAAGGCACCAGTATTTACTGGTGCATCTTCATTATCATTCACAGGCGGCCACAGCCTTGATTTAGAAGAAACAATCAAAAATACAAAATGTGTTTATCCGCCTGATATTAAAGAGATGGCAGAGCTTGAAATAGAGGATGGAAACCTTGAAAATAAAAGATTGGTTGATATTCATAAAGAAAAATACGGGAAAATTAATCAAATGCAATCTTTGGCACAAGTTCAGGAAGAATTTCCTGAATTTAGCGGTGTTTTATCTGATAGTGAGGTTGATTATAATAAAAATTCTTTTATACATAAAGTAAAAATAGGTGAGCATGAATGGTTTGATGAAGATAAAGATGTCGCGTTGCAGTTATTGCAAATGTATTGGGCGGATGGAATGTCTTTAACGCAAATAAAGCAATACACTGATGGTGCAAATATTGCAAAAGTTATGGAAAAACTTCATATACCAATGATGAATAGAACATATAATAATGTTCTTCAGCTTTCTGATGAAAATTATAATGCAAAGATAACAAAGAAAATGTCTGAAAAACAAAAGGGCATCAAAAAACACAGATTGCAAAAAGAGGTAGGCGGTGTTGTTTTGCAAAAGACATCAAGAGGACCTATGAGCGAAGAACAAAAACAAAATATTTCAGAAGGCCTTGCATGTTATTATGCTGAACACCCCGAAAAGTCTTTAGAACAATCAGAGCGGATGAAACAGTATTACGAAGAACATCCTGAATTTAAAGAAAGGCTGCATAATGTTCTAATAACAGCCTGGGGCCTGGATGAGGCTAAAAGTGTCAGAAAAAAGATGAGTAAATTCTTTGGCAAAAAAGATATTACTGTAGAAGAATTTGCAAAATTAAACCTGGATGGGGACAATAATGAAGAAAAGAAGACACTGAAACGTTTTTGGGAGAAAAATGCTTGGGCGAAAGAACGCTGGAGTGTGTGTATGAAAAAAGCTTGGGAAATCGCGAAGGCAAAAGAGACAGATATTGATGCACAAAAAGAAGAACCTGAATACGATTGTGCCGTAAATCTTTACCCGCCGTCATTAAAAAAGGATATGAAAAAATGGTTCAGAAAAAACGGCTATGATTTAGATAAAATCCCTGAAACCAGCTATCAGGCAATAATTAATTTTGATGACAAGCCTTTACCAAAATCAAATGAATATGCGCATAATGCAATATCTGCATATTTTAGTGATATGGAGAGAGAAAATTTGCGGGCAGATGTTATGCAGATAGGGCTTTTTAAAGTTATCGCAGATAGGTGTAGTTATTTAAAAAATTCAACTAGAGAAAATGCAATTTATATGTATCTTCAAAGAGAATTGATGGATGAAAATTATGTACCATTAGAATTAAGCACACAAGAAGCTATGAATATTTATACCAGTGCTGTTGCAAATTGCTATAAAGAAGGTTTAGGCGAACTTGCGCAAAAGCTTCAAAATAGCCTTGAAGATGCATATAAAATACTGGAATATGATAGAAAAAAAGATTTGCAAAAAATTGTTCATGAAGGAATCATGAAAGCAAAAGCATTAGATATGGCCGCAAACGTACAAAATACTAAACCATCTAACTTTATAGATACAATTCTTGAACCTGTATACGAATTTAAAGATTCTTTATAATTTCATTTGTGTATTCTGTTGTGGTGGCATTTCCATTCAGGTCTTTTGTTAAAACTTTACCTTCTTTTATGGTTTTAAAAAGTGCCTTTTCTATTTTTAATGCTGCTTCACATTCGTTAATATTTTTTAACATTTCAATAGCACACATTAAAAGCGCAGAAGGGTTTGCAAGGTTTTGCCCCTTAATATCAGGCGCGCTGCCATGCACAGGTTCATAAATAGCACAATCTATTCCAATATTTGCACCCTGTGCCACGCCAAGTCCGCCTATCAGCCCTGCTGTTAAGTCTGAAACGATATCCCCGTATAAATTTGGCAAAACTAAAACATCAAATTTTGCAGGATTTTGCACCAATTGCATACATAGTGCATCTACCAAAATTTCTTTATATTCTATATCTGGATAATCTTTTGCAACTTCTCTTGCGCATTCTAAAAACAAGCCATCAGTTAGTTTGCAGATATTAGCTTTTGATACCGCCCAAACAGTTTTTCTTTTCATCTTTTTTGCATATTCAAAAGCATATTTTACAATTCTAACACTTGCTTTTCTAGTGATTAATTTTACACCTTCCATAGTGTCATCATCTATTTTGCGCTCAATTCCTGCGTATAAATCTTCAGTATTTTCACGAATTACAACTAAATCAACATCACAAAAAGGTGTTTTTATGCCGTCAATATTCTTGCAGGGGCGCACGTTTGCGTATAAATCAAGCTCGCGCCTTAATTGCACATTGACAGATCTAAAGCCCTTGCCAATGGGTGTTGTTACAGGCGCTTTTAGTGCAATTTTATTCTTTTTTATGCTCTCTATAACACGGCTTGGGAGCGGCACACCCTCTTTTTCAATAACATCTAGTCCTGCACTTTGCCTGTCCCAGTTGATTTTAACGCCTGCCGCATCAATAATTCTTACAACAGCATCTGCAATTTCAGGCCCTATGCCATCTCCTTCAATCAGTGTTATATTGTGCATTTTGTTTTATTTCCTTTATAAAAAATTATATGTCAATTTTGGAATATATTAAAATTTATTAAACAAGACTAAAATCGCCATGTTTTTTCAAATGTTCAATTAATCCGCCATCATTTAAAAGCTTTATCATAACATCAGGAAGTGGAGTAATTTTAATTTCGATGTTCTTTGTAACATCTTTTAATATGCCACATTTGACATCTAGTTCAAGTTCATCTCCTGCATCTATTTTATCCGTATCGCATTCAATCAGCAATAAACCAATGTTTATAGCGTTTCTGTAAAATATTCTTGCAAAGCTTTTAGCTATAACAGCGCCTACCCCTGCAATTTTTATAATTTGCGGGGCGTGTTCTCTTGATGAACCCAGGCCGAAATTATTTCCTGCAACAACAAAATCTCCTTTTTGCATTTTGCTTGCAAATTCAGGGTCTGCATCTTCTAGAACGTGTTTTGAAAATTCTTCTAAATTGCTGCGAAGGTGGAATAATCTGCCTGGCGCAATATGGTCTGTAGATATACCATCGCCGAACTTGAAGGCTTTTCCTCTTTTAATTTCCATCAAAAAATCCTTATCTTAAATCCTTTGTTTCAATTATAATATAAATTATGGAAAATAGGAATTTAAAAACAGACGCCAAAGAAATTGCTTCAAAAAAAGTCTTAAAAATAGGCGTTATTGGGCTTGGATTAATTGGCGGTTCTATTTTAAAATCCTTAAATGCACAAGAGTGCGAAACTATTGGAATTTCAAAAAGCAGTTATAAAAAAGCTGCGGAATTTTGCACAAAATCAAGCCCTGATATTAATGATGTAAAAGATTGTGACGTTGTTTTTGTGTGCTCTAAAATGTCTGACACTTTAAATGTTTTAGATGAATTAGAAAACATTGTAAGTTCAAATTGTATTGTATCTGATGTTTCATCCTTAAAAAGATTTGTGAATAATAAAAAACGCCCATACAATTTTGTAGGTTCTCATCCTATGGCAGGGACTGAATTTTCAGGTTTTGAACATTCATTTAAAGAGCTTTTTTATGATGCAAAGTGGATATTAAATAAAAGCAATGAAACTTTAGAAAAGTTAATAAAAGATATGGGCGCAAAGCCTATTATTATAGATGAAAAACTTCATGATAAATATGCCTGCTTAATTTCTCATCTTCCAATGTTAATTTCTCTAACTCTTTTTGATACAGCTGCATCTGTAGATAAAGGAGCTGCGCTTGAAATAGCAGCGTCAGGGTTTCGCGATACAACAAGGCTTTCTCTTACAAATGAGGCGCTTGCCCTTGATATGCTTGAATTAAATTCTGATAATTTTGATATTTTTATTGATGAATTTATAAAAAATTTAAAAGAATTAAAAAATATGCCAAAAATGGAATTTATAAAAAGATTAAATTCTATTCAAAAAATAAGATGTTCAATGTATGATGAAAATGGCAAAAATAAGCTTTAAACAGGTTTGATTTTAATGAAAAAAAAGATTGAAATTTACACAAGATTAATAAAATGGAAAATTGCAGCATTTAGCATGCTGGATAAATACATTCTAAAGCAGCTTTTAGAAGTTTTTATTCTTGGTGTTATTATTTTTACATCAATCATTTTTGCATCTGAAACCTTTACTCAGCTTATAAAACAGATTACACAGTTTGGAATACCATTCAATATTGCAATGATGATGGTTGTTTTAAATTTGCCGCAAGTTTTTGTGATGACAATTCCAATTTCTACCCTTTTTGCAACAGTAATGACTGTAAATAAATTGAGCCTGAATTCTGAAATCACAGTTTTAAGAGCCTGCGGTATAGGGATTTCAAGAATAGCACGGCCTATTTTTGCATTTGCAATTGTAATGACGATTGTAAGTTTTTTAATTAATGAATTTATTGTGCCTGCAACAAGTAATCAGGCAAAATATCTTGCTGTATATTCTCTTCAAAGAAAACATGTTCCTGATGGCAGAATGAATTTTACTTTGAATGAAAATGGTAAAGATGGCAAATTAAAAAGGCTTTTTTATGTTCAAAAATGCGAAGACAAAACACTGAATAATATTACGGTTTTAGATTTATCAAATGAAGATACAGTGCAGATTATTCAGGCAAAATTTGGCAGAACAGATAATTCAGGCTGGATATTTGACGGCGGCGTGATGTATACGTTGTCACCCACGGAAAAAGTTTTAAATACAACGCTTTTTGAAAATTCCACGATAAATTTTGGCATAGAAAATATGGACAGCCTGATGAAAGAGGAGGCAAGCCAGTATAATTTCTTCAAGCTTATGAAATTTATAAAGAAAAACCGTAAAAACCCCGATATACTTGAAAAATTTAAACTAGAATTACAAGTGCAGCTTTATGATAAATTGGCTTTGCCTGTAACAACTTTTGCGCTTGCACTTGTGGGTATTCCTCTTGCAATAACCCCACCAAGGGTGCGCTATAACAGGGGATTTTTATTCAGTGTTATGATTATTTTTGTATATTATGTCATTCGTGCATTTTCTCTAAATTTAGGAGAAACAAAGGCAATTAGCCCGTTTTTTGCAGCGTGGCTTCCTGTAATTTCAATTGCTGTTATTGGATGGATTTTATATTACAAAAAGGCCCACACTATAAGTTAAGTCTGGGTCTTGTTTTGCAATATTTAATATATTAAATATCTTAGTATAAGAAATCTTCAGGTCTGTAGCCTGGTTTGCGTTGTGCAATAGCATCGCTTATACTTTTAGGTTCTGATTCAGATCCGCTGCTTCTTGCAAAAGTATCTTCCTTTGGGGCTCTTTCCATTGAACCTAAAGGAAATGCAAGATATGGTTGACCTTCATCAAATCTTATAACTGCACCTTCAGGAACAGGCATAATGTCATGCTTTGCTGTAAAGTTTGGTGCTGAAGCTGATAATGCTTGAATTTGCATAATTTTTTTCTCCTTTTAACTATATTACCTAACAACACATTTTAATAAATGCATTTGTTAAAAACATGAAAATAAAATAATTTGCGCAAATTTTATTTTAAAACGCTAGTTATTTTAATGTTTTTTGATATGCCCACGCATTATGGTTATGGATGCTTTCGTGCGCTTCGATTTCAACTTCAAAAAAGTTAATAATCTCGTCTTCCTCCAATTTTAAAACAATATCTCTTAAAACATCCTCTACAAATTTAGGGTTTTCAAAGGCGCGTTCTGTTACAGCCTTTTCATCTTCTCTTTTAAGTAAGGAATATACTTCGCTTGAGCCTGATTCTTCAACTGTTTTAATTAAATCTTCAAGCCAAATATGCTTATCTTCAGGGTATGAAATTTTAACCTTGACAATTGCCCTTTGATTGTGTGCACCATAATTGGATATTTCCTTTGAACAAGGGCAAAGCGTTGTTACAGGCACCTTTGCGCCAAGGAAAAATGTATAACAATTATCTTCATTAAGCATTCCTTCAAAATAGCAATCGTAACACATAAGGGCCTCAAGACCGCTTTTTGGGGCAGATTTTTTGATAAAATATTTAAAATCAAATTTTACATAAGCATTTTCAGCATCCAGCCTTTCTTTCATATCAAAAAGCATTTTTTTGATATCAACACCGACTAAATTTTGCTTTCTGTAATCGTTTAAAATTTCAATAAAGCGGCTCATGTGCGTGCCTTTAAACTTTCTATTTAAAGAAACACTCATTTTTGCTGTTGCATAGACTCTCTGGGTATCTGTTTTATTATTTTTTAATTTTCTTTGAATTACAAGCGGAATTTCAACATCTTTTACCCCCACTTTTTGGATATCAATGTTTCGTCTGTCAACTTGCGCCTGCACATCTTTCATATTTTTCATTTATAAACTTTTTTCTTCTAATGCGAGCAATAATTTTAATGCAGCCTTTCTTTGGGTTTTAGGGTCTGCATGCCTTAAAATTTCAATAGCTTTTATCATAACAGGGTCATCATCATACCAGCGGTTTCCTTTGCCTTGGTATTGTGTAATGATTTCATAAATGCGCTCAATTACTTCTCCTGCCACCTGTTCCTGCAATTGCAAAATAAAATCTTTTGCATGCTCTTTTTCATCGTGGCTTGATAATCTTAAAAGTTCAAGTGCTTCCTTTAAAATAGGGTCTTTATCATACCAGCGCTTATTTTCACCAGATTCAAGATTATTTTCTTTAAAATTTTCCATTATTTTATAAATCCTTATAGGTTTTTAAAAAGTATATCATTTTATCCTTCTTGAAACAAGCTTTAAATATTGGTTTATCAGCTTTTATATCTGTATTTTAACCAAATTAACATATCCATTAGTGCTTTTCCCCTATGCGAATGAAGATTTTTTTCATCTTCTGATAATTCTGCCATAGTTTTATCTAACCTATCTACAATAAACACAGGGTCATATCCAAAACCGCCCATACCCTTTTTTTCAAAGGCAATTTTACCATTACATATTCCTTTTGTCTTATGTAAAATTTCTCCTTTTTCATTCAAAAGTACAAGATGGCATTCAAAATGTGCACTTCTTTCCTTTAAATCTTTTGCATCTTTCATTGCATCTAAAAGTTTTTCAATCCTATGTTCTGTAGTATCAGCATACCGTGCAGATTTCAGCCCTGGGGCACCATTTAAAAAATCCACACAAAGTCCTGAATCATCAGCTAAATAAAGCTTTTCGCTGAAAGCTTTGTTATCAGATAATATGCCATTTTTAGAATATTGTTTTAAATTTTCTAAATCAGCACTATATGCAGCGTACGCTTTTATATAGGCATTTTCTTCAAAAGTTTCACCGTTTTCATCAGGGTTAAAAATACCTTGAACCATTTTAAATTCAATATTAAAAGGTTTAGAGATTAAATTCATCTCATAAATTTTATGTTCATTTTGTGTGCCAAGAATTATTTCAAGCATAAAAACCTCCGCTTGCAAATGATTAGCCGCCATACCTTCTTTGTCTTTTGCCAAATTCTTCAATAGATATCGCAAGTTCTTCTTCATTAAATTCGGGCCAATATTTTTGTGTGATATAAATTTCAGCGTATGCTATTTGCCATAATAAATAATTGCTAATGCGCATTTCTCCGCCTGTTCTGATTAATAAATCAGGATCTGGAATGTTTTTTGTGTATAAATAATCACTCAATAATTTTTCATCTATTTTATCTGGTGAAATTCCATCATTTAATATTCCCTTTATGGCATATACTAGTTCATTTCTTGCGCCGTAATTTATTGCTATTTGTAAATTTACCCCGATATTATCTTTTGTTGTTTCTTCTGCATTAAATAATATTTTTTGAAGTTCTATATTTAAACCCTTAATATCACCTATGAATTTTAATTTCACATTATTTTGATGTAATTCTTTTAGTTCACCCTTTATTGTGTTTGCAAGCAAACTCATTAAAAAGTCAACTTCTTCCTGGTTTCTATTCCAATTTTCAGTTGAAAAAGCATAAAGTGTGACATATTTTACTCCTAAATTATGTGCACCTTTTACAACATTTTTTAAAGCATCTACACCTTTTTTGTGTCCCATAGCACTTGGCAAATGGTGTTCTTTTGCCCAGCGTCTATTTCCATCCATTATTATTGCAATGTGTTTCAAATTGGTATCAGACACTATTTTTTTGATATTTTCTGTTTTTTCAATTGTAATCAAAATCTTTTCCTATCCAGTTTTTCATCTTTGTTCCTAATAAATTATAAATTAAATAAAGAATTTAACAATATTAATCCTTTATGCTAGAATAGGCTAAGTTTTAGGGAAAGCCAAAATGGCTTTTGAGGAATCTTTAGTATGATAGATATTTTAATTCTCTATATTTTGTCAAAATATGATGCCACAATTTATAAAATAAGAAAATTAATCGAAGAAAAATTTTTTATGTTTTCAACCCCTAGTTTGGGTACTATAAACCCCGCCCTAAAGCGTCTTGAAAGTTTATCTTGCGTGGAATTTGAATCAAAAATGTCTGATGGTGGAATGTTATCTAAAACATATAAAATTACAGCATTTGGGCAAAAGTATCTAAAAAACGCAATTTGTTCTTTTGAATTTAAAAATAAGTCTCTAGTTTCAAATAATGTTTCAATTTTGATATGCGTGTCAGATATTTTAGATGAAAACGAAAAAGATGAATTATATAAAAATTGTTTAAATACAATGTTATTATTAAAAGCTGATGTTAATGATGCGCTTCAAAACCCGTATAATATGTATACAGATACTCAAAAAAATATAATCAAAACAAAAGCATCATTGATTGATTGTTTAATAGAGGTTTTACAATGAAACAAGACAAGGGAATGGTAGTATTTGGCGTGCAAGAAGGCTCTATTGCACATGAATTAGGTCTTTCAAAGGGTGATATAATACTTTCAATAAATGGTGTTGTTCCAAAAGATATAATAGAATTAAGTTTCATTGTGCAGGATGAAAATATTAATATTGCGGTAAAAAAAGCTCCTGTAATGCAAAAAGATGGCAGTTTTTTACCAGGTGAAGTTGAACTTTTTGAAATAGAAAAAGATGAAGAAGCTGATTTAGGGATAGATTTTGAATATGCAGTTTTTGATGGTATAAAACCATGTTTAAATAAATGTATTTTCTGTTTTGTAGATCAGCAGCCAAAAGGTCTTCGTGAAAGCCTTTATGTAAAAGATGATGATTGGCGTACATCTTATTTGCAGGGTACCTATATTACGGGCACAAATTTAAAAGAAGAAGATTGGCAAAGAATTGAAGCTTTGCATCTTTCGCCTTTATATGTTTCAATTCATACCACAAATCCAGATTTAAGGGTAAAGATGCTGAATAATAAAAGAGCATCTGAAATTTTATCCATTTTAGACAGGTTTAAAAAAGCAGGGATAGAAATCCATGGGCAAATTGTTCTTTGCCCTGAAATCAATGATGGCGAGGAATTAAAAAGAACATTAAATGATTTAAAAAAATATAAAAAAATATTAAAATCTTTGGCTGTTGTGCCTGTTGGTGTCAGCAAATACAGAGAAGGAGAGCTTTTAAAACCTCTTACGAAAGAAAATGCAAATAATGTAATAGATTTACTTGATGAATTTAATTTATGCCAAAAAAGACATATAGCTATGGCATCAGATGAGATATTTTTAACAGCAAAAAGGCAGATTCCAAATAAAAAGTATTATGGAGATTTTGTGCAGATAGAAGATGGTGTTGGTGCCATCAGGCTTTTTGAGGATAGTTTTTATAAATGTAAAAAAAAGCTCAAAAAGTCTTTAAAAAATAAAAAACGAGTAACATTTTTAACAGGTGCAATTGCTGCTGGTATGTTTAATAAATTTAAAGAAGAAATAAATGTTAAAAATCTTGAAATTGAGGTAATGGAAATAAAAAATGAATTCTTTGGGGATAAAATAAGCGTTGCAGGGCTTATTGTGGGAAGAGATATTTTAAACGCAATTAAGGGTAAGTATTTTGAACATATAATTTTACCTTCTGTGATGTTAAAAGATGGTACAGATGAATTTTTAGATAGCATAAGAGTTGCAGACATAGAAAAAGAACTAAAGAAAAACAATAAAAACGCTGTGATACATATAAATAGAGATTGTTACAATTTTGAAGAAATCTTAACAATTTTAAATGAAGAATAACAAATATTATGCACTCAAGGCCTTTATTTATATATAAAAGGCAAGGAAATATATATGCGCTCTGTATCTTACAATTTGGCAAATAATGCAAATATTCAAATGAAGGGTGATGAACCAAAGAAAAAAGGCAGTGTTTTTGGCGCTGCTTTAAGTTCTGCAAAAAATATTGGTACAACAGCTGCTGCTGGCATTGTAAGCGGTGTTGCTGCTGGAAGCTTAATTTCTGCAATTCCTGTAAAGGATGTAAAAGGTACAGCGCAGGTTTTGACAGATACATTTGTTAATGCTGCAAAGGAAACTGTGCCAAGACCCTATATTGATTCTGCAAAAACAAGCGACCAGCTTAAAAAAGCTCAAAAAGTGCTTGATGTAATTGATTTATCCGATGCGATACAAAAAAAGCAGGCTCTTGAAAAGACTAAAGAGCTTATTAATGGTGCAAAAGATGATAAAGAACTTGGTTCTACAATAAAAAAACTTTTTGAAGATGCAAATATGCAAGGTTTAGGTTTGGATGCTCCAAAAGGCGACTACACAAAGAATTCTAAAACAATAAAAGCTGCTAAGGATAATATTTTAAAACAGTTAGATAAATTAATTGACCCAAAGCTGGAAACTGATGAAAAGGCAGTAAAATTGCTTGGGGATAAATACACAAAAGCTCTAAAAGCTTTGAATGATAGTGCTATAAAATATATTGAAAATGCACCCAAAGACGATGAATTATTGAAATTAGCTAAAAAAGAAGCTAAAAGAGTAAGAAAAAGTGGGATTATTGGTAATGCTGTATATATTGGCATACTTACTATGTTCGCTGTAAATTTAATGAGTATTTTGGTGCCCAAAAAAGCAGGAGCTAATGGCAATTCTACCCAATCACAGGATAATACAGCATCATCGCAAGCTTCATCACCGCCTATCAAAGGCACAACCCAGGGCTGATAAAATTTTTATTTAAATTTGTATAATTATCATGTATAATGGCTGTATGTTTGATAATTTATCAGAAAGATTACAGGATATAATACATAAAACCTCCTCTAATGCAATTTTGACCGAGGAAAATATGGCAGATGCACTGCGTGAAATACGCCGTGCGCTTTTAGCATCTGATGTTTCATTAAATGTTGCAAAATCATTTATTTCTAAAGTGAAAGAGAAGGCAGAAGGGTCTGATGTTTTAAGAAGTGTAAAACCTGGGCAAATGCTTGTAAAAATTGTATCTGATGAATTATGTGAGCTTTTGGGAAAAGAAAATACGCCATTAAAATTGGATACAAATCCAAGCATCATCATGATGTTAGGTCTTCAGGGAAGTGGTAAAACCACAAGCAGTGCAAAGCTTGCATTGAGGTTAAAAAAGGATGGTAAAAAACCTCTTCTTGTTGCTATGGATGTTTATAGGCCGGCAGCAATAGGGCAATTGCAAACTTTGGCACAAAATATTGATGTAGATTTTTTTACACTCAACGGCTCAAAAGATGTAGCACAGATTGCAAAAAAAGCACTTGAATATGCAAAAGAGAATAACCATACTGTTTTAATCTTTGATACAGCAGGACGTCTGCAAATAGATACTGATATGATGGCAGAATTAATAATTGTTGATAAAATCTGCCCTATAAATGAAAAACTGCTTGTAGTTGATTCTATGACTGGGCAGGAAGCCATTGATATTGCAAAAAACTTTGATGAACAATTAAATATTTCAGGTTTTGTTTTAACAAAACTAGATGGCGATACTAGGGGCGGTTGTGCTTTAAGTATCGTATATTCAACCGGAAAACCGATAAAATTAATTGGTACTGGAGAAAAAATATCACCACTAGAAGATTTTCATCCAGACAGGATGGCAAATAGAATTCTTGGTATGGGTGATATTGTAAGCTTTGTAGAAAAAGCACAAAGCGCATTTGATGAAAAACAAGCTAAAGAGCTTGAATTTAGTATTATAAAAAATAAGTTTTCATTTAATGATTTCTTAAAATTCCAAAAGCAAATAAAAATGTTTGGCTCTATTGAAAATATTTTGGGCATGCTTCCAATTCCAGGGTTGAATCGTGATGATAGGCAAAAAATTTCTCATGAAGGCGAAAAGCATTTTAAGAAAATTGAAGTAATGATAAGTTCTATGACGCCTGAAGAGCGTGCTAATCCTGATATTTTAAATTCAAGTAGAAAAAAAAGAATAGCAAAAGGCGCAGGTGTTTCCATAAATGATTTCAATGCTTTTATGGTGCAGTTTGAAACAATGAAAAAAATGATGAAGGGCTTTGGCGAACTTAAAAACACAATGAAAGGCTCAAAAATAAAGCAAAAAGCAAAATTAATGTCTAAGATGAAGAATAACGGAGGATTTCCTTTTTAATTATGTACAAAAAAATTTCTAATTCATTCAATAAGTTTTTAGATTTATTTACTGTAAAAAAGCGCGGCAAAAGATATTTAAGAATCATTATCACGATGAATCAACTGAAAATAATTGCTGCAATTTTTGTTATAGCTTGTTTAAGTGCATTAATTAAATTATCAAGTTTTGATATAAATTTAGATTGTGATAGAGCCACAGATTTTTGTGTGATTTCAAAAACTTCATCAATAAATCCTACTCCTGTACCAATTAGCAGGTTTAAGATATCAAGGATTTTGGACATATCCGTAGAGCAAAGAAAAATTGATAATGACAAAATTATATACGATATTCTTTTAGATAACGGCCCATATTATGAACAGATGTATATAGACTATGCTTTTAATACAGTGATAAAAGCAAACACAGTAAAAATGAAGTTTTCTAAATATTTGCGTTCACTGTCTACTCAAAAGTTTTCTGATACAAAACGTTGTTATTTTGATAGTTATTTTTGTTTTTAAAATTTATTAGCAAGTGCCAAAAACACTTGCTTTTAAAATATCTTTGTGTTTCTATATTTAGTAGGTAGATATAAGTAGTATAAACAAACAAAAGAAAGACGAACAAAAGTGGTTAAGATTAGACTGAAAAGATTAGGATATAAGAAAAACCCAACATACAGAATTATTGTTATAGATTCACGTTCCAAAAGAGAAGGTGCACCTATAGAGGAATTGGGTTTTTATAATCCAAAAACCAAAGAAATGAAATTAAATAAGCAAAGTGCTGAAAATTGGGTTAAAAAAGGTGCCCAAACGACTGAAACTGTTGCATATTTAATTAAAAATTGTGACGAAAATGGAAATCTTGTTTATAACAAGAAAACCGAACAAAAACTTTCTAAAAAAGCCTTAGCAAAACTTGAAGCACAAAAGCAAGAAGAAGCCGCCCAAGCGGCTGCGGCAGCGGAAGCTGCGGCAGCGGAAAGTGGTGCAGAAAATGAGGCAAAAGAAGAACAAGCATAGATTTAAAAAGAACACTTTATGAGCCTCACCAAAATGAGGCTCATTTTTTTATATTGGGAATCAATTATATTAAATCTGGCTCGTAAATTAAAACTATTAAGAAATTTTAAGGAGATGAATATGCAAACAGGTACTTATACAATAAAGCCATCAAACAGAATATTGAAATTGCCAAAATATATTTTTGCAGAACTTGATGAGTGGAAAGAAGAAGCAAGAAAAAAAGGAATGGAATTAATTGATTTAGGTATAGGAAATCCTGATGGTGCAACTCCTGAACCCATTGTAAAAGCTGCATTGGAATCTATTCAAAAACCTGAAAGCCATGGCTATCCAAGTTTTCGTGGTAAAAAAGAATTTAGGGAAGAAATTTCAAAATGGATGAAAAGAAGATATGATGTTGATATTGACCCTATGACAGAGATTCAAACCCTTATTGGTGCAAAAGAAGGCCTTGCAAATATTGCAATGGCATTTACTGATCCTGGCGATATCAATATTGTACCTGATCCTTATTATCCAGTATTGTCTAGAGGCACTTGGGTTGCTGGTGGCGAAGTTTACCATGTTCCTTTAACTGACGAAAATGACTATTTGCCTGATTTAGATACAATTCCTGTTGATGTTGCAAAAAGGGCTAAAATGTTTATTATAAACTATCCAAACAACCCAACTGGCGCCACAGCTCCTGTAGAATTTTTAGAAAAAGTTGTAGATTTTTGCAGAAAGTACGAAATTTTATTGGTTTCAGATATGGCATACGGCGAAGTTTGCTACGATAATTATCGTCCTACAAGTATCTTTAAAATAAGAGGCGCTAAAGAAATTGCTGTAGAATTTCATAGTTTTTCTAAAACATTTAATATGGCAGGCTGGAGAGCAGGTTTTGTATGCGGCAAAAAAGAATTTATTGATGTTATATATGCTATGAAATCAAACCTTGATTATGGTACATCCACAATTGTTCAAGATGCCTGTATTGCAGCTTTAAATGTGGATTATAAATATGTTCAAGCGATTATGGATAAATATAATTCACGTCGTGAAATCACAGCAAAAGGCTTTAATAAACTTGGTTGGACAATGAAAAGAAGCTCTGCCACCATGTATTTTTGGTTAAAAATTCCAAAAGGATACACATCAAAAGAATGGTGTAAAATGGTGCTTGATAAAACAGGCGTCGTATTCACACCCGGTGTTGCCTTTGGTGATTATAGCGATGACCATTTCAGGGTGTCTATAGTTCAGCCAACAGAAAAACTCAAAGAGGCCTTCAGACGTTTGGAAGCAGCTGGCATTAGGTATGAATAATACTGGCTTGTCTTAATATTTTGATAAAATTAAGCAAAACGTGGAATTATATACTAGTAATAATGATGTAAAAAATCTTAAAATATTTACTTATATAAATAAATATAGTAAGATTTGATTATCAATGGTATACGAGGTTACAATTTATGTTATTGAATAAAAAACCTGTTAGCAAAAAATTAAAAGCACAAAGTTTGATTGAATATGCCCTTATTTTGGCTATGGTTACAGTTATTGCTGTTACTGCACTTCAATTATTAGGTCAAAATATGTCTAATACTTTGAAAAAATCTGCCGAAACTGTAAATACAGGTGCAGATGATGTTCAAGAAAAGGCTTGCACATCATTGGGTGGCACATGGACAAAAGGAACCGAAGATACACCTGGTTCTTGTTCTTTGGGTGAATAAATAATATCTTGAATTATTTATTTTCAACAATATTTTTAAATTTTTCAAAATCCTGTATGGTATCTATGCCTACAGGATTTAAATTTGTTTGAATAATTTTAATTGTCATACCATTATAAAGAGCCCTTAATTGCTCTAAAGATTCTGCCTTTTCAATATTTGCCATAGGGCAGGATGTCATTTTTAAAAGACTTTCTTTTTTATAAGCATACATGCCAATGTGGGCAAAATACTCAATATTTTCTGCATTTCTTGGGTAAGGAATGGGGTATCTTGAAAAATAAAGCGCCATATTATCTTTGTTAAATACGCATTTTACGCAATTTGGGCTTTCAATTTGTTCTTTATCTGTAATTTTTCTCACCAAAGTTGAAATATCTGCTGTAGAATTATGCAGTGCATCTATTAAAGAATCTATAACATCTGGGCTCATTTGTGGCTCATCCCCTTGTAGATTCAAAACATATTCAATTTCAGGATGCCTTTTTGCAACTTCTGCAATTCTGTCTGAACCTGATTTATGTTCTTTTGATGTCATTTCAACGCATCCATTGAATTTTTTTACTTCATTAAAAATTTCTTTACTATCACAGGCTATAATCACTTTAGATGCTAGCTGTGCTTTTTGTGCAGCCTCATATACCCACTGAATTATAG
Organism: Candidatus Gastranaerophilales bacterium; assembly: GCA_910587815.1. Classification (GTDB taxonomy): domain Bacteria; phylum Cyanobacteriota; class Vampirovibrionia; order Gastranaerophilales; family Gastranaerophilaceae; genus MGBC122484. Next base: position 35,083 of record CAJUNK010000002.1, on the reverse strand, counting down.
GTTTATTTTTTACACACAAAAGTAATTTATTTTCTAATCTGGAAGAGTTTAATCTTGCAGGTATTATTATTGCGGTTTTTTTAATTTTTTCCATATTTTCCATATCTATAAAATTCCTAATAATATTTTTTTCCAAGTTCTATAACTTTATTTTCAGCCTTTTTTCTCTTGGCTTCATCTTGTACGTCTGCACCTAAAAATCTCTCATATTCTTCCAGTGCCTGTTTTTCTTTTCCTTGTTTTTCTAAGATTTCTGCCATATAAAAATGCGCAGTATAATATGAACGATCCATTTGAAGTGTATGGGCAAAATTTTTATAAGAATTATTTAAATCATTAAGTGCTTTATATGTTAAACCTTTATAAAAATATACATTTGGGTTGTTTGGGTATAGTTTTTCAGACTTGTTTAATTCCACAATAGTCTCTCTGTATTTCTTTTTTTGGAATAAATTGTATGCTTTATTTAAACTTTCATCCACTTCTTGTTGTTTTAAATAGCTTAAAAGCTTTCTTGCTTTTAAATTTTTCTTATCAAGACCTATTGCTTTTTCTAAATAATTTTCTGCTGTTTTTTTACTATTTAAATCAAGATACAAAAGAGCAGTATTGTAGTATAAATCAGAATTTACAGGGTCAAGTTTTATGGCTTTTGCCAAATTATCTATTGCTGCTTTATGATTTTTCATAGATTTATAACAATTTGCTAAAGATTCATAAACAGAGGCATCTTTTGGATTTATTTGGTTATAAATTTTAATTGCTTTATGGTATTCCTTATTTGCCATATAAGATAATGCAAGGGAGCTTTTATTTGATAGTGCACTTTTGTTTGCAGCGGTGTATATGTTTCTGATTTCAAGATTTTTCGGCATATTGATATAAGCCTGTTTTATTATTTCATAAGCATTCGCATTTTGTCCTTCAAGTTCATATATTTTATAAAGCTGAATATAGGCACGCGCTGCTTTTGGGGCAATTTTTACGGATTTTTTATAAACATATATTGCATCTTTTACCATATTTTTTTGGTATAAAATACTTGCCAAATTATTATAAAAGTCAGCATTTGGAACAAACTTTTTATTTAATGGGTAAAACAATTTTATTATTTCATCAATGCTTTTTTTGCCTGAAAACAATTGAACCATACCGTATTGAGCTTGTTTAGAATTTGGATAAAGTGCTAAAACTACTTGATAGTCTTTCATTGCAGTATTTATGTTTCCTGTTGCGCGATAGCATTTTGCCCTTGCAATTCTGATTTGTGTTTCATAAGGGTTGCTTGCAATGATTGAGTTATAAATATTAATTGCTTGTGCGTATTCGCCCATATCAAAAAGTAGATTGCCTAAATAATATTTTAAGAAAATATCTTCAGGGCTTAGATTGATAGCTTTTGTAAATAATTCATAAGTTTTTTTATATTCTTTTATTTTTTGATAAGCAAGTCCTAAAACCTCGTAAACACTTTCGTTATCAGAATTTTCTGCAAGTTCATTTTCATAGCTTTTAATTATGCAGTTTATAATATCAGGGTCTTCCGTTAATTCTATAGTTTTTTCAAAAAATTCTTTAGCCTCATCATATTTTTTTAAATCTTTATAAATTTTTCCTGTTTTATAGGTTAAATTATAGTTTTCAGGCTCAATTAAAAGTCCTTTTTTGTAAAATATTATGGCAGATTCAGGATTATTAAATTTTTGTGAGATATCTCCCAAATATTCATAACAAATTTCTTTTGAATATTCTTCTTGTGCAAGCTCCAAAAATTCGTATGCAGAAGCAAAATATTTTTCTTCTAAATAAAGAGTTTTTGCAATTTCAAGGCGTTCATTTTGCGTATTTTTAAAGCCCAAAGCTGTATTTGCATTGTTTAGTTTTTTTGCATATTTTAAATACTCTGCACTATTTTTATCTTTTCTTAAAAAATATAAAATACTTCTATAATCATCAGCTAGAGCTTCGCAATCACGTTTGATACTATGAATGATTGCGCGTCTTTTTAAAATATTGATATAGCAATCAATATTTTTTTGATTAGGATTTTCTATTATATTTTTAGCTGCTTTTAATACTTTTTTGTTGTCTTCACATTTCGCAGCAGCTATGTCATTAAAGCCAATACCTAACAACATAATAGAAGTTATTCCGATTGCGGTTAAATATTTAATTCTCAAATTTATAATTCCTCTGATATTTTTAAATTTAATTTAATATTATACAAAATTTTAAATTAATACAACCTTGCCTTTTGGACTAAAAATATATAAGAAAAATTCAGGAAAAATTTGCATTAAAAAACCCGCCTTGAATTTTTAAATTTAGCGGGTTTTTTAATTTGTTTAATTATCTTGATTAGAATTTATCTTCGTCTTCTTCGTTTTCTTCATCAAGGGCTAATCTTGCAGCTGCCATAATTATGTTTGCTGTAGGATCAGTGATTTCGTTTAATACAGGAGCTACTGCGCTAACGCCTTCTTCGTGTCTTGGTAATCTTACAACTGTTGATTCTGTTAAAGCGTTATCTACGTTTCCTGGAGGGGTAACAGGAAGAATTGGTTCTTCGCAGTCAGTTGTTCTTGTGTAAACAAGTAGGATGCTGTTACCATCTTCAAAGCTGATTTTGTGTCTGTTAGCAACTCCATCAATTTGGTCGTAGTTTTCTTGATAGAAGCCAGGCATTGCATCGATATTGTTGATATCAGTATCCATGTTCCATCCTGCAAGTTCTCTAACTTCAACATAAGCTGTACCAACATTTGCTGTACCTTTGTTGTCATTGCTGATGTTATCGAACCCTAGAACTGCTTTACCATCGGTTGCTGCTGCAATTTTTGTAGTTTCAGGATTTGCAATTTCTAATCTGTCAGCTTTGATTTTTGCAATTGTTAAATTACCATCTTGTGCTGTTAATTTAACGTTTTTACCAGTTAAGTTAGAGTTGTTTTCTTGTTGGTTTTTGCCTCCAACACCTGAAGTATTAACATCAGAGTTGATTTCAAGACCAGCTGTCTTATTGCTTACGCCTGTGAAAGCGATATCGATTTCTTTGCCAGCGTTCACGATTAACTTTTTCTTATTGGCGTTTATAACACCATTTGTTTTAACGTTTCTACCTGCTTTGATAGTAGTTTTATTTGTTTTGTCACCTAAAGTGATATCGTTATTGATTGTTACATTGCCTGTTTCAGCTTTAATAGTGTTTTCTTTAGAGTTTAGGTCAACTTTTGAAATTGTCCAATCGCCTGAAGTCTTTGTTAGATTAATATTATTTTCTGCATCTAATTTTAATCTGCCACCATATTGGAACTGACCAAGGCTTGAACCTTCAATATTGTTACCTTTGCCTGTTACATTTAAAGCAATGTTATTTTTAGCTTTAATGGTTCCTGTATAGTTTTTGTCTAATAAAGCTGTTTCGTATTGAGTGATATTAACATTGGCGTTTGTTGATTCAACTTTTGTACCAGCGCCTTCAATTCTTACTTTTGCATTATTTGAAGTGATATTGTTGTTTCCATTTGCTGTTACTTGTGAAGCATCTCTTACAATTACTATGCCATTTGCTGTAATATCATTTTTTCCGCCTGCTGTTACATTTGAACCATTTTGAATACCGATTACATTAGTTGATGTTAATGTGTTATCAGCAGAAGCGATGATATCAGCTTTATCGATAACAAGGTCGCCATTTGTAGCGGAAATTGTATTGTTGCCTGCTGTTGCTTTGATTGTGCTCTTTACTGTGTCATTTGCATTAGCCTGGATTGCAACTTTGCCATTTTTTGCAGTTATTGTGTTTGCTTTTGAAGTTAAGTTTGAAGCAATGATTGTAACACCTTTGATATCATTTGCAACTGCACCGTCTGCTGTTAATGTGATTGTGCCGTTAGCAGCATTTAGGTTAGAACCTTTTTTGGTGATTACATTTGTATCGCCTGCTTGTTGTTCAATTACATCGCCAATTGTAACGCCTGATTTACCGTGCATAACAATGTTTTTGCCTGCTGTTACATCTGATGTTGAAATGCTTGCGCTTTTTGCTGCATCTAATGTAATGTTTCCGCTTGTTACGATGTTTGAGTTATTTCTGATTGATACTAAATCGTTAACAGATTTTAATACGATGTCTGAATTTTGGTTTGTAGCAAGTGCATCATAGTAATCTTTTTGTTGAAGTTGGTTGTGGTCGATTACAAGCATACCATTTGTTTCAATTGTTAATGGATTTGTTGCAGATGCTGTTCTGTCAAGAATTGTAGTACCGTCTTTTAATAATACGTTGTTGTTATTTCCATTAGCGTTTGTTGTTGCATTGTAGAAGTTTAAATTGTTATAGATTAATGCTGTATCTTTGATTGTAGAATTTAAACCTAAAATATTGATTTCATTAGCGCCGCCTTTTGTTGCAAGTACTGCATCATCAATTACGATACTGCCGTATGCGCCGTGTGCATCAGAGGATGGAAGGTTTTTGTAAGAATCAACCCAGCCAGCTTTTACTGTAATTTTGTCGCCAGTTACATTAGCACCTTTGATTGCAACGTTTCTGCCTGAAATGTTTACATCTTTAAGACCATCAACAAGGCTGCCTTTAACTACATCTATTACAACATCTGTTAAACCTGCATCAATGTTTAAATCTCCGCCTGCTGAAATGTAATTATGATATTCTTTACCGTTGAATGAACCTTTTTGTTTATCAGATGTAATTTTAATACCGTTGTCTGCAATAAGGTCAATGTTTCCAACTTTTTTGTTTCCAACATAATCATTGATTTTAGAACCAACTGATTGGATACCTGAATTTTCAATGATGATATTATTTCCAGCTCTTACTTCAATGTCGCCATATCTTAAACCATAGTAGTTATCAAGGTTTTCAACATTTCCGTTTGGATTAACTGTTTCAATTTGAGAATCTTTAATGATAACATCATTCAAGCCTTTTATTGCTATCATACCTGCAACGTTATCAGATATTTTATCACCAAAGATTTGAGAGTGATTAATTACTAAATTAGAATATTGAACTGCATCGTTTAATTGAACATTTCCTGTCCAGATTCTTGAGTTATCAATATTGATGCCATATTTATCAGCATCTGCTTTATTAATAGCTTTTTCAACAATTTTTGTACCAGATTCATCAATTGAACCAATTGATTCATATACAAAATTTACGCCATCTGCTGTAATGATTTTAACATCAGATCTTGCAACACCCCAGTTGTTGTTTGTTGAAGTACCTTCGTTTGGTACAAAAGTTTGAATTTTAGAATTTTTAACATCAATTTTGTCACCAATTAAAGCAACTAATGTGGCATTTGTTGTAGGTTCGCCTTTTGAATTGAAGCCGCCGTTGAAATCAGCGCCATCAAGGGTGATTTGGCCAACTTTACCAATAATACCGTTTCCATAGTTGTCAATTGTTGTTTGTTTATCAAAAGCGATTGTGTTACCCCATTTGTAATTCATAGTAAGTTTGTCATCGCCTGTGAAAGTATAGTTTTTACCTTGGCTTTCTGCAATATTTGATTGTTGAAGTTTGCCACCAAGATAGTTTCCTGATGAAATAATGTCTTGGATATTTTGCATACCCTTAATATCTTTTGTAGATGCTGTGAAAGAGTTTAAATTAACGCTTGAACCTGCACCAAATAAAATACCGTTAGGGTTAATTAATATAACATTGCCGGATTTATTGTGTCCGCAAGAACCTGAAGCACAGCTGCTTGTTAATTTACCATAAATTTGGGACATACCGCCTGAATTTAACACTCTGTTTACAGCAGTTTGGTTTGGATTGTTGAAAATCCAATCTACTGTGATGTTTGAACCAACGTTGAAGCTGTTCCAATCAAACTGTGCAACGCCGCCTGGTTTTGCATTGATATTAACGTCAAATTTGTTATTATCACCTTTGTTGATACCAACGTAACCACCGTTTATTGAAGAGTTCAAATCAGGAGTTGTGTTGGCATCAATAGCAGCCAAAGATGGTAATGCGGATATTGGCATATAGGCTGCAAAACTTAATAAAACAAATAGTGCTTTAAGTTTTCTGTTTAAAGATTTCATTTTTTGCCTTTCCTTTAATATTTACAATTTCTAAGATTTTTCTTTCAAAAATAAATAAAGTTGTTAAATTTTGCTCATTAAAAATAGTTATATAGTTTTGTCTTATATTATAATGAAAACCGCTAAATAATAAAAATTGCGCGGTTTTAAAAAATCTTTGCAATACGTAACATTTATGATAATACAAGAAAAATAAATGGAATTAAATAATAGTAAAGCATGAAAAAAATTTACAAAACTTAATAAATCCTCCATTTTTAGCATGTTGATTTTTTTGAATGTTTTAAATATTCTATTAGAACAGTAGATAATTTATTTCTATTAATAATAATAGACAAAAAATCATTAATTTAGTTTATTGCCGTCTTATATGTAATGCTCTATTATTAGAGTAGTACCCATAGTGATTTTATTTTTTATGAAAAGGACAAGTAAAAAGTGAAAAATAGATTTTTAGGATTATATATCCCATTAATTGCGCTTTCTCTATCATTATCTGTAAGTGCATCATTTGCCGCAGAAGGTGGCAATGGTATCATCGGAAACCCATTTGGCAACTTTGACTCTGGTGTTATTGACCAATCAAACATTAGACAGTTTAAAGAATATGAAATTAAAGCCCGCGAAGAAAGAAGCAAAGAACATAAAGAAGATGTTGATATCAAAATGAAAAAGGAGATGCAACAAGAAGTTGACAAGCTCCCAAACAAAGAAGTGACATTTAAATTAAATTCAATTAAATTTGACGGCTATACTGCTTTCACTGAAGAAGAATTGATGAATTTGATTTGTGACAAAATTGGCGAACAAGTTACAGTTGCAGATGTTGTTGGTATGGCAAATATGGTAACTGATTTTTATCAACAAAGAGGTTATATTTCAACAATAGCATATCTTCCTCCCCAAAAAGTGCAGGATGGTAATATCCATATCATGATTATGGAAGGTAAATATGGCGATATTAAAGTAACTGGAAATAAATGGGAAAAGGATAAATATCTAAAAAACGCTTATTTAACAGATAAATATATTGAAGAAGGCAAGCTTTTAAATGTTCGTGATATTCAGGAATCTTTAAGAGAAATTAACGCAACCGGATATATGAAAGGTCAGGTAGCCTTAACAGATAACGAAGAAAGTGCTGAATTTACCAATTTAGAATTAAACATAGCAGATAGATTCCCTCTTGATTTTGATTTTAGATGGGATGATATGGGTACTACAACGACTGGTTTAAACAGGGCAATTTTCTTTGCTGGTACTTATAATTTAACAGGCCATGGAGATCAATTATATTCAACTACTACTCTTGCAAAACATTCTATAGGCCAAGGTGTATTTTACAGTATTCCTATTGCAAAAACAAAAGAAGCCAAATTGAACTTGGGGTATTCATATTCAGGTGCTGAAGTTGGTGGAGATTTAAAAATGCTTGACATTGAATCAAAATCTCACAACTTCTTTGGTTCCGTTTCAAGAAGATTGGTTAAAACTGATAACTATAAACTATATGGCGATATAGGTCTTGATATCAGAGATACAAAGACCACATTTGGTGCGCTTCGTGGTTTTGATTATAAATACAAATCAAGAACTGCAAAAGTTAATTTAACAAATATCAAAGATGACTTTTATGGAAAAACATTCTTTAATGTAGGTACAGGCGTTGGTATTCCTGGCATGGGTGGTACTGATGAATTTTGGGCTGGTGTTAGCAAACGCGATAAATCCGTTCCAAACAATAATTCTGTAAGGGTAATGGCAAATGCTGCAAGGTTGCAGGCACTTCCTTTCAGGTCTACTGGTATTTTCCAAGTAGGCGGCCAATGGGCAAACAGAGCACTTTTACCATCTGAAAAAATGTCCGTTGGCGGTATGACATCTGTTCGCGGTTATGAAGAAAGCACCTTTATTTCAGACTATGGTATGACAGCTTCAGCTGAAGTGCGTTTCCCTATTCCATTCCTAAGAATGGTGCTTCCTGAAAAACTTCACTTTATTGATGATAGTATCAGATTGGCTGCATTCTATGATATGGGATGGTTTGGTGATGTTAAATCATCTGATGGTTCTGATGTTATTATGAGTACAGGCGGTGGATTAATATTGAAGTTGACAAAATACTTGTCAGGCAATATTTACATCGGTGTTCCAATTGGTAACAAGCCTGAAGATGCATCAGGATGCAGAGTTCACTTTATCTTGTCATCAAACATTTTATAGTATTGAATCAATAAGAATGTGACAAATTTAAAACCTCCCTTTTTTGGGAGGTTTTTTAACATGTTAAATATATTCTGTTTTTATAGTTTTAGTGGTTTTTTATATTCCACATTTGGCATAATTCAATATTTGCAATAATTATAAGGGTATGGTGTTGTCTAACATAAATTTATACATTTGATATTCATCATCATCTTTTTTATCTTGAATTTCTTTTGATTCTTTTGTTTTTTCTACCTTTTTGTCAGCATCCTCTTTTAAATCAAGAATTTTTTCACCCTTTTTTTTATTCAAAATGTTGAATTTTATCCCATCGAAAAGTCCATACTCATATTCTGCACGATATGTGCCAAAGGTGGTGGCACCAGCTGTATTTTGTGTAAATATAATTAATAAAAAATATACAAAAATCTTTTTCATAATGATATTTTAGCATAAATTTTTATACACTGTTTTTTTGGTTTGCTTTGAAAATTCCTAAATTTCATAGAAATACATGATAAAAATATTGCATTTTGGGTATTATAATTAATATTATGCCCGATTTATACGATTTAGAAGATGAAGACAATGATTTAAAAAAAATCGGACTAGAGCTAATGTTTTTAACTCCTGAAAAATGCTCTAGTGACGATGGAATCACTGCTGTTGAATTGTCTAAACAGTTAAAAATCGAACTTAATATTGTGAAGAAAAAATTGAAAATTTTATATGAACATCAAATCGTACGTTCAATTGGTATAAACCCTAAATTTTGGAAGTTTGATGAATATAATTTTCAAAGAATGGATGAGGAAGACCCTGTCTATAGGCTTCTTTGCTCTTTTGATGATGTAGATTTTGACAGGTATTTCAAATATTAAAATGTTAAAACAAGATGATATAATTGAATTAACTATAGAAAAATTACTGTATTCAGGTACTTCTTTGGCGCATTTTGAAGGAAAGGCTGTATTTGTGGATAATGCTGTGCCAAAAGATATAGTTAAAGCAAGGGTTTTAAGAATAAATAAAAATTTTATCCGTGCAAAAATTCTTGATATAATTACGCCTTCCCCTTATAGAATGAAGCCTTTTTGCCCACTTTTTAATGCTTGTGGAGGGTGTAATCTTCAAAATATTGAATACGATTTTTTAATTGAACAAAAGCAAGATATATTAAAAGAAATGTTTTCAACTGCCGCTTTTGAAGGGTTTGAAGATATTGAATTTAAACCATTTATAAAAGCAGCAAAAACCAAAGAATACAGGTGTAAAGTTCAAAACAGAATAGGAGAAACCAAGGTTTCAAAAAGGCTTTTGATAGGCTATTACAAAGAAAATACGCATGATATTACAAATATTAAATTTTGCCCGATTCAGCCAAAAATAATTGACGAAATAACAGAGTTTATAAGAGAAAATTGGAAACTTGGGGCTTATATTGAAAAAAAAGACAAAGGCCTTTTAAAGCACATTTTAATGCGCTATTCTTCTTCTGATAAAAAAATCATTCTAACGCTTGTTTTGAATAAGGATTATGAATGGTTTGACAAAATAAAATCTGATATTAAAGCTTTTGCTGATACCTTGATGGCAAAATTTTCTGTTATTTCAGGTGTTTTGGTGAATTTTAATCCAAACAGAACTAATAAAATAACTGGCGATATCACAGAGGTCCTGTCTGGAGCGGATTTTGTTTATCAAAAACTATATTCCAAAGATGGCATAGAATATATTTACAAGGTCAGCAAGGATAGTTTTTTTCAAATAAATCCTCCTGTTGCGCAGGCTCTTTTTGATGCTGCAAAATCAATGGTAAGGCCAAATTCCACCATTTTGGACGCTTATGGCGGTGTGGGTACTATCGGAATTTTTCTAAAAGATAGGGCAAAGAAAATTACTCTTGTAGAAGAATCAAAAAGTGCAGTATCCGATGCCAAAACTAATTTTAAATTAAATAATTGTGAAAATTATGAAGTATTTCAGGGTGATGCAAAAGAAATTTTTAAAAACTTCATTAATCCTAAAAGCACCAATGCAACCAAGGGTAAAAATTCTCAAATATCTTTTGATTATGCTATTTTGGATCCTCCAAGAAAAGGTTCTGATAAAGAAGCACTTGAGATTATATCAAAGCTTGCAAAATCCATAATATATATATCTTGCAACCCATCCACGCTTTGTCGTGATGCAAAAATTTTGTATGAATTAGGTTTTAAAATGAAATCCATTCAAGGTGCTGATATGTTTCCATTTACTCATCATATTGAAAGTATATCCTGTTTTGAAAAAGAATAAATTTTACATAAAATCTTTGGGGTGTAAAACAAACCACATTGAAGGTCAATTAATCTATCAAGAGCTTGAAAAAGGCGGCTATACGCCTGCTAAATGCGAGCAGGAATGTGACTTTTTTATTTTGAATACCTGCTCTGTTACATCACATGCAGATAACCAGGCACTTTATATTCTAAAACAATTTAAAATTAAAAATCCTAATGCAAAAATAGTGCTTACAGGCTGTTTTGCACAAACTGTTCAAAACCCTGAAGATATTAATGCAGACATTATTTTAGGAAACAATGAAAAACTTGATATTGTACAACATTTAGAAAATTATGCAGACAGTGCAAAAAAGATAGAGGTTGAAAATATTTTTAATATAAAAGAGTTTCATCATAAAAACCTTGAATTTTTAAACACAACAAGGCCAAGTATAAAAATCCAAGAAGGGTGCTCAAACCGCTGTTCTTATTGCATTATTCCTTATGCAAGGGGTAATTCCCGCTCTGACAGTGAAGAAAATATTATAAATCAGGTGAATTTGCTTGCAAATAAAGGGTATAAAGAAGTTGTCATTGTTGGCATACACATAGGTGAGTGGGGAAAAGAGTTTAATAAAAATCTGCTTGATTTATTGAAAAAAATAGAAGATACAGGTATTTCAAGATATCGTTTAGGTTCATTATATGTCACAGAAATTACTGATGATATGATAGAATTTTTATCACATTCAGAAAAATTCTGTCCGCATTTTCACCTTTCGTTGCAGAGTTTGTGTAATAAAACGCTTAAAAATATGAATAGATTTTATACGAAAGAATATGCCAAAAATGTAATAAATAGCTTGCATGGCGCATTTACCCTGCCATATCTTGGATGTGATATAATCACAGGTTTTCCAAATGAAACAGAAGAAGATTTTCTAGAAACCTATGAAGCACTAAAAGAGACAAAACTGTCTTTTATTCATAGTTTTCCTTATTCAAAAAGAAAAGGCACCCCTGCTTATAATATGCCAAATCAGGTATATGAACACATAAAAAAAGAACGTACAAAAACGCTGATATCTCTTTCAAATAGTTTACATACAGTATTTTTGGAATCAAATAAAAATACTGTTCAAGAAGTTTTATTCCAGAAGAAATCCAAAAAAAACGGAAAATATATGGGTATTACGAAAAATTATATAAAGGTTTTTAAATACAGTGAAAATAATCTTTGGAATACCATAGAAAAACTGCCGCTTTCAGAATATGAAATTGAATAACATTAGACACTTGTTTTAAGTAAATGTAAATAAATGTAACAAAAAGTATATATTTTAAATATAAAATATCAATCTTTTGTTCATAAAATACTTTATTAATATATAAGACACTTTAAACGAGGATTAAAAAGAGAATGATTACTTCAAATTCTGAATTAGTTGCAAGTAAGATGAACAATTTTTTTATCACAGGCACTATTGCAAATGAATACAAAAATGCAACAAATGCTATTAAAGCAGCTTGTGAACCGCCAAAGAAAAAAGTATACAGGAGTTTAAACAAAATGCTTAAAGAATGCTATTTTGTTGGGTCTCTAAAATATGGCAATAATTTTATAGCATAAGTTTATAAATGATAATTATTCTTAAAAAAAGCCCTAAATGGGCTTTTTTGTGTCTTTGTATATTTTGTGTATTGCAATATTGATAAAATTATTGTTATTTCTTTAAAAAAAGCTTGTATTTATTGAATTTTAAGTATAGAATAAACTAGTAACCACCCTCATTTATTTTTTAGGGAGAAATTTGCATTTTTGCTGATGCTGATTTTAATTGATGGAATAAAGCTAAAGCCAAGAAGGATAATCTTTTATGTACACTAACAAATGCACTAAATGTGGCAAAGAATTTGAAACTAAAAATCCAAAAAGGGTTATTTGCCCTTCATGTCTATATCCTGATAAAACACCGATATTGACTGATCCTAATGCTCCTCAGCCCCAAGCTCAGGCGCAGCCACAATATAGAAGTTATTCTGCTGGCTCTGACAATCATTATAAAAAACCATTTAATCGCGATAATAACAGGCCTCAGCGTCCAGGTGGTTTTCAAAAACGCGGCCCTCAAAGGCCAGGTGGTTTTTCAAAACCCGGAATGCGTTCAAATGCGCCAAAACGCCCAATGCAAAAGTCTAAACCGCTTTTAGTTACAAAAGAACAATTGGCGCAAATTGAGGAATTATACAAAAAAATGCTTCCTTTGCCTAATCCTGATGCGCACGAAGTTATTGGTGAAGCAATAGGTTTAGAATCTAAAAAAGTATTTTTTGGAATTAATTTAATTAGACAAAAAATGATGCTTCCAAAAGCAAGTTTTCCAAAAAGAAAACTGGCACTAACGCCTGATCAATTAATGGCAGTGAAAAATCTTTACGAACCGTTATTGCCATTACCTCCAATTGGGTGCCATAAAATACTGGCAATGCAACTTAAAATGGATGAATGGCGCGTGCATGTTGGTATTGGCTTAGTTCGAAAACAACTTGGTTTAGAACGCTGGAACCAAGATAGAGAAGATGCGCCTGAAGAATATAGAAAAGCAAAAACAGAAGAAAAAGAAGAAGCCGCAGAATAATTCCCTGAATTCACTAATAAGGCTTTATTAATATTTGTAAAGAAAAAAAGATAAACTGTTCAGAAATTATCTTACCTAGTCGTTATTTTAAGCAGATAAGGCTGACAAATGCCGAGTTGGTGTAGAATTTTTAAATAAAAGGGAATTATAAAGAATGACTTTTGATGTATCAAAGGTAAAATCTGGCGAATTGGCTTCTGATTTTGCAATCAAACAAGAAGATTTTAAAGGCTCTTATGGGAAAATACAGCTCAAAAATGGCACAGAAGTCGATTTTGAAGTTGGTCTCAAGAAAGATGAAACCGAACAAATTCTTCTTGAAATTGATGAAGATGGCAATGATAGCGTAACTGATGATGAAATAAACAGTTTTAGCGGCCGTTATAATATGGAAGCTGATGATGTTCAAAGTATTGTGCAACAATCTCTGACATCGATTGATTCAGACAATGAAAGTGCTGATTCCGATTTTAAAACGGTTATTGTTGATGCCTGGAAACAAGGTGATAATGATTGTCTTGACCATATAATGAAAAATCACTATAGTGATGTAACGCCGTATTCAAAAGAATGGTTTGAACTTGAAAAAAGCATTATGGATGCCAATCCTGAAATTTATGGCACCGTTGATGCGGATGGCAATGAAACAATTGGAAGAAAAAGGATACTTGATGGCACAAGGCACAATAGTGTAATTAGCCCAGGTGATGAGATAAAATTACCAAACCTTGCATTAAATAAGGGTGCAGATGCTGATAATTTAAGCGAAGAACTGCTTGAAATTGCAGGATTAGACCTTAATGCTGAAGAATGCGCACTTTTAACATCCAGTGGAAATTTTACACTAAAAGATGGCAGAACTGTTGGAATGGTTGGCTCTGATTATATTGAAATTATAAAAAAGAATGATGATGGAACAAAATATATAGAAAATATCATGCAAAATACTGATATGGATGAAATTGTAAAAATAACCCACTCTGTTGATACATCTATGAAAGCAAATGATGCAAAAGCAGTTAAATATGATTTAGATGGCAACATTATTCTTGAACAAGATATGGATAATGCTAATAAATTTTTAGATATCATAGGTCATAAATTAGATTTGAATCAATTTACAAAAATGTACACAAGTGAAGCTAATGATATTTTGACAGATGATGGTTTAAGAATTAAAACAAATGGCAAAGATAATTTTGTTGTTATTAGCGCTGATGGCAAAAATATTAAAAATATTTATACGGATACTGATGGTTATACAATTGATGAAAAAAATATTCAAAGCGATGACAATATAACAATAGAAAAAACAAAATATAATACGAATAATGTAATTTTAGGAAAAACAACATGGTTTTATGAAACAGAAGATGCCATTAAAAATAATAAAGCAACAAAAAGACAAGAAGATGAATATGATGAAAATGGCAAATTAATTGGAACAAAAATATACGATGCCAATGGTAATATTATATAAAACAGGCTGTGGCTGAAAAATTATGACTAAAAGATTCAAAAAATATCAAATAATTTTTGTAAACTTTTGTTAAAAATTGTATTTTTTTATATTCTTTATAACAAGTATTTTTTATTTTCACCCTTATATAATTGGCTAATTTAGTTTGGCCTGGGAAAGGGGGTATGTATGTTTTATACAGTGATTCAGCCTACCGGTGTGTATGGTTCCTTTAGGCCTGGCTGGGCAAATGACAACAATAAACAAGCATTTTCAAAATTTAACATACAAAACCCTGCAACAGAGGCCCTAAAAAATGATACCAATGAAAGCATACCAAAAAAAGAGAAAAGCGCAGCTTCAAAAGTGGCTTCTTGGATGCTTTTTGGTACACTTGGTGCTTTTGCAATAATTGCAGGAGTGCCTGCTCTTCGTGATAAATTTAATTGTTTTTCTTCAAAAGAGCTTGAAAAACCCGCAAAAGCAATTTTTGGCAGTAGAAAACTAGGCGAAATTGCAAAAACTGTAAGACAAAAATATGTGGACAGTGCTAATTTTATTGAAAATAAATTCCAAGTTCCATTGCGTGAATTTTTGTACGAAAATGTTTTCAAATTTGTAGATTTTTATCCTGAACATAAAGGAAAACATTAATAATCGTTTTATAACAGGCTTCATGTAAATTATTTGATGAATGTGTTATTATTATTTTATGGCTACTATTCAAAATTTGGCCTTTATGTCGAAAGAAAGGCTGAAAGATTTAATTTCGGTTGTAAATTTTGAGTACAATAATTCAGGCTTTCCTCCATTTCCGCTTGATATTATTCATTACTTGCTGCCTTTAAAACTAAAATTTCTAAAGGAAACATACGTTGCAGCGGATGAAAACAAAGTTTATGGATTAATTTCGCTTGAAAAGGACGATAGCAATCCAAAAAGGCTTAAAATCTCTCAGTTGTTTTTAAGAGAAAATTCTGTAGAATATGCGGAACTTTTGATAAATTATGTAGTAAATAAATTTTTAGCAAAGGGTGCTGAATCCTTTTTTGTAGTGGTGGATGAAGCTGATGAAAAAATGCTAAAATTGCTTTCCGATGTCTGCAAGTTTAGAATTTTAGCAGATGAGTATTTATTCAAAATCAAAAAATCTGATTTTCCGTATGAAAAAAAACACGGTTACGATTTTATAAAGTTTTCTAAAAATTATGAAGTGGCAAAGATTGCCGATTTATATAATGGCTTAATTAATTCCCACCAGCAGCCTGCTTTTCAAATAGGTGAAAAATATTTTAATGATAATGTTTTTGTTGGAATAAGGAACAAAATTACATTTAAATATGTGCTTGAAAACCCTGATAACAAGAGTATTTTTGGCTATTTTGTTATTTCAACTAGAAATAGTAGTGATTTTATTTTAGATGTAGTTTTGGCACCATCTTATGAGGTTTATCTTGCTGATATATTGAAATTTGTAAAATCAGAAATTTCAAAAAGAAATTTATCCTGGACTTTGTATATCAAGGTCAAAAGCTATTTTGTAAACCATAAAATATTACTTGATGTGATGAAAAGTTATGATTTTGCTCCGTTTAAAAAATCAAAAATCTTAGTTAAAGATTTATACAAAGAAATAAAATCCGATAATCCGCTATATAACAAGCAAATTGTTTTTAATGCACCTGCATATTAAATTTTTTTATTGAAATTGTGGCACTATATTCCATTATTGGAATATAAATAATAATTCCAATAATGCTTGCAAGGTTCTTGTATTATTTGCGCTTTGCTGTTTTTATACTGAATAATTCAAAGTCTATGCTTTTTTGCATATTGTCAGGAGTTTTTTCAAAAAATCTTGATATACCCATTGTTTCTAGTATAAATTTATTTTGATTGTTTAATTTATACCGTATATTAAATGGCATTGTAGCTAGTGCTTTATTTGTATAGCTTAAAGTTGAAATTTTTTCTAAATTATCTAAAACTCTAGCAAGGCTTGCATCATCTTTAATTGCATCAATAATGAATGTAAATTCAGATGCTAAACCTTGCTCATTATTTTTTGCACAAAAAGCTTTTACTTCGCTTAAAATATCACTCAAAAAATCATCAAATAACGCAAAATTATCATAAACCATAAAAAGCTTACCAGGCATTATAGCTTTACAGGTGGCATATTTTCTGCGGATTAAGTTCACTATTTTCATATATCCATCCCTGATAATTTCTCTATAATCTGGTCTTTTATCCAGCATGTTTTCATCTATGCCGCTTTTTACATTTAGCACTAATAATATGCCAAATTTGTTATATTCCATTGTTTTGCTAACGAATATTTCTTTCAGATTTTCATTAACAAGTTTTTCTTCAAGTTTTTTCTCTGCAATTACATTCAGCTTGTGCTTATTATCTATTTTTTCTATCATTCCTAAAAAAGGATGCAAGGCAAAATGAAAAGCTTGAAATAAAACTGCAACAATTACTGGCACCATATCTATGATGATTCCGTTATGTTCAATATTCCATTCTAAAAACAATTTTAAAAAATCAATAGGTGGATTTAAAAAAATGCCGATATATTGAATCAACGGAAAATGTGCAATTTTTAAAAACCAATATGCCACATACAAAATTGCAAGCAAAGAGCATATCACCCTTGTTATACTTATAAAATCATATATTTTTCTATATTTTTCTTCCATAATTACAATTCAATATTATCTATAAGCCGCACTTGATAGCAATTGCCCGAATTACTATCTTCCACATTAACTTTTGCTGCAATCAGCATAAGGGCTTTTTTATTTTCCTCTATTATATCAATTTTTTCAAACGTATCAACAGACACAATTTCTGCATACTCTGTTTCCATATTGCCACCCATATTAATATATGCAAGTGCAGTGTCTATAAGGGTTTGTGTTTCTATTACTCCCTTTGTGCGTAATTCTTTTGCCTTAAAAAGAGCCCTGCTTATGGAAAGTGCGCTTTTGCGTGCTTTTTCATCAAGATATGTATTCCTGCTAGATAATGCAAGTCCGTCAGTCTCTCGCACAATTGGGCAAGGGACAATTTCAATATCAAAATTTAATTCCCGTACCATTTTTTGAATTATAAACAATTGTTGTGCATCTTTTTGGCCAAAATATGCCTTATTTGCTTTTGTAATATTGAATAATTTTCCAACAATCGTGCAAACTCCATCAAAATGCCCTGGGCGTGCTTTTCCGCATAATTTATTTACAACTTCATAAGGCGGGCAAATTAAAGTAGTTTCTTTGTGTTTGAAATAATATTCATCATAAATATCCCTAGGTGATGGAGCAAAAACAATATCTATACCTGCATTCTCACACAGTTGTGCATCATCTTCTAATGTTCTTGGATATTTATCATAATCTTCGTTTGGCCCAAACTGGGTAGGATTTACAAAAACACTAACTATCGCAATTTTGTTTTCTTGTCTGCATTTTTCAATAAGACTAAGATGCCCTTTGTGCAAAGCACCCATTGTCGGCACAAGGCCTATTGTGCCAGGTTTTGTAGATTTTAAATTTTTAATTTCATTTTTTAAATCTTCAATTTTGTTTATAATTTTCAAGTTTAACAATCTCCTCATCTTTTAGGCTGAAACTTTCATCGTCATTAGGAAAATTGCCTGATGTAACATCTTCTATATATTTTTTTGCGGCATTAATTATCATATTTTTGCTATCGAAATATTTCCTTGCAAATTTTGGGCTAAAGTCATCAAATTTTCCAATTAAATCATTTATTACTAAAATCTGTCCGTCACAAGCATTTCCAGCCCCTATTCCAATGGTTGGCATAGTTAAATTTTTGCTGATAAATTCTGCTCCTTCTTTTGGCACCATCTCTAGCACAATTGAAAAAGCACCTACTTCTTCCAGTTTTTTTGCAGCATCTAAAATTTTTATTATGGTTTCAAAATCTTTTCCTTGGATTAGATTTCCGCCAATTGTATTTATATATTGAGGAGTGAATCCCAAATGCGCCATAACAGGAATTCCTGCCTGTGTTAATCTTTTTGTAAGCCCAATTGTATAATCGTTTCCACCTTCAATTTTTACACCATCCGCCCCTGCTGATATAAATTTTCCAGCATTTTTTAAAGCTTCTTCATAAGAAATATTATATGTCAAAAATGGCATATCTCCTACTATAAGTGCATTTTTCGCTCCACGACCAACAGCAGATGTTAGCATCACCATTTCATCTATTGAAATTTTCGTTGTGCTGTCATATCCTAAAACTACATTTGCGGCTGAATCACCAACTAAAATTATGTCTATTCCTGCATTATCAATAAATTTTGCAGTTGGATAATCATAAGCGGTGAGGGCAGTAATTTTTTTGCCTTCGCTTTTTAGCTTCTGTATTTTCTTTATAGTTTTTTTCATTGGTTTAGCCCCTATAACGCACTATAATGCATTATATGCCATATTTGGCATTTTATTTAATACCCTGTTTAGCGCTTTTTGAAGATTTTTTGAACCAATAATATATGCTTTTTGCAAGTCTGCTTGGTGAATGCCTTACAAATCCGTGCTTATTATCTTCAATTAATTTTGAAGCTACGATTTCTACCCCTAATTTTTTAATTTCGTTTACATCTACTTCAACAGGCAAAGAATCTTTTTCTTCATATTTTTTTGCAAGATTATTTGGTAATTGATTATTAATTAAAACTGCATCTACAAAAGGTTTTGCATTGCATATAGGGTCCATTGAAGACTTTTGCATGTGTTTAAAAATTGCATTTATATGGTCTGAAACACTGTAATTATCGGTTTCACCTGGTTGAGTCATAATGTTGCAGATATAAACTTTTTTTGCTTTTGAATTTTGTATAGCATCTGAAATTCCCTCAACAAGAAGATTTGGGATAATTGAAGTATAAAGACTGCCTGGGCCTAAAATAATTAAATCGGCATTATGAATTGCATCTAAAACTTCATTAGATGGCCTGCAAACACTAGGCTCGCATGAAAGTTCTACAATTTTTTTACCTGATTCAGGGATTTGACTTTCGCCTTTTACATAAGAACCATCTTCCATTTTAGCAATCAGGCGCATATCGTCTGTGGTTGCAGGGATTACTTTGCCTCTAATTAATAAAACTTTTGAAGATTCTTTGATTGCAGTTATCATATCGCCGCAAATGGCGCTCATTGCTGTAATGAATAGATTTCCAAAACTGTGCCCTTCAAGGCCTTCACCTGTTTTAAATCTGTATTGGAACAATTGGGTTACAATGTCATCATCGTCAGCCAGTGCTGCAATGCAGTTTCTAATATCGCCGGGTGGTAAAATGCCCATTTCTTCTCTTAAACGGCCAGATGAACCGCCATCATCACCCACTGTCACAATTGCGGTTATATTATTTGTAATTTTCTTAATACCGCGAAGCATTGTGGACAACCCTGTTCCACCGCCTATGGCAACAATTTTTGGTCCGTGGTTTAATTTCATTCTACGATACAGAGTTTCACCCATTTTTCTTTGATTTCT
Organism: Candidatus Gastranaerophilales bacterium; assembly: GCA_910587815.1. GTDB lineage: Bacteria > Cyanobacteriota > Vampirovibrionia > Gastranaerophilales > Gastranaerophilaceae > MGBC122484. Next base: position 14,897 of record CAJUNK010000002.1, on the reverse strand, counting down.
AGAACCATTTAAATCCAGCATTGAAAAATTGGTTTTTTTCCAGGCCTGAATAAAAATAAATGCTCCAAAACCTATGAATACAAGCCCTGCAAGTTCTGCTGGCACAATGTGAAATATTTTTTTAGCAGTAGAAACAATAAAATAGATAGGTTCAAGCTTAAATAATAATGTAATTCCAATAGCTGCAAGCACCGAACCTAAAACAATTAAAGCAAACCATCTTTTTATTCTAAGTCCAGGTACCAGCCAAATTGCATCTTTTGGCATTTTTACTTTAGAATTGAAAAATCTCATAATTCCTTATAATCCGTCTTAATCCTTCCAAATAGCCTTTACAATTGTTCTTTTACTCTGTTGTAATTTACCGGGCTTGGTTTAATTACATCATAGGCTCTTTTTGCATTTTCTAGAGTTGTAAAATGAATAGTATCAGGCGTTTTTTCCATCTCTCTTAATTGTCTTATTGACATATTTTCATTAAATAAAACTTCGTATGTGCAGTTAATTTTTACCTCTGCTTCAATAATATCTTTAATTTCCGTGTTTCCAACAATTAAATTTAACCATGGATTAAATTTTTTAATAGAATTTGCTACTATTTTTGCAAATTCAGGATTGTTATTTAGTTTTTCATACATCGCACCATGGCATCTTACATGTTCTATTTCTGCATTTAACGCACCAGCAAAAGATGATATCGCCCCTAATTGGTAAACTACCATAGCTTCAATTTCATCCTCATTCATTTCCATATTTCTATATCCAAAACCTGAAATATCAGGATAGCCGATGTGGGCGCCAATAGAAAGATTATGGTTTTTTGCAAATTCTAAAGCTTTTTTAATACTCAAAGGGTCTCCTGCGTGGAAACCGGCTGAAATGTTGACAGAACTCATATATTGGGCAATTTCATAAGCAGCCTCATTTTTGTAAATTCCGTATTCTTGTGCTAAATCTGAGTTAAAGTCAAACACCATCAATATCCTCTTACATTTTAAGCCATTTTTAAGTTAATTATACTACAAAAATTTTAAAGTGTACCCAATGCTATTTTTTAATTATAATAGAGAAAAAAAGTTAGGCTGGTAATTTATGAATAAAAATGTTTTTGTGGTCAATCATCCGCTTGTGGCGCATAATTTGACAATTTTAAGGGATAAAAATACTGATTGTGAAAAATTTAATTGTGCTCTTAAAAGAATTTCTTACGCATTGTTTTTTGAAGGAACAAGATTTCTGCCAACAGTTGAAGCATCTGTTTCTACGCCAATTTGTGATACTAAAAGCTCTATGATAAATCCTGATATAGAAATTATAGTTTCCCCTATTTTGCGTGCAGGGCTTGCTTTTTCAGATATTGCACAAGAAATTTTACCATTCTGTCATATACATCATCTTGGAATGTATAGGAATGAAGCCACTTTGGAGCCTATTTGGTATTATAACAAAATGAAAGGTAAAATCAAAAATCCTGAATGCACCTACGTTTTTGTGCTAGATCCTATGCTTGCTACCGGAAATTCTGGATATGATGCTGTTCACAACTTTGTAAAACAAAATATTCCTGTGGAAAATATTGTATTTATTAGTCTTATATCTGCTCCTGAAGGGATTTCTAGACTTAATGCCGCTTATCCTGGATTAAAAATTGTGACATCAAAAATTGATGAACAATTGAATGAAAAAGGCTACATAGTGCCTGGCTTAGGGGATGCGGGTGACAGAATTTTTAATACTGTATACTAAAATATGATGTAAAACTATATGCTAATTTTAGCATATAGTTGAATGTTATAAGGTCTGTGTGCGTGTTACACAGGCCTTTTTTGTTAAAAATGGTTTTGTTACAATATAATTCTAATTGTAAACATTTTTAACAATAAAACTAGGTGCACTATTAAATTGTCAAAAAATAATATTTTTAAGTTTTCACCTTTTGTTATAGTTTGTTTAAAGTAAGGAAAATTGGTGTTTGTAAATTTTAATGTTAATTTTACTGGTAATAGGGTAATTGATGCCCATGTTCACACTGGGCACTGGTATAAGGAAGGCTGTGATGGTCCAAATTATTGCTATGATACAGATTCATTTAAACATCTAAAAACTCCTTTTTTAAGCAACCCTCTTTCTGAAGATGTTTTTGTGAAATCTGAAATTCCTGACTATAATACAGTAGAACATGCTGTCATATCAGGTTTGGATGTTATGTCAGATTATTATACTGACGAATTTAATGATAATAAAGCACTTTTGAATTCATTGGAAAATGATTCTTTTTATGTTCCTTTGATAGTTTGCAGGCCTGATAAAACTGATGGTGATTCTTCCGAAGTGCAGCGGCTGCTTGATGAGCTCCCTGGTGAATTTTCAGGTTTTAAATTCCACCCTGATGCTATGAATCTTATAGCTTCTGATTCAAGATATGATTCATATATGGAAATTGCTGAAGAAAATAATCTTCCATGTGTCTTTCATTCAGAAGGGGACGGTGTTTCAGGTGTTCGTGCAATATATGATTTAGCAAAGAGGTTTCCAAATACTCCTGTTATTATGGCTCACATGGGTGCAGGCGGGATAGATTGTCATAATAAGGCTATAGATGTATTTGAAGAATCTCTTAAAAACAATGATGCTAATTTATATGTTGATTTAAGCTGGGTAGATTGGGATAATGGTTTGCCATCTGTTGAAAAGCCTTCTGTGAAAAGGGTTATAGATACTGCTATTAAATATGATGCGCTTGACCGTATTTTATTTGGCACAGATACCCCTCTTGGCTGCTTTGGAGAACGTTGCGAAGGTGGTTTAGACCCTCATCAAGCATACGGAAAAGCTATTGATACTTTAAAAGTGTATATTGAAAAAAATTACCCAAAAAACCATGAAGAAATTGTAGATAAAATTTTATATGAAAATGCAGCAAATCTATTTAATATAGATTAATCTTTATAATGCTGATAATTCTTGTAAACAGGGCGTTTTATAAAGGCGCCTTGTTTATTATGCTTTTGTATTTGCGTTTTTTATGCCGTTTGCTAAAATTATACATTCTCTTTCGGTTGCATCTACAATTGCCCAACGCACAGGATTAATTCCTGCTTGCATTATAGCGTTTTCAATATGTTCAATATTAGGCAGAACACCGTTTTTTAGCGTTATATTTATTCTTTTTTCAATAATAGCCATTGTTTTGCGTGTTATCTTATAAATTTGTTACTCAAAATTGCCTTAAACTTAATCATTACAATACTTTTGTCTGCTGAAATGGTTTAAATTCAAGCTACATCAATATTCCTGCCATACAAGCAGAAACGTATGAAGCAAATGTGCCGCAAATAAGCGCTTTTATGCCTAATTGAGCAAGTTCTTTACGTCTTGTTGGTGCAAGTTCGCCTATGCCGCCAATTTGGATTGCAATTGAGCCAAAGTTTGCAAAGCCGCACAAGGCAAAGCTAGCTATTGTCAAAGCTTTTGGCGTTATCATATCTTTAATAGCAGCTAAATCAGTGTATGCCACAAATTCATTTAATACTAATTTTTCACCCATTAAAGCACCAACTGTTGAAATATCTGAAAAAGGTACACCCATTGCAAGGGCAAATAGGCTAAAAAACGCGCCTAATATGGTTTTTAGGCTTAGATTATTCAAATCTAAAAATGATAGATTTATATGTGTTGTGTTTACAATGAAGTGCCCAAAGCCCGCCAATATCCAGTCTATCATGGCAATCAACGCAAGTAGTGCAATCAGCATTGCAATCACATTTAATGAAACTTTCATTCCATCAGATGCACCATGTGCAATTGCATCAATTAAATTTACATGGGTTTTTTCAATATTTACAGAAACCTTGTTTTTAGTTTTGCTTTCTTCAACTTCAGGGTAAACAATTTTTGAAATAACCAAAGCACCCGGTGCTGCCATAATTGAGGCTGCAAGCAGGAATTTTGCAGGCACACCCATTGCAATATAAATTGCCATCACGCCCCCTGCAATGCAAGCCATAGAACCTGTCATGCTGGCCAAAAGTTCTGATTTTGTGGCACTTGCAAGGTATGGTCTTATCATAATTTGGGCTTCAACCTGTCCTACAAAAGCACTTGCAATGTTTGAAAGAGCTTCTGCACCTGATACATTCATTATTTTATACATAATTTTGGCAAAAAATGCCACTATACGCTGCATTATGCCAAAATAATATAAAATATTTACAATTGCCATTACAAAAATTATGGTGGCAGTTACCTTGATTGCAAATAAGAAGGAGGCGCCAGGGTAAAAAAGTGTGTCAATTTTATCACCTGAATTATTAAGGAACCCGAAAACAAAGTCTGCACCTGAATTTGAGAAATGTAGAATTTTTTCTATACCAGCTGCTGCAACTTCAATAATTTTTTGACCAAGCGGTACTTTTAATATAAAAACTGCCAGGAAAAATTGGAGCAAAAGCCCTGATACTACTGTTTTTAGGCTAATATTTTTTTTATTGTTTGACATTAAAAAACAGGTTAAAAGTATAAGTATGATGCCAAATATTCCAACAAATCTTTCCAAAACGTTTTTCCTTATTTAAAAATATTCTTATTATATGTCTATTTATCTTGTTTTTGCAATATTTTATTAAAATTTCCTGCTATAAATCATCTGATACGTTTTTTGTATTAGTCTTCAAATGCCATAGGAGTGCTGGTTTTAAGGGTTCGAACGTATTCTAAATCAATATTTGCATATATTGCACATTCATCTTCTTTTGCATCCGCTAATATGTCTCCCATTGGCGAAATTATGGCAGAACCACCTGTATTGCCCAATGGGCCAGCATCTCCGGTTTGGTTTGATGTTATAAAATATACAAGATTTTCATTTGCGCGTGCAATACTCAGTGCTTTGAAAATCCTTGCATTTTGCTCTTTTTGGCCTTTTATACTTTTTAAATACGCCCAAGCAGATGGACTTATTATAAATTCTGCACCCATTTGTGCCAGTTTTCTATAATGAAGTGGATATTTTATATCAAAGCAGATGCTAAGCCCCATTTTTCCAAAGTCTAAATCTACGACAACGGGTGAATCTCCAGGAGTAATTCGTTCGTTTTCGGTTCCGCCAAAATATTTGAAAAGATGAATTTTATTATATTTTGCAATAGTTTCACCATTTCTATCTAGCACAAACATAGTGTTATAAAGGTTTTTGCTCTCTTTTATTACAACTGTACCTGCTGCAATATTTGTTTTATATTTTTTTGCTAAATTTGCTGCAAATTTAATAGGGGCGCCGCCATCCGGAGGCATTGGGTTATCTACGTAAGCATGAGATACACCTGTAGTGAAAAATTCAGGGAAAATCAATAAATCCAGTGTTTTATCAGGATTTTGCATCTTAAAATCTTCTATCAATTTTTCTGTTTTTTGAAGATTTTTTTCTAAATCATTCAAAACAGGTTCAAATTGCAAGCTTAAAATCCCGGCCATCAGCGCATTTCCTCTTTATTATTTATTTTAGTTCATTTTATCATAAAACAGAAGATTTTGATGAATTTATAATTTTTTCAAGGATAATTTCGCGGTATCTTGTGTGGTTTGGCATTCCTCCGCCAAGGCCGCCAAATTTTGGAAGTATAAGCTTAAAATAGCTTCCGTTTTTCATTTTGATAAAACATTGAATAGAGCCCATCCATCCGTTTTTTATCTTGTAGCTTTGTATATCTTTTAATGAAAAATGTACTCCTATATCGTTGAAAGAAATTTCTGATTCAATATTTTGTACATCTATTATATTTATATTTGGTTTGTCATCAAATTCATAATAATAGCTGCTTTTATCGCAATCAGTTATTATCAAGGATGAATCTGTAACGCCGATATAAATATCACTTGTTGAATATTTCTTTTTATTGAGTGCAATTGTACTTCCATCTTCATTTGGTATTAGGCTGTTTTCTGTGCAAATGCATTTTTCAAAAACACTTGTTATGCTGATTTCATTTGAAATTGCATGTATTCCAGCAATTAATATCTCATCGTTTAAAATGTGTTTTTTTAGTTTATTTATCATATTTATTTCATCAAAAATTTCATTTTCATCGTGCTTTTTTTTCTCTATTTTTATGGAAAAGTAATGCAGGCATTATATGCCCAAAAGCTAATATAAGAAAGAATATGCCTACTAAAACAATAATTTTTGAAATAGTAATAATATATTCATCTGTCATTGGATTTTTTTGATTCATAAATACAATATAAGCAAAAATGCTAAAACATACTATAGCAATACACAAGCTGGAAATAAATAATCCTAGTGCAAGTTTTTTTGTTTTATTTTATTCATTGTTCATTTTAATATTCCATAAAATTTGTTTAATTATTGTTTTGCTATTTATAACATATCTTTATTTTAATGTCTATTTTATTACTAAAAGCTAAAATATGTGTGTTTAAAATATTTTTCTGTGGTATAATTTTCGGCGGAAAATTCATTTTTAAAAATCTGAATGGAGTATAAAATGAGTATCTTTGAAGCAATAATGATGTTATGTTTTGGTGCCAGTTGGCCTTTTCAAGTGGTAAAAACATATAAAACAAAAAATGTTGAAGGCAAGAGCATTTTGTTTCTCTGGCTGGTAATAATTGGGTATTTGGCAGGAATTATCCATAAAGTTTTGAATAATTTTGATTGGGTAATTTATTTATATATTTTAAATATGGCACTTGTTTCTTTAGATACATTTTTCTATTACAGATATAAAACCCCAAAAAGCAATAAAAACCTTACTTTTAAAGCAAATCTATAGTATAAATTTTGTTATAATTATAAAGAATTGTTACAAACTTTATATATTTTTGACATGATATGTCAATAAAGTTCCCATAATTTTTTTATTAAAAATAAGCGGATTTTTTAGAGGAGCAAATTTAATAATGGGAATGAATTTTGACTATGGAACATTAGGGGTTAACAATGGCTATACACCAAGCTTTAAAGGTGCATCACAAAACCAGGCTGCAAGCGCGCCTGTTATGGAGGGCCCTTCTGATTTAGAATTATTGTTACTTTCGGCAAAACAGCAAGAAGAAGCAATAAACAAAAAGAAAAAGGATGAAACAAAAAAATTAGGCTTTGCAGCAGCTGCGGTAGCTACAATAGCAACAGGCATTGCATATTGTAAAGGTAAAAAAATAAATGGTGCAGATGGTGCTTTATTTAAAAATATAACAACAGGATTTAAAAATTTCTTTAAAAATGCTGATAATGTAGTAAAAGCAGCAGGAAAAACAGTTAAAAATGGTGCAGATGATATTGTAAAAGGAGCCAAAGGAACAGCCAAAGGTGCAAATGGCGCTGCAAAAGGGGTGAAAAATACTACAGCGACATTAACACAAGAAATGATTGATACTGCAAGCCAAGCTGCAACTGCTGCGCAGAAAAAAGTAAATAGTGCCCAGGCAAAAGCAAACAAGGCAAAAGCAGCACTTGCTAAATTGCAGAAAGGCACAACAGAATATGATAAGGCACAAAAAACACTTGATGCTGCAAATAAACGGTTAAAAACTGCGCAAAATAATCTTTCAAAAGCAAATACAACATTAACAAATATGACATCTGGCAAGGCTCTTGGGGCGGATGCAACTTATACAAAATTAAAAGATGCAAAAAATACCGCAAACACTACATTAAAGAGCTTGCAAGCAAAACAGACAAAATTTGTTAAAGAAGAAACTAAAATTCAATCAGGTATTGATAACTTAAATGATATTGCAAAGGAAAGAAAACTGACATCTGATGAAACTAAGAAATTATCTGATTTTAAAGCAAGATTAACCAAAACTCAAAAGAAACTTGCAGAATTATGTGGCACAGGTGATAATTCAATTACAAAAGCGCAAGATGCTTATGATACAGCTGCAAAACAGGCAAAAGAATATAAAGAAGCCGCACAAAAGCTGTACAAGGCGCAGGCTGAATCTGAAACAAGCAAACAAATATACAAAGAATTTTTGGAAAAATATAAAGGTTATGATGCACAAAAACAATCTCAGGCAAAAAATACGCTTAATGCACTTAAAGCTTCGGCTGCATCTGGACAAACTCAGTATAATTCAGCACAAAGCGCTTGGAATAATTTCTTATCAAATTTTAAAGCATAAAACAAAATTCCTAGTCAAAAATCATTCAAATCTCCCTAAAAGTTTTGCTCTTAGGGAGATTTATTAATATTTGTAACAATTGTTTTCTTTTGTAAAATCCGCTTTGCCAAAAATTGTTTATTATAATATATAAGGCACATTTTGTGCCTTAAAAAAACATGAGGCAAAATAAAAAGTGATAGAGTTAAACCTGGATTTATCATATCTTTCAAGGTATTATGAACTATCCACTCAAAGAATAAACAAATATTCTGAAGAAGACCCGGATAGGCTGATTACCCTTGAAACTATGGTTGGCGCGGTGACGCTTGATAGAGATGAGCTGCGCGCCCTATTACTGCATCCAAATAAAGTTGCAAGGATTTTGCAGCTTGCAAAACCAAAAAATAGATATATGATTTTAAAACACCTAAATGAGGATGATTTGGCAAAGCTTTTGCCTTATTTAAGCTCTGAACAGCTTTCTTGGGGGCTTCAATATTTTACCTCTGAAAAACTTGAGATGCTTATTAATAAATTGCCTACAGAACAGGTGGCAACCCTTGTTTTTCAGCATTTTGGGATAATGGATGTCCTAAATTTGATGCATGAAGATAAAATGGATAATTTCCTGAAAAACGAAAAGCTTGAACGCAAAGATATTATGAAATACTTTGAGCAGATGGATACAGACCAGTTCAGGCAAATTATGATGAAACAATTTGGCGCCTCTATGGAAAAGAAGGGCAAAGAGGATTATTTAAATATTTTAAATATGATGGACCCTGATAAATTCACGGAATTTTTAACAAAGTTTGAACGAAAAGACAAAATGCAGCTGATTGCAGGGGTGATATCAATAAACCCTGAATATGTATTATTGCTTGAAAATGAAGATTTATCACGGCCGTTTATGTTGATGGATAAGGATAAAATCCTAAAAACAATGCCTGTTTTAGACCCTGAATTTTTAGTGCCTATGATTGAAGAATTACCTGCCGAATTAATGCAGGTGGTGGCAACACAAATTGAGCCTGACATTTTTGCAGAGCTTATTGTTCAGGAATTTCCGGATTTATTGATGGAAATGCTGACATTGTAGGGTTTGTGCGCTGATAACTCTTTAGTTTAGCTATGGCTATATTCCACTATTAGCATATAGTTAAAATATTTTAACGCAATAAATGCAATAAAATTTAATTAAAAAGCCCCCTGAGTATAGTTAAAAGGGGCTTTTATAGTGTAATTAAATTTTTCGATTTATTTTATAGCTTCAGCACATTCAGGACAAATGCCATCATTATTTAAATTTCTATATTTCCAGCATCTTTGGCATTTTTCGCCTGTTGCTTTTTGAACAGAAATCTTTATGCCATCTTCGGCATATTCATTTAACGCCTTGAAATCCGCACCATCAGGGGTTTTTCCTATATATGCCTGTGAAACTATGAATAAATCTTTTAAATCATTTTCATATTTTTGAAGCAATGCTGCATCTACAATAGCATCTTTGCCGCATTCTATAAGGATTGCAGCCTCTAAAGAACTTCCAATAATCTTATCTTCATTGTTTCTTAAAGGTTCAATTGCTTTTGATACAATTTCACGAACCTTTAAAAGTTTTGAAAATTCTTCATCAATAGCCTCGTTTTCCCATTCAGGCTTTGCTTTTGGCCATTCTGAAAGTAATATGCTTATTTTGCCATCTCTTTGACATTCAGGTGTATTTTGCCAAATATCTTCTGCCTGATGCGGCATTACAGGAACTAAAATGCGAACTAAAGTTTGCAATATTTCATACATAACAGTCTGGGATGCCCTGCGGGACAATGATTTTTTGCCTGCTGTATATAATCTATCCTTTATAATATCAAGGTAAAATGCGCTTAAATCAACCGCAGCAAAATTTTGCAAATATTGAAAATACTTATAAAATTCATAATGATTGAACGCCTCATCCACGTTTTTAATCAGCTTTGATAACTTATTTAAAGCAAACTTATCAATACTTAATAAATCTTTGTATTCTACATAATCTTTTGCAGGGTCAAAATCATAAAGATTTCCAAGCAAAAATCTTGCAGTGTTTCTTGTCTTTTTAAAGATTTCAGAAAGCTGTTTTATAATATTATCACCAATTTTGGTATCATTTCTGTAATCAACAGATGCTGCCCAAAGCCTTAAAATATCAGCACCATAATTTTTAATAATATCATCGGGCCTAATATAGTTTCCTAGAGATTTTGACATCTTTCTGCCATCTTCACCAAATACAAAACCGTGGGTCAAAACAGTTTTATATGGTGCATGACCTGTTGTTGCAACAGATGTTAAAAGGGAAGATTGGAACCAGCCTCTGTGCTGGTCTGAACCCTCTAAATACATCTCAACCGGTGTGTGACCTAATTCTTCAGCGCGTTTTTCAACAACGGCTCTCCAGGTTACTCCTGAATCAAACCAAACATCCATAATGTCATTTTCTTTTGTAAAATGGGTGCCGCCGCATTTTGGGCATTTGTAACCTTGCGGCAAAAGCTCTTCTGTTGTGCGGTTTACCCATGCATCAGAACTTTCTTTTTCAAAAATTTCAGCCACATTATTTATAGTTTCATCATTTACAATAACTTCATCGCAATCTTTGCAATAAAATACAGGAATAGGCACACCCCACGCTCTTTGACGTGAAATACACCAATCTGTGCGGTTTTCTACCATATTTGAAATTCTTGTCTCACCCGCAGCAGGTATCCATTTTACCTTTTTGATTTCATCAAGGGTTTGTTTTTTAAACATATCTACTTTTACAAACCATTGTGCTGTTGCCCTGTAGATTACAGGGTGTTTGCATCTCCAGCAGTGAGGATAACTGTGGGTTATATCAGCCTTTGCTAAAAGCGCTTTTTTATTTTCCAATTTTTCTATAACAATATCATTTCCCTTAAAATAAGGAACACCTTCTAAATCAGGGTCACAGAACATATCACTTTTTTGCCATACGCCCTTTGAATCCAAAGGCGAAAGTGTTTTAATGCCGTATCTTTGGCAAGCTTCCCAGTCTTCTAAACCGTGTCCCGGCGCTGTATGAACGCATCCTGTACCTGCATCCAGCGTAACGTGGTCCCCAAGAACAATTAAGCTTTCCCTGTTATATAAGGGGTGGAAAACATTTAAATTTTCAAGTTCTACACCTTTAATTTCGCCAATAATCTTAATATCAGCTTCTTTCCAGCTAACACCTTCTAAAAACGTTCCTAATAAGCCTTGGGCCACAATATAATTTTCGTTATTATATTCAAAAACGGTGTAATCAAGCCTTGCATTCAAGCACACTGCCTGGTTTGAAGGGATTGTCCAAGGGGTTGTGGTCCAAATTACAACGTATAAATCTTTATTATTATCTGCCCCAATTAAAGAATATACCTTGTTTTTATCCCCATCATTAAATTTAAATCTTACATAAATGCTTGTGGATGTGTGGTCAGCATATTCTACTTCAGCCTCAGCGAGTGCTGTTTCGCAAGATGCACACCAGTAAACAGGTTTTAGGCCTTTTTGGATGTAGCCTTTTTTATACATTTCACCAAAAACGCGGATTTGTTCAGCTTCAAAATCCGGTTTGATTGTTAAATACGGGTTTTCCCAATTTCCCCAAACGCCAAGGCGCTTAAATTCAGCCTCCTGGCCTTTTAGATTTTTCAGCGCAAATTCTCTGCATTTTGCACGAAGCTCACCTGGTGCAAGCGCTTGTCTTCCGCCTTTGATAGTTTTTACAACGGCATTTTCAATGGGAAGACCATGTGCATCATACCCAGGCACATAAGGGGCGTAAAACCCTTGCTGGGATTTATATTTAATGATAATATCTTTTAAAATTTTATTTAAGGCAGTACCTACGTGGATTTTTTCAGAACTAAGATACGGAGGGCCGTCATGCAGAATAAATTTGTTGGTTTTATCCTTGTTTTTAAGGCTTTTTTCATAAATTTTATTTTCTTCCCAAAATTTTTGGATTTCAAGTTCTCTTACTGTTGCATTTGCACGCATTGCAAGGGTGGTTTGGGGTAAATTTAGCGTATCTTTGAACTCTTTTTTATCTTCTGCCATAATTAAAATCCTATTTTTCCTCTTTTATAGAGGATATTTTATGACAAAAAAAACATTTTTAAAAGATATGCTAAAAACCGCTTTTTAAATAGCTTTAAAAATTATTTTTCTATTAATTTTCTAAATCCGTATTTTTCCATAGATGCAAGTATTGTATCGGCATCTAATGATAAATATTTTCCTATATTATCTCCCATAAAAGGACGTATATCAGAATCTTCAGACTTTTCTTTTAAAGTATTGAAATATTCATAAGCAAAATTATTAGCATCAGCTTCCAATGGAGATGCGTAATACAGACCCTTATTGTTTGGATTATAGGCAAGCGCTTTTGTATAGTTAAATATATGTTCTCTTGTGGATAAATATCTGTTATCATCGGGATTCATTGAATATTTTAATTTTGCATCCTCTGTTATAATTTTTTTAGGAACAAAATTATCCAAATATTCAATGTCTGAATAATCGCCGCCCACTTGCTCAAATATTTTCATAATAAGTGCTTTGTGCATTCTTGAAACATCTTTTGTGGATGCTTCAAGGTGACATTGAATGCAATGTCTTAATTCATGAGCAATTGTGGCCTTTAAAAATCCTTCTTTTTCTTTATCTGTAAGTTTTGTTGTCTTAAAAGTGCAATCAGGATACTGCTGCTGTACTTGTTTTGCATCGCGTTCAATTTGTTTTTCATTGTGTATACCGCAAAGGGCGCGTATTGTGCCATCTTTATTATTTAATGTACAAAAATAATAGTCTCCATCTATTTTATTCATATTAAACACAATAGAATTTGCTTCAAAGGTATAGCACATTCTTTGACCCATATTTGTATTATGTGCAAAGCGAGGTTTTGGTTTTTGAATATTTAATTCTTTTGCAACAGGGATTAATTCCATTATATCTTCATAAACTTCACCATAAAGCCTCTCTATCCTATCTTTATTAAAGGGTTCTTCTATTTTTGAAATGTTGCCAATATTATTTGTTTTTATACTCTTTTCAAATGTATCTTCATTTTGAGAACCGCCCCTAAAGGATAAATAAGGAGTACTTTTTATAGCATTTTGCACATTTATTTTTGGTGCAGTAAATATTTTAAAATTTGGAAAATTTGTTATCATATTATTTTACCTGTTTAAACCCTTTTGTCTTTGAATAACGTTTGAAATTTTTGTAAATTGCCTCATCTGCTAAATGTGTGGCTGTTTTGTAAACTTTTGTGACAATTTTTAAATAAATCTTTAAAATAGCCGTTATATCAAATGAAGGAAAATCAAAAGGTAGGGAAAAACTATGCCGCAAAATGTATCAGGTATAAATTCTGCAAATGTTTTAAACAGTATAAAGCAGGCAAAATTGTCTAATGCTGAAAAAACAAACACTGATGATACTAAAGTAAAGACCTCTGTTGAAGAAACTGATGAGAGTGAATATGTGGATATAGATTTTACAAATATGTCTTTGGATGAAGTATCTGATGCGGCAGAAAGCCTGGAACAGGATATGATGCTGATTAAGGTACAGATGGATGGTATAAAGGCTTTACTTGAAGCAGATGAAGCTGTAAAACAGGGATATGAACAAGAATATAATTCAAAAAAAGAACAAATAGAAAAATTAAACCAGGAATTAAAACAAGCTGATACGCCAGAAGAAAAAGCTAAGTTGAAAACAAAAGTTTTTACCCTAAGCCAGTCTCTAGAATTATTATACTCCCAAATTCAAGCTGCACTGGACACAATAAATGACCACAATGCTATAAAATCTAATTTAAATAATGAATTTTCAGCGGCAAATCAAAGCTATCAAAGGGCAATTTCTGCACAAAATAAAAAAGAGGCAGAACAATTAGATTTGCAGAAAAATTACGCAACTTCTAATGTTCCAGGTTTATCTGGGGTTTCAGGAACATCATCTGATTATTCATCGGCTCCAAAAGGTGCTTCTTCCGGCAAAGTAAGCAATAATATGCTGAACGCGCTGAAAAACTGGGAAGGCCTAAGAACAAGTGCTTATCAGTGTGCAGCAGGTGTTTGGACGATAGGATACGGTCACACAAAGGGTGTTTCTCCAGGGCAGCAAATATCGGAAGCCCAGGCGGAAGCTTATTTAAAACAGGATTTAGCAAGTTTTGAAAATGAAGTGACTCAATATGCAAATGAAGCAGGCGTGAAACTGAGCCAAGGGCAGTATGATGCGCTTGTAAGTCTTGCATTTAACTGTGGCGGCGGCGTTGTGAAAAGTTCTGGCATTTTGCAGATGTTAAAATCCGGCAACATTGATGCTGCTGCTAGTAAAATGAAAGAATATTGCCATGGCGGCGGTCGTGTATTACAGGGTCTTGTAAACAGGCGTGCACAGGAAGCCCAATGGCTGTATACCTAAGACCAGTGTTCCCAAGGAGTAAACGACGAGTTTACGACTGGAACCTTAAGATGGCGACGTAGGATGTGAGCCCACCGGGGCGAAACACCCACAGGAGCACACCTAAGACCAGTGTTCCCAAGCAAAATGTATTAAATAACGCAATAAAACTTTACATTTAAAATTGTTAAAATAATGCACAGATGATTTTTTTAGCATGATAAAATACTTATCGCTAAATGTCATAAATATTTTAAATGGAAGCTTTATTGATGTATCTAAATGAATTTAATCAAAAAAGATTG
>CAJUNK010000001.1:41386-258661 GCA_910587815.1 Candidatus Gastranaerophilales bacterium | reverse complement strand
AACAATTTTCTGCACAATATATTTTAGGGGTTCGGATGGCGTAACCTACGCTCCAAAAATTTTCTCCCTATTTGGATTCTACTTTTCTAAGTGCTGAATAATTAACTCATAAATGAATGACAAAAATTTTGAGTCATTCTTTATAGCATCTGTTTTTAAGAGTTTAATAATATTTTTATAAATTTGTTCCGTTGATTGCTTGTCTTCAAATACAAACAATTCATGTGGTTTGATTTCAAGTATTTGAGTGATTTTAACCAAGGTATCAGAACTAACAAAACGCAAACCTCTTTCAATTTTACTTACAGTATTCGTTGAAGTATCCAACTGTTCAGCAAGTTGTTCTTGAGTAAGCTTTTTTGCCAGTCGAAATTTTTTAATATTTTTACCAAAACATTTTTCAAAATTCATAATAAATACCTTTTAAAATCATAATTGTTTGGATAAAAAATAAAATATACTTTAAGTCCTATTAAATTATTGAAAATAGTACTCAAAGTATGGTATTATAATATATAGTTGTACAATTAATAAATAATGAGTTTGAATAAATTTTTATATTCCAGACAGTTTAGAGCGTGAAACTGTAATTAAAATTAAAAAGTTCCATGCTCTTTTTTTTAAAAAAAGAAGGTTGCAACGATGAACTATCAAGAAATAATGAAAAATTATGATTGCAATAAAATGACCCCGGAAGCCGCGGAACTATTTGATATTGCACAAAAATATCACTTTAGAAAGAAAAGAATAAAACAATGGTATCTAAAACCATTATATGAATTTGCATACAGAATAACTCTCTTTCTGGCAAAAAACAAATCTAAAAATGCTTTGAAAAAATAAAAGTTATTTCTTTAAATTATATTATATTTATTGCCTTCCCGGTGTAATCTTTGCAACGAAAGCTTTTATATAATGCATTTTAAATTACGGATTTACAATTGCGATTTTTATAACATTTTCCTGTCTTTTTTCAAATATTTCATACGCTTTTTCTATATTTTGAAGCGAATATTTATGTGTTATTAAAGGTGTTGTATCAATTTTGCCCTGTTCAATAAGGGATAATATTTCGTCGCAATCACACCCGTCCACCCCGCCTGTTTTAAATGTAAGATTTTTTCCATACATATCTGGCAAAGGCAAAATCATAGGTTTATCATACAATGCCACAATTGTTACCACTGCATTTGGACGTGCAGCCAAATATGCCATCTTGAATGTATCTTCGCTTCCTGCAACTTCTAAAACAACATCAGCACCCCTGTGTTCACTCTCCATATTCACAGTCTTAATACAGTTTTCAGGCTCTGTCACAATTACATTTGGATAATGCTTCTCTACAAAATCTCTTCTTGTTTTGTCCTTTTCGCATACTATAATTTTTTTAGGATTTTTTAACATCACACAAAGCAGAGTACAGATGCCTGTGGGCCCAGCCCCAATTATTAAAACCGTATCATCTTCCTTAATTTCACAAATGCGCGCCGCCCAAAACCCTGTTGCAAGAATATCACCCACAAAAAGCGCCTGCTCATCACAGACCGTATCAGGAATTTTATTTAAACCTTGATTTGCAAAAGGAACACGTATATATTCTGCCTGGCCGCCATCTATTCTACATCCAAGAGCCCAACCGCCGTTTTTATCCGTGCAGTTATTAACATATCCATTTTTGCAGAAAAAACATTCACCGCAAAATGTTTCCACATTCACGGTCACCCTGTCTCCTTTTTTCACATTTTTAACATCAGCACCTGTTTCTTCCACAACCCCAACCATCTCATGACCAACTGTAATACCGGGCACAGCTTTTGAAACAAAACCGTGCTTTATATGTATATCGCTTGAACAAATACTGCTCATTGTGATTCGAACAATTGCATCTTTTGAATCTAAAATTTGCGGTTTATCTTTTTGCATTAATTCAAATACACCATGGCTTTTATACGTATAGGCAAGCATTTTTCTTTCCTTTTAGCAGCTGATATATTTAATAATTATAACAAAAATGTACATAAAAAATCTGAATATTATAAATACGACAGATTGCTTTTATTTAATAACATTTAAAACTGTTCAAAAAAATATTTAGGTGTTTTATATAATCACACAACTTTTTGAAAATTTTATACACAAATTAAAAAAATAAACCCAATGGAAATTTTATGCATGCAACCAATATCACAAATTTTAGAGCATTTTACCCCCTCCCCCCGATAAAAAACAAGACTGCATCTAAAAATATTTTTAATAACAATATTGATTCAACAAATACTTTCAAGCATTTTGATGCAATGAAAAATTACAATGTTGCATTTTTAGGGCTTCAGACAAAAAATACAAAAGAAAAAGATTCATCGATATATGCAATAGATGCGTATGCAAATTTCAAAAAATTTGATACCCCTTTTGATGCTGCAAAAGCTTTTAATGTGAATGCTGGAAGCATTTTAAGATGTGCAAATGGCGATAGTGAATCTGTGGGAGATTTTGTTTTTGCATTTGCAGACAATGTTGAAGAAATGGGACGCAATGGTGAAAAAATTCCTGACACATTAATCATAAATCTTGCTTCTGAAATCTTGTGTTCAATTACAGCAGGTAAAACAATTCCTATACCATTAGATGATGCCCTTGAATCAAAAGTAAAATCAAAAACAAGACAAATTGCACAAAAGAAAATAGAACCTGATTCAAAAACAACCGAAAGAATAAAAGCCCCTATCTATGCAATTGATAAAACAGGAAGATACATCAAATATGAAAAAGTGCAGGATTTGCTTGATTCTCTTGATATTTCAAAAGCAAGTGTATATAAATGTTTAAGAAAAGAAAAGGATAATATTAACGGTATTGTTTTTTGCTATGATTTTGAAGTTGAAACAATAAATGAAAAAGGTGAAATTGAGCCTAATAATCGTTTAATCAAAAAACAAATTCGAAACCTGAAAAAAGAAACATCTTATGCAACTCTTGATTTATTGCTTTTAAGAAAACAACAAAGTATAAATCCTGATAAAAAAACGCAATATAAGACAATTTCAAATTGCGACCCAAATTCAAAATTAGCAAAAATAGAAGATGAAGATTTATTAAATACGCAACTCAGATATCTTTTAAAACCTTTCTATGCTGTAGATAAGGATGGAAACTACAGAAAATTTTATTTACAAAAATACGTTGCTGATGCTCTTGGAATCTATAAAGAAAAAGTGAGCGACTGTCTTCAAAAAAGAATTAGTTCAATCAAAGGATACTCTTTCATTTATGCAAGCGAGGTTGAATCAGTAGATAAGGAAGGAAACATAGTTGTTGATTCAGATAAATTAACAGGAAAAACAAAAAGTAACATCGGTTTTTACCTCATTGATGAAAATGGCAACTACACCAAATTTAATACCATTGAAGAAGCGCACGAAAGCTTAAACATTTCTTATAACAATATTTTATCCTGTATCCTTGGAAGACAAAATAAAACTTCGCAATATTTATTTACAAAAGCAAGCGATATAGAGATTGAAAATGAAGACGGTACAATTTCAATTGATAAAACAAAGCTGCAAGAAGCAATGGAAGTGTTAAATAAATCTGCCGTTTATTTAATTGATAAAGATGGTAATTATGAAAGATATAATACAAGAACAGAAGCAGGAAAAGCCATTAGTGTTTCTTTGCAAGATATTTCAGCAGCTGCAAAAGGAAGAAAGAAAACAATTCATGGGTATATAGCATTAAATGCAAATGAAGTTGAAAAAATTGCACAAGATGGAACCATTATTGTGGATACAGAAAAAATAAAAGAAACAATAAAGACTGCAAACGAAACAAGAACAATTGATGTATCTGAAAACGGATTTTATGCCATTGATAAAAACAAAAATTATAAAAAATTTTTCAGCATAACTGATGCAAAAAACGAACTTGGCATACAATATATTAGAATTCTAAATTGTCTTTTAAATCTTGAAAATGCCGCAAACGGATATGTTTTCGCCCTTGGTGAAGATATTGATATTCAAGACAAAGAGGGTGCTTTAATACCTGATTTAAAGAAAATAGAACAAAAGGTTTTGTACTTTGAAAACAAGGCTATTTATGCAATAGCAAAAGATGGAAAATGCACAAGATATTCAAGCCAAAAAGAAGCAAGCGAAGCTCTTAAAATTCC
This sequence comes from Candidatus Gastranaerophilales bacterium, assembly GCA_910587815.1. Classification (GTDB taxonomy): domain Bacteria; phylum Cyanobacteriota; class Vampirovibrionia; order Gastranaerophilales; family Gastranaerophilaceae; genus MGBC122484. Next base: position 254,490 of record CAJUNK010000001.1, on the reverse strand, counting down.
TTTAGTAAATATTTCTCGCTGCATTAATAAAAAAATAAAAGAAACTTACGGTTACTCTTTCCTTTGGGCAAAAGAGGCTGAAATTGAGTCTAATGGCGACAAAATAATTTTGGATGAAAATTTAATCCAAGAAAAGATAAATTACTTAAATAAAGATGCAATTTATGTAATCACTAAAGAAGGTGACTATACAAGATTTGAAGACAAGGATGCAGCAGAAGCATCTTTTGGTGTAAAAAAAGCAAGCATGGCAGACTGCCTTAAAGGAAAATACAAAACAAGCCATGGCCTGATTTTTGCCCACCCTTATGAAGTTGAAACCAAAGGGGAAGATGGTGCATTTAAACCAGACAAGCAAAAAATTGAAAAAAAGATAAAACTTGCATTACAAAATAAAGCCTAAAATTATTAGGACAAAAATTGCAATAAAATGTTTTAAATTTTCTCTAAACTTTGTTCAATATCTGCAATGATATCATCCACATCTTCCAACCCCACAGAAAATCTTACAGTGCCCGGGTTTATTCCACATGCCACAAGCTGTTCTTCGGTTAGCTGTCTGTGAGTGGCACTTGCAGGGTGCAGCACACAAGTTCTAATGTCTGCCACATGCACTTCATTGGATGCCATCTTTAATCCATCCATAAATTTCACAGCATTATCATACCCGCCTTTTATCGTTAAGGAAATAACGCCGCTTTGGCCTTTTGGCATATATTTTTTAGCTAAATCATAATATTTATTATCTGAAAGTCCAGGGTAATTTACAGTTTCAAATTTGCCTGTACCTTTTAGATATTCAGCCACTTTCAAAGCATTTGAACAATATTTTTCCATCCTGATTGCAAGGGTTTCAAGCCCCAAATTCAATAAAAAGCCCGAATTTCCTGATGGATATGCGCCAAAATCTCTCATTAGCTGCATTCTTGCCTTTATAATATATGGTGCAAAAGCGTAATCTTTTGTATAGACTGTGCCATGGTATGATTCATCAGGTTCTGTAAAATCAGGAAAATTACCATTTGTAAAATCAAATTTGCCGCCATCTACTATAACACCGCCCACCTGTAAAGCATGGCCATCCATATATTTTGAGGTTGAATGAATTACAATATCCGCTCCATGGTTTATTGGCTTGCATAAAATAGGTGTCGGAAAGGTATTATCCACAATTAATGGAATACCATTTTTATGCGCAACATGTGCAAATTTTTCAATATCCAAAACCTGCAATGAAGGATTAGTCAATGTTTCACCAAAAATTGCCTTTGTATTTGGTTTAATTTTAGATTGAATTTCATCCTCATCTGCATCCACATCCACAAAAATGCATTCAATGCCAAGCTTTTTTAGCGTAAAAGCAAATAAATTCACAGTTCCGCCATATATAGATGAAGAACTTATAAAGCTATCCCCAGTATTGCAAAGGTTTAAAATTGACATTAAAGATGCCATTTGGCCGCTTGATGTGCACATTGCAGCCACACCATTTTCTAAATCCGCAATTTTTTTCTCCACAACATCAACAGTAGGATTTGTAAAGCGTGAATAAATATGGGCTTTTGTGGGGTCGTCAAAAACATCACCAATTTCTTTTGTAGAATTAAATCTAAAAGTTGTGCTTTGATAAATGGGCATAACCCTTGGGCCGCCATTAACTGGTGTATATCCTGAATGTAGACACTTTGTGTTATCTTTCATATTCCCCCCTGTTTTGCGCACACATTTTCACTAATAGATTTTATTCAGCAAGACTATGTTCCAATCTTGTGAACTCGCACAAAATTTGTACGCCCCGAAATAAGCCTTGGTGCAGAACCTGTAATAACCACATAATCATTGGCTTTCAGCCCTACTTCATTTATTAAAAATTCGTCAATTTTTAATAGCAAATTCGTATCTACAATGCCATCCCATTTTTTATAAAAAGGATAGACACCCCAGGCAAGTGTCATTTTTCTGCAAGTTTCTTCTAAATCAGAAACCATAATAACAGGTGCAGATGGTTTTAATTTTGACATTAACCTTGTAGAATATCCAAAATGCGAAAAGCTTAAAATAGCCTTTGCATTTACATATTTCAACATTTTATCCGCCCCAAACACGATAGCCTGGCGGGTAAGCGCTTTTTCATTGTCCAATTCTTTATCTGTATCAAACTTATAAAAGCAGCTATTCTCAGTATTCATTGCAATTTTTGACATCATCCTTACAGCTTCAATTGCAAATTTTCCAACAGATGTTTCTCCAGAAAGCATTACAGCGTCTGTTCCATCCAAAATTGCATTTGCCACATCAGAACTTTCTGCACGCGTTGGAATAGGTTCATTAATCATAGATTCGAGCATCTGTGTTGCAACAATTACAGGCTTTCTCTGTTTGTTTGCTTCTTCTATGATTAATTTTTGGCAAGTAGGTACTTCAACAGGTGATAATTCAATCCCCAAGTCCCCTCTTGCAACCATAATGCCGTCAGAAACAGAAACTATTTCAGATAAATTTCTTATAGCATCAGGTTTTTCAAGTTTTGATATAACAGGAATAGTAGAATCAAAATCGTTTATATATTTTTTTGCAAGCAAAACGTCTTCTTTTTGCCTTACAAAAGAAAGTGCTATTAAATCAGCATGTTCTTCAACGGCAAATTTTATAAATTCAACATCTTTTGGTGTTACAGCATCTAAACTTGCGGTAGAACCTGGTATATTAAGACCCTTTCTGGATTTTAAAATGCCGCCGTTTGTAACAGTTGCATAAACCTTATTGTCTTCAACCTTATCTACAACAATTTCAAGTTTTCCATCATCAATCAAAACTCTGCTGTTTGCAGAAACATCATTTGCAATTCCAGCATAGTCAACAGGGATAATATTTTCATCTGTTTGCTCTAAAGAATGAGCTAAAACAAGCGTATCTCCATTTTTGATTTCAATTTCTTTTTTTAAATTGCCAATTCTTATCTTTGGTCCTTGCAAATCTACCATTGTGGCAACAAATATACCCATTTTGGATGCAGTTTCCTTAATGAGGCGGATTTTTTCCCTGTGATACTCCATTGTGCCATGGGATGTATTCAGTCTGAAAACATTTGCTCCAGCTTTTATCAATTCTTTTATAGTTTCTGCTTTTTCAGTTGCAGGGCCGAGCGTTACAACTATTTTTGTTCGTTTAAAAAATTCACTCTTCATAATACAAAAAATTTTAGCATAAAAAAATATTTTAAAGTTTTAATTTTTTCAATGCTTGAATAAATGCCAAAATATCACTATAATACATAAAATCAAGATAGTTTTTGGAGATTTTTAATGAAAAAAGCGCTAATTACAGGTATTACAGGACAAGATGGAAGTTATTTGGCTGAATTTTTGCTTGAAAAAGGATATGAAGTACACGGCATAAAAAGACGTTCTTCATCCTTTAATTCAAAAAGAATTGACCACCTGTATCAAGATAAACATGATACTGATGCAAATTTTAAACTTTACTATGGGGATTTAACCGATAGCACAAATATTATAAGACTTGTTCAGGAAATTCAGCCGGATGAAATTTACAACCTTGCAGCGCAATCCCATGTAAAAGTTTCATTTGATAGCCCTGAATACACTGCAAATACTGATGCTTTAGGGACATTAAGAATTCTAGAAGCAATAAGGATATTGGGTTTAGAAAATAAAACAAAATTTTATCAAGCATCAACATCTGAATTATTCGGACTGGTGCAAGAAACTCCGCAAACAGAAAAAACACCATTTTACCCGCGCTCCCCTTATGCTTGTGCAAAATTATACGCATACTGGATAACAATAAACTACCGCGAAGCCTATAATATCTTTGCAACAAACGGGATTTTATTTAACCATGAATCTCCAAGAAGGGGCGAAACCTTTATCACAAGAAAAATAACCCGTGCAGCAGCAAGAATAAAAACAGGTTTAGAAGAAAAACTTTATCTTGGAAACCTTTCCGCTAAAAGGGATTGGGGCCACGCCAAAGATTATATAGAAGGCATGTGGAAAATTTTACAAACAGATAAACCTGAAGATTTCGTCCTTGCAACAGGTGTCACAACAACTGTCCGTGATTTTTGCATAAAAGCATTTAAAAAAGCAGGAATAGAGCTTGAATTCACTGGCACTGGGCTTGAAGAAAAAGGGGTGGATAAAAATACAGGAAAAATTATTGTTAAAGTAGACCCTGCATATTTTAGACCCACAGAGGTAGAATTACTTTTAGGAGATGCAAAAAAAGCAAGGGAAAAACTTAATTGGGTGCCAAAATATGACCTTGATATGCTAATAGATGAAATGGTGGAAGAAGATATGAATGAAGCCTTGAAAGATTCTGTCCTCAAAAAAGAAGGATACGATATTACAGGTTCTTTTGAAATATAGATTATACATAAGGTAACATTATGGAAAAAAATTCTAAAATATATGTTGCAGGCCACAGAGGTCTTGTAGGCAGTGCAATTGTTAGGAAATTAAAAAATGAAGGTTTTGATAATTTAATTTTAAAAACCCATTTAGAACTTGATTTATCAAACCAAGCTGCCGTAGATGCTTTTTTTAATAAAGAAAGACCTGATTATGTATTTTTAGCCGCGGCAAAAGTTGGCGGCATCCTTGCAAATTCAACCTATCCTGCTGAATTTATCTATAATAATTTAATGATTTCAACAAATATTATAAATTCAAGCTATAAATACGGTGTAAAAAAGCTTGCAAACCTTGGCTCCAGCTGCATTTACCCAAAATGCGCACCGCAGCCTATGAAAGAAGACTGCCTTTTAACATCCCCCTTGGAATCCACAAATGAAGCCTATGCAATTGCAAAAATTGCCGCAATAAAACTTTGCAGATATTATAATGAACAATATGGCACAAATTTTATATCCTTAATGCCCACAAACCAATATGGTGAAAATGATAATTTTAATATGGAAACAGCACACCTGCTTCCTATGCTTTTAAGGCGCTTTCACCTTGCAAAACTTTTATATGAAGAAAATTTTGATGAAATTAAAAATGATTTACAAAAAAGAAAAATAGGATACGGTCTTGATGAAACCATTGATTTCAACAGCGAAAAATCTATAATAGAAGCCTTAAATAAACTAGGTGCTTATAAAGACAAAGTAATTGTTTGGGGCGATGGCAGCGTATATCGGGAATTAATGTCATCGGATGATTTAGCAGATGCAAGCGTTTATTTAATGCAAAATAAAGATTATAAAGACACAGGCGAACTTGTAAATATCACAAACGGCGATGATATCAAGCTTTCTAAGCTTTATGAAATTGTAAAAGATGCAGTAGGCCTGATGCAAGAGATAGAATATGATAAAACAAAGCCAAATGGCACATTTAGAAAACTTATGGATGATACCAAAATAAAATCTCTTGGCTGGGCGCCGAAAATTTCCCTAGAAGACGGTATAAAAGCAGCTTACGAGTGGTATCTGAAAAATTAATTTAACAAAAATATATAAAATTTGAAAAAATTAGGCAATTTTTTTCTGATTATTTACTTTATATATACAAGAGAGATAAAGAGAGAAAGAAGAAAATATGTCTAGTCCAAATTTTGATATTAATAAAATTTTTACACTTACCACACAAAAAACAGAAGATGGCAAAAGCATTAGCGGCATAAATTCAGACGATTTTTATGCAGCGGCAAAAAGCATCTTTACAAAAGACAACGTTAATTTTTCAAGCATTTTTTCTGATTTGGATGAAGATGGCGATAATATTTTAACAAGCGAAGAACTTGCCTCTCTAACAAGCCACCTTAACCAGGATATGGAAGATACACTTGAAGAAGCAAGCAGCTCCGGCACATTAGAAGGCATATTAAATGCTAATCAAAGTATGGAAACAAAACTTTCCCAAATTAAAACCCTGGATTTAAAAGATGGCGATTTAAAATCCTTAAATGCTGGAGATTTAAAGGATTTATTAAACATAATTTCAGGAGCCTATGCAAATAATCCTGAAGATATTAAAGGCGATACCTTGTTTACTATGATTAAAGCTACAGTACCAAAAGGCGAATTGCAAGATATATTGGGCGGAGAAAACAAAGGATATTGGCTTGGTAAATATGGGGCTGATATTATGACAAATGAATTAAAACTTGATGATGAAAACAAGGATGAAAACGCTATGCCTGAAATGGATATGGATTTTTCAGGCGCAATGGATGGCTAAAAATATAACACCCTAAGCCTAAAATAGTGTATATAATACCATATTAATTTATGTAAAAAATATATAAATTTCTATATTTTAACGGCAAATTTTTTCTTTTTTGCTCCTTGTAGCGTATGCAAATTGTGCATGGCTAAAATAAAACCGCACATTTGCAAAAAAATCGTGTTTGTTAGGAGAAAATTATGTCTATTAGTGTTGTAAATTCAAGGGTAAATTCCCTTAATTTTGGCCTTAATTCCGGCCTTGGTACCAATTTCGGCGCCCGTTTTAATACTTGTGGTGTTTCAAGCCAAAAAATACCAAATATTTTGGCGCCAAAAAATCTTGAAAAAGAATTATCTGCAATCGGAATAAATAATAAACTTTTAACCTTTAAAGGCAAAGAAAATGACCCGCTTTCTTTTGAAAATTTTAATCAAAAAAGAATTGAAGCAGGTTTATTTAATGAAGAAGATTTTATGGAGAATATAAAACCTGAAAACCTTCTTGGCACGGGGCTAAATTCAGAAGTTTACAGCTTTTCTGATAGTGCACTGGAGCCTTGGGCGCTAAAGGTGGATAAAAAACCAAATAAAACAAAGGAAGGCGCAGGGCTTTACCGCACAAAAAATGAATTTGGCGCACAAAATATGGGCCAGGAAATTGCTAGGATTGGAGACAGGTTCCACATTTTAAAGAAAATTGAAGGCACACCCCATTCCCTTGAAAACTGGTCTGCCCATATAAATAACAACAGCATTGTTACAAAAGAAGAATCAAAAGAATTTTTAAATTCAATTGAAAAAATTGCACAATTTGATGAAGCTGCTTTTGATGATTATGCAAAACAATTAAAAACCCTTGGCAGCAAAGGCTATAAGATGGATAGCATAAACCCGAATAATCTTTTAATAGATTATGAAAATGAAAAAATTCATATCATTGATTTTTTCAAAAATGCAGACCCTTCCCATATAAATTCAAGGCTGGATTTAACAAATTGTCTGCTTGATTTTTCATTCTTCGATAGATTTTATGAAAAACTGGATGAAGATGATAAACAGAGGCTTTTAGATACAGGCAAAACCATAATTGAAAAATGCAATGATGCAGCATCTAAACATAATTTGCCGCAGGATGAAGACACATACGTTAATTACCTTGCAAATGTGGATAAATGGTTCGGATGGGCCCTTGTGGATATTGGCGGAGATTACAGAACAAGGTTTAACCGTATGAAAGAATTATTACCCCTTGAAAATGTTTAAAATATGGTGAAAATTTAATAATATTCCAAAAAGACCACCTATTAAAAGATAAATAAGGGGGTCTTTTTTTACCCTGAAACTAAACAAAATTAAAAAACAAAATAATAAAATACCTTTTATATCAATTGCATTATGCGCAAAAATACTATCATTAAATAATCTTATTGCAACTGCCCCAAGCATTGCAGCCGCAGCAGGGCGAAGACCGTAGAGAATTGATTGCACATAAAAATTATCCTTAAATTTCTTTAAAACCTTTGAAATTAAAATGACAATAGCAAAGGATGGCAGCATAATAGCTAAAGTAGCTGTAACAGAGCCTAAAACCCCTGCTGTTTTAAACCCTGCAAACGTTGCAACATTCAGCCCCACAGGTCCAGGGGTAATGCTTGAAATTGCAAGCATTCTTGTTAATTCTTCATAAGAAAACCAATGGTAATTATCTGAAATATGGTATAAAAAAGGCATTGTAGCATATCCGCCCCCAAAAGAAAAAAGACCTATTTTAAAAAATTCTACAAATAAATAAAGAAGTTGTTCACCTATATGGCACCCTATATTATGCATCATGCACTACCTCCGCTTTTGTGCAGCTTTGCAGTGATTACTTTATATAAAATCCCTAAAATTCCAGATAAAATAATAGATTTTACAGGCGAAACTTTTAAAACTGAAAGCAAAAGTATTAAAAGAAATAAAAATAACGTAAATTTATCAACAATACTGTTTGCCCAAACCTCTTTTACGGTAAGAATTAAAAGGATAATTATTGCAATATTTACACCCCAAAATACATCATTTACAACAATATTGTTTGAAATAGAAATTAAAACAGAAGCAAGCAAAATTATTGCAAGAAAAGGCGGTAAAATAAGCCCTAAAAAAGCAATAAAGGCACCAGTTTTCCCCCTTAATTTATACCCTATAAAAAGCGTTGTATTAATAGCGATAATCCCTGGTGTACATTGCCCAAGCGCATAAAAATCTATAATATCTTTTTCATCAATCCAATTATGTTTTTCAACAAGTTCATTTCTTAAAAGCGGTACAATTACATACCCCCCGCCTAAAAGCAGACAGCCAATTTTTAAAAATGATAAAAACATATCAAAAAGCTTTGGTTTCATAAAAAATATTTTATATTAAAAACAGAAAATAAAAACCGAAATTAAATACATTAAAGCCCTAAAATCACCATTGTGTTAATATAAATATAAATTATTTTAAAATGGTTAAAAGATGGCAAGTATTATCAAACTAAAAGGCGGGCTGGGAAATCAGATGTTTCAGTATGCATTTGGGCGTGCCTTGATGCATAAATTACACAAAAAGCAAAATTGCGCCGTCCTTTTTGATTATTCCTGGTTTAATGAAATGGATAAACTAGGCAAAGATGGTGAGCGAAAAAATGGCATCACAATACGTCATTATGCTTTAGATATTTTTAATTTAGACATTAATTTTGCAGACAATGAAGCACTGAAAAATTTAAGTGCAAAAAAATATCTAAAATTCCCAAAATTTCTGAGAAAAAATTTTCCTTTCCTAAAATATTTTAATACATATTTAAATGAAGATAATCCTTTTAAATATGAAGAAAAATTGCTAAATATTAAGGGCGGGCATTATTTTGAAGGGTATTTTCAAAATGAAAAATATTTTAAAAATTGCGCTGATATCATAAAAAAAGATTTCACATTTAAACCTCTTGAAAATGAACATAATAAAAACATTTTAGAAAAAATTCAAAACACAAAAAACAGTGTTTTTATCCACATCAGGCGCGGGGATTATTTAGACATTAGGAATATGGCGCTTGGTATTAAATATTACAAAAATGCCATACAAAAAATAAAAGAAAAGATAAAAAACCCTGTATTTTTTATCTTTGCAAAAGATTCAGATGAATTTATAAAAGAAAATTTCAATTTTGAAACAGATTTTGAATTAATTAAATCAAAAGGAGCCGATTATATTGATATGCAATTAATGGCACAGTGTAAACATGCTATTATTGCTAATTCTTCATTCAGCTGGTGGGCAGCCTGGCTTATAGAAAATAAAGATAAAATAATTATTGCACCAAGCCCATGGCTTGATGATAATGATGATATAATATGTGATAACTGGATAAAAATTAAAAGATAGCAACGGAGGAAAAGATGCCATTTGAATTTCAAAGGATGGAAATAGAGGATGTAATTTTAGTGAAACCAAAAGTTTTTGGGGATAATCGCGGTTTTTTTCTTGAAAGTTATAAAAAATCAGATTTTTTTAACAATGGAATTTGTGTTGAATTTAATCAGGATAATCACTCAAAATCTACAAGTAAAGTGCTTCGCGGGCTTCATTACCAGGCAAAACCATACGGTCAGGCAAAATTGGTGCGTTGTGCGCGTGGCAGAATTTATGATGTGGCTGTTGACATCAGGCCAAATTCCAAAACCTATGGCAAATATGTTAAAGTAGAATTATCGGAAGAAAATAAACAAATGCTCTTTATTCCAGAAGGCTTTGCTCATGGGTTTGTTGTTTTATCTGATGAAGCAGAATTATTATACAAAGCATCCGGCGAATACAATCCGCTTGCAGACAGAGGGCTTTTGTGGTCTGATAAGGATATAAATATTGATTGGGAAATTGATTTTGAACCAATATTATCCGAAAAAGATAAAATTCAGCCAAAATTAAGTGAAATCAATAAAGAGGAGCTAATATAGATGAAACTATTAGTAACAGGCGGCGCAGGGTTTATAGGCTCTTGCTTTGTAAGGCATATTCTAAAAAAACATCCTGATTATAAAATTGTAAATTTAGATGCACTGACATACGCTGGAAATATTGAAAACCTTGATGATATTAAAGAAAACCCAAACTATTCCCAAAGATATACTTTTATTAAGGGAAATATTTGTGATAAAAATTTAGTGCGTGAAATAATATCAGATGTGGATTGCGTTGTAAATTTTGCAGCAGAATCCCATGTGGATAATTCAATAAAACACCCTGAAATTTTCATTGAAACAAATGTACAGGGAACGTTAAACCTGCTTCAGGCTTCAAAAGAATTTAATATACAAAGATATCTTCAGGTTTCAACCGATGAAGTTTATGGAACATTGGGCAAAACAGGCTATTTTTACGAAACAACACCCCTTGCACCAAACAGCCCGTATTCTGCATCAAAAGCAGGAGCAGATATGCTGGTGCGTGCATATTTTGAAACATATAAAATGCCTGTTTTAAATACACGTTGTTCAAATAATTACGGACCTTATCAGTATCCTGAAAAATTAATCCCATTCTTTATTTCCCGTCTTTTAAAGAATGAAAAAGTGCCTGTATATGGTGATGGATTAAATGTGCGCGATTGGCTTTATGTTTATGATCATTGTGAAGCAATAGATATCGTACTGCACAAAGGAAAAGTAGGTGAAGTTTACAATATAGGCGGCCATAACGAAAAAACCAATATGGAAATAACAAAACTTATCTTAGATGCAATGGGTAAGGATGAAAATTCTATTCAATATGTTGAAGATAGATTAGGCCATGACAGGCGTTATGCAATTTCAAACGATAAAATAACATCCGAACTTGGCTGGAAACCTTCAATAACATTTGAAGAAGGAATAAAGCTTACAATAGATTGGTATTTAAACAATCAAAGCTGGATGAAATCTATTGAAGACAAGAAAGCGAGCCTTGTATAAAATGAAAGTTCTTGTAACTGGTGCAAATGGTATGCTTGGACAGGATTTATGCCCCATTTTAGAAGATGCCGGTTGTTATGTTATCCAAACAGATTATGAAACACTGGATGTGACTGATAACACAGCCGCAGATAATTTTATATCAAAAACGCATCCTGATTTAATTATTCATTGCGCTGCCTATACGAATGTGGATAAAGCAGAAAGTGACATTGAAAAAGCAACTCTTTTAAACGCAAAAGGCACGGAAAATATGGCACTTGCTGCATCAAAAATTGATGTGCCGATTATTTATATTTCAACAGATTACGTTTTTGATGGCACAAAAAATACCCCTTATTTGCCTGATGATGCACCAAACCCAAAAAGCATTTACGGCAAAACAAAATATGAGGGCGAACTTGCAATTAAAAAACATTGTAAAAAATATTATATAGCACGCACAAGCTGGCTATACGGCATCCATGGCAAAAATTTCGTCGAAACAATGCTCACCTTGGCCGGTGCTCCGTCAGGCGGTGTGACATCAGCAAGTGATGAACTTGATGATGGAAACACTACGCCAGATGCAAGCACTACGCTCGCGTCAGCCGGTGCTCCTGGCACTACACCCGCACTGGCCGGTGCTGGCAACCCCAGCACTACGCAAGCCTCGTCCGACACAGCCAATAATAAAACCGGCACCCCTTCAGCCGCTAAGGAAATCAAAGTGGTAGATGACCAAACTGGCTGCCCCACCTGGAGTGTAGATTTATGTTACGGAATATTAAAATTATTAACAAAACCTTACGGAACATACCACCTCTGCGGAGCAGACAAAACAAGCTGGTATGGTTTTGCAAAAAAAATATTTGAACTGGAAAATTTAGACGTAAATTTAACCCCCTGCACTACAGAAGAATTTCCGCGCCCCGCAAAAAGGCCAAAATACAGTGTTATGGAAAATAATAATCTCCTAAGACCCTGGCAGGAAGCACTTGCTTGTTATTTAAAATTAAGGAAGGAAAATTTAGAATGAAAGGGATAGTTCTTGCAGGAGGCAGCGGCACCAGGCTTTATCCAAGCACGATGACCGTTTCAAAACAGCTTTTACCAATCTATGACAAGCCTATGGTATATTATCCTATATCTGTTTTGATGCTTGCAGGAATTAAAGATATATTAATAATTTCCACCCCTTCTGATTTACCAAATTTTGAAAAATTATTAGGCACAGGCGAGCAATTTGGCGTAAAATTTTCATACAAAGTACAGCCAAGCCCGGATGGTCTTGCACAAGCCTTCATTTTAGGAGAAGAATTTATTGGAAATGATTGTGTGGCGCTTGTTTTAGGAGATAATATTTTCTACGGGCAAGGATTTTCTGCAATGCTTAAAAAAGCAAGAAAAAATGCCAAAGAAAACAATGAGGCAACAGTTTTTGGTTATCAGGTAAGAGACCCGCAAAGGTTTGGCGTTGTGGAATTTGACAAAAACAATAAGGCAATTTCAATTGAAGAAAAACCTGAAAATCCAAAATCAAACTTTGCTGTTACAGGACTTTATTTCTATGATAACAGCGTTATAGACTTTGCAAAGAACTTAAAACCCTCTAAACGCGGCGAACTTGAAATAACAGATTTAAACAGAATTTATTTGGAACATCATAAATTAAATGTAGAGCTTTTTGGCAGAGGCTTTGCCTGGCTTGATACAGGAACCCATAAATCCTTATTGCAGGCAGGTCAATATGTGCAAACAATTGAAGAAAATCAGGGTATAAAAATAGCTTGTCTTGAAGAAGTAGCCTATAGGATGGGTTTTATCTCAAAAGAAAAACTTTTAGATTTAGCATCAGGGTTTAAAAATAACGAATACTACAGCTATATTAAAAAAATAGCTCAGGAATAAACCTTTAATGCAATACGATTTCGCCTTTTTGAATGGTACGTTTGATATTAATAACCCTTTGATTAGAGCTGCCAACCCATTGAAGATTATTATCCTTCAAATTTTCAACAAATTCGCCATCACAAAGAACATCTACAAGCTCAATCCCTTCAATATCTTTAATTTCTTCATATAAATACCCGGTGTAAAGCCAAATTGTTTTATTTGGATATTCTTTTGCACATTTTTTAATCAGCCTTGAAATTTCAGCCCTGTTGTATGGTGCCAAAGGGTCCCCGCCTGAAAATGTGATGCCGTCTATAAAAGATTTACTAAGCGCTTCAAAAAGTTCATCCTCCGCATTTTTATCAAAAGGCAGTCCGTCATTTTTATCCCAGGTAATTGGGTTTTGGCAGTTTTTGCATTTGTGTTCACACCCTGAAACCCAAAGCACAACCCTTATGCCATCCCCGTTTAGCATATCTTCTTTTGTAATATCATGATAATTCATATTTTTTCCTTTAACAGTTAGCACATTGGAAAGAAAAATGTTTCCATAAAAGGACCATTAAAGAGGAGCGCCAGCGACGGGATGTGTCCTTGTTGGAAATATTTTTCATTTCCTGCTTCAATCAGTTTCGATCAAATTTGGCAAAATAAAAGCAGGCTACATGCTTACTCTGTCTTTTATTTCTTCCATCTTTGCTTCATTAAGGCGCGTATCGCCCTTTACCCTTGAATACGAAAGATACCCGTTCATTCTGTCGATTTTGGTTAAATTTTTGCTTCCGCATTTTGGGCAAACATCCATGGAAAGTTCCTGATGACCACAATCATCACAATATGCAAGGGATAAATTTACCCCTTCATAAAATCCCATATCCATAGCGCGTGTCACCAAAGTTTCAATAGCCTTTGTATTATATGAAACAGGATATTTTACATATTGGATTTTACCGCCGTTTAAAAGGTTCCAAAATCTTTTTTCTAAATCCTGTTTTTGGGTAGGCCCAATGTTTTCTGACACATGACAATGGAATGAATTCGACACATATCCTCTGTCTGAAACATTATTCACCTGCCCGTATTTTTTCCTAAACTGTTTTACCTGCAAACCGCAAAGATTTTCAGCAGGTGTACCATAAATTGCATATAAATTGCCATCTTTTTCTTTAAATTCATTAATCTTTTTATTGATGTATTCCATAACATCAAGAGCAAATTGCCCATCTTCCACTAAAGATTTTTGATTATGTATTTCCTGTAATTCATTTAAGGCAGTAATACCAAATGATGCAGTTGCAGATTTCAATAAAGGTTTAATCTTATCATGGATTCCAAGGTGCCCGCCATAAAAACCGCCTTCGCAAAATGCCAAAGGATTTATTGATGCCCTCATTTCACCTAAATAATCATAGGTTCTAATATGAATCTGCCTAATCATTTCCATATAATAATCAAGCACTTCATAAAAATCTTTGCCTTCTTTTTTAGCCTTTGCATATATCATAGGTAAATGCAAGCTGATAGCGCCAATATTAAACCTGCCGACAAAAACAGGTACATCATCACTATCCGCAGGGCTCATACCGCCTCTTTCAAACCAAGGCGAAAGAAAAGCACGACAGCCCATTGGTGAAATTACTTTTTTATATTTTTTGTACATTGATGCAACATACCCATCCCCTGTTAAAGAAAGCCAGTCAGGATACATTGCCTTTTTAGAACATTCAATACCCACATCAAATAATTCTCTTAAAACACCATTTTTCCCATGGAGTTCTTCATCATAAAGAAATACAATTTTTGGGAACAATACAGGTTTTTTATTTTCTTTTTTACCCTGGCCATCACGGCGCACTTCAAGCATTACTTTTGATGCCATTCTTTCAAATTCACCCGTGCCAAGCCCCATAGTAACTGTTATAAAAGGATAATCCCCGCGAGAAGATGCAACAGTGTTAAATTTATATTCCCACCCCTGAAAACCGTCATGGAAATCTTTTTCAACATCTTTTAGGGCTTCTTTTTTCGCCCTTTCATCTTCTATTCCTAAATCAATATATTTTTGATATTTTATTTCATAGGTCCTTTTTGCATAAGGAGCAAGGATTTTATCAACCTCGGGCACAGTAAACCCGCCATATTGCTGACTTGCAGCTGCCATTACAATGTCACCTATAACATCAAAGGCAACTTCAAGCGTTTTTGGCTCATTATACCAGAGATTTCCCATCTCAAAACCGCCCCTTAAAACATTTGCCACATCAAAAAGACAGCAGTTCATGGTATCGCGCCTTGCAGACATATCATGAATATAAATGTATCCATCTCTTATGGCTTGCAATTCAGGAACGGTAAGGAAGAATTTTTTATAAAGTTCTTTGTTTAATTGGTTAAAAATTAAAGAACGTTTTGTGGAAACAAGCGCAGAATCAGCGTTTGAATTTTCTTTATCACCAATATACATAATCTTTTGACTTTCCTGATAAACCTTATCAAGCATATCAACAAAATCAATCTTATAATTTCTATAGTTTCTATAGCTTTTTGCAACTTTAGGATTCAAAACTTCAAGCGCATTTTCAACAACACAGTGCATTGTAAAGATTTCTATCTCATTTTGATTCATCTTTAAAACGCTATTATCCACAAAATTACTTATTTCAGAAAGTTCTTCTTCTGAAAACTCTACAAGCATTCTTGCGGCAGATTTTTTAACCGCAGCCACAACTTTTCTTACATCATATTCTTCTTTTGTGCCATCTTTTTTAATAATTTTAATATCACGCAAAAGATATCTTGGGGCTAAATCTACAACTTTGCTAAATCCAGCTAAAGTTTCAAAGGCATTTGCACCTGTATTTGTTAAATTTACCGCATTGATGGGTTTTGTTGCACTATTACTTGCACTAAAAGCTGTAAGCCTTACAGCTTCTGTACTGCAAGTACACTTTTCATCCCGTAATTCCTTCATTTAAATCTCCTTTTGTTTAAAAAGGCAGAAAATATGCTAATCAAATTCCGCTATAATATGCTGGTGATTTTTTCACACAAATTCCTGTCTCGAGGTATCCTAGCTAATTGAAGCATTCCGACTGTGACGGCTGCGGACCAGTGTGGGATTTACACCCTTCTTTCCTTCAATTTATCCTTTAGGTTATCTTACCAAAAAAAATTAGCATGGTAAAACCACTTTTTAAGTTATTTTAAAAAATTCAACTAAATAAATTAAAAAACACTTCTTTAATAAGTAAAGGGCTCATTAATCAAATTCATATTTCTTAATAGGCTGATATAAAAGATTATTGTGATATATTAAAACTATGTATACAAAAGCCGAAATTATCAATATTTTAAAAGATGACAGCCAAAATGAGGCTTTATTTTTAAAGGCTGATAAAATTCGATATGAAAATGTTGGAGATGAAATTCATCTTCGCGGACTGATTGAATTTTCAAACATCTGTAGTTCATCCTGCAAATATTGCGGCCTTCGCACAGCAAATAAAAATGTTCAAAGATACAAAATGTCACCCGATGAAATTATACAATGTGCTAAAAATGCCGCAGATATTGGCTATAAAACAATTGTGCTACAATCAGGGGAAGATAAATTTTTCACACGAGAAATTTTATGCAAAATAATATCAGAGATTAAAAAACTGGATGTAGCGCTAACTTTAAGCATTGGCGAAAGGTCAAAGGATGATTACAGAGCATTTAAAGACGCAGGTGCAGACAGATATTTAATTAGAATTGAAACAACAGATGAAAATTTATACACAAAAATGCACCCGAATATGGATTTTAAAAACAGGCTAAATTGCCTCTATAATTTAAAAGAATTAGGCTATGAAACAGGTACAGGCTGTCTTGTGGGCTTGCCGGGACAGACAATTGAATCTTTAGCAAATGATATTTTATTCTTCAAAAATCTTGAAGCAGATATGGTGGGCATAGGCCCTTTTATCCCGCACCCCAATACCCCCCTAAAAGACACGCCCAAGGGGGATTTTACCCTTGCGCTCAAAGTGATGTCACTTGTCAGAATTTTATTGAAGGATATAAATATTCCCGCCACCACAGCAATGGAGACTATTTGGCCAAATGGCAGAATTTTAGCACTGCAAGCTGGTGCAAATGTAATTATGCCAAATGTAACAAAATTCGAATACAAGAAAAAATATGAAATTTACCCAGGCAAAATCAGCAAAGATGCTTGTTATGATGGTAATTTAAACAATCAATTGCTTTTAGAAAAGAAAGATATTGAAGAAAAAATAAAATCTATAGGAAGAATAATCTCAAACACTAAAGGATTCAGGAAAAATCACTAATTCCCTGCCCCATATAAACTTCAAATTTTAGGAAAATTCTTTTAAAAAAATCTTCTTTTGATACAATTATTTTATTAATAAGGAATTTCAAAAACGGAGTTTAAAAAAATGGAAGCGGCAAAAAAATTTTTTATCGAATTAAAGGATAGAATTGATTTTAAATTTCACCTTATAACCCTTGCCCCACTGCTAATTGCGCTTTTGACCCCTTTAGCCTGTGCATATTTGCCCATAAAATATGCTTATGAAAACTCTTTGATTGAAAATTTCCAGCTATTTGTGCTTTTGGTCACTTTTATTATCTGCATCAGACCAAAAACTGACAAAAAATTCTTTTATTCAATGGCTTTGGTTATTATAATTTTATTTTTAAGAGAGATAAACTGCGGCAGGACAATATTTTTCCCAATAGAAGGAGTTGAAAATGCTTTCTATTCCTGGAAAGAAATACCCTATGGATACCTTGCACACCCTATATACGGTGCTTTTATGGCGCTTTCAGGTTTGTACTTCATCTTAACAAAATCCTTTATGGTTTTGTGGAATTATTTCTTACATGCAAAATTACCAATCTACAACTGGATTTTCCTTGTTATAGGAATATTTTTTGGCCTTCTTGGAGAAGAAATAGACGCTCCTATGCTGGAAGAAATGACCGAAACCCTTTTCTATGTGTCACTTATGGCGCTTTTATACCTGCAATCAAACAATAAAAAATATATAGAGACCACAGAAAAATATTATAAACAAAACCCTTAAAACCTTGCTATATAGCACATTTGCAGGATAAGTTTTGTTTCATATTTAATACTTTTATGCCCGAAAAGCTGTCTGCGCCTAAATTTAGGCCATCAATAAAAAGTATTTTATTTGTCAATAATTCACCCTTGCCTAAAATTAATTTTAAAACTTCCATGCTCTGAAAAGATGCAATCATAGACACCGCAGGTGATACAACCCCTTTTGAAATATAAGTATGCTCATCTGCATCAGGAAAAATACATCTAAGACATGTGCTTTTTTTTGGAAGAATTGTCATAACTTGGCCTTGAAAACCCGTTACGCCTCCATGCACCAAAGGTTTTCCAGATATTATAGAAATGTCGTTCAATAAAAATTTTGAACCAAAACTGTCAAAACAATCTACAATAATATCATACGCGGATATAATATCGTGCCAATTTTCTTTATCCATACGGATTTTAAAGGTTTTTATGGTGATATCTTTATTGTAATTTTCCACCCAATTTCTTGCAGAATCTGTTTTTAAGCGTCCTATATTCTCTAAAGTATGGATATACTGGCGATTCAGGTTTGATAATTCTACCACATCATCATCCACAATTCCTAAATTTCCCACCCCTAAAGATGCAAGGTTTGCAATCACAGTACTGCCAAGGCCTCCAGCCCCGCAAACAAGAATTTTTGCACCAAAAAGCTGCTCTTGACCTTCTTTTCCAATTTCATCAACAGCTACATTCCTGCAATATCGCTGCATTTGAACATCATTCAACTGCATTTTAAAGCCTTCCAAAATTTTGTCTAGCCGCCACCTACAAAGCCCACTATTTCTATAATATCGCCCTCTTTAATTTCAGCTGTAGAATAATTTTCTTTTTGAATGATTTCTAAATTTTTTTCTATCACAAACATTTTGCCTGCAATATTTCTCTCGATTATAAAATCTGCGACGGTTTTAGAATTTTTAAGCTCAACCTCTTTGCCATTTACAGTGATTTTCATTGGTTTTCAAGCCTTTCTTTGCAATAATTTTAACGCAGTTCATTTTGAATTTCAAGAATATTTTCTACTGTAGAATTTAAAAGGGTATTTATTTTTTCAAGGGCAATTTGCGTAGATTTATCATTATTTAAACCCTTTAATAGCAAGGCTATCAGGACATTTGCCATCTCTAAATTATCAAATGAGGTTTCTGTGAGTTTAAAAATATTTTTAGATTTTTTAGTATTCATATTTTACCTTTTGTAAAGAGTTTTTAACTATATAATTAATAATTAATTATATATACAAATAATAGCATATTTTGCCCACCTTGCAAGAAATTAATAGTATTGGTTTATGGATGCAAAGAAAGTAATAAATATTTTAGGAGCCAATGAAGGGCTTAATTCCTCAGAAATAGCAAGGCGTTTGGCCAAATATACTGGTAAAAAAATCCCAGTAAATTCTTTTTTAAACAGAATGAATACTGGAACAATAAGATATAACGAAGTTGATAAAATTGCAGAAATGCTTGGGTATGAAATAAAATTTGAACGCAAAAATTAGCAAAAAGCAGAAAATTTCATGAAAAATCAATAAATTTTTCATAACGTACCCTATTTTGCAAGACTAAAACCTTCACTATGTCAGCGTAAACAAAATTGCTTACGCTGAAATTTTGCAATATCAATATTTTTCAGATTTTAGCTACTCAACATTTTTACACAAAGCTAAATAAAATACTTTAAAATCCGCACAGATAAAAGAAAACCCGGGGTCAGATACGTTTAAAACCGCACCCTGCCCGAGTTTTAGAATCGCTGAATAAACAAGTAAGATTTTTAATTTTTATGCCACTGATTTTCAATATTCTGATAAATTGAAAGCAAATTATTAATATCTGTCTTGCTTCCATCATAAAGAACTTCAAGTGCGCTGTTATATCCATTAGTATTTAGCCAGCTTGCAATATCTTGCCTGATGGCATCAATATCATCCATAGTTAAATAGCTGCCATCTTTTGCTTCAATTTTCTTTACACTGGTTCTATATGAGCTATTTGAAACCTTTGCAAAATCATCCACTTCTATACCTGATGCAACATCCAAATTCCCGGTAGATGCAGCCTTCTTATAGGTGGTATTATTTAATATATACAAACCATCATTATCAGCACTGCTGTTTATAATATTGCCATTTCCATCTATTGCAACATCAAAAATCATTTTCATATTTTTGGTGCTATCCTGAATTTTTAAGGTATCATACCCCGTTGTATCCGAAATTACTGTCTGATTTGCAAGGCTTTTTACAATATAGGTATCATCCCCGGCACCGCCAATTGCAATGGAAAACTTGGATTGAATATACATAGTGTCATCTCCTGCACCTGCTTCAATTCTGTCCATATCCTTGGTTTGGCTGTATATGATATCATCTCCGTTATTGCCCTGTAAATAATTATACCCTTTTGAAGTTCCCACAATCAGGCTGTTAATAGGATTATTCGGAGAACCAAATGTCTGATGATGATAATAGCCAGACACCTTTAGATAATCCGGCACATCATTGCCATATCCAAATACATTTTCTTTATATTTTCCCTGCACAATATGAACAGATAATTCTGAAGTATCTTGAATAGATAATTCACCATTTTCAAAGCTCCCAAAGGCAAGATTTTTAATTGAAATATATTTTGAATTAAAATAGTTTGAAATAGTAACGCTGTCACCTTTTTCGCCATATTTTATTACAAGATTATTGCCGGATTTATCAAATATTAAATTACCTTTAAAAGCAGGGTCAAAAACAAGTGTATCACTGCCTTTTCCCATAAATACCATATCTTGACCGTCGCCTTCTTTGAATATAAAGGTATTATGGCCATCTTCGCCATACAATTTGTCATTTCCCTTGCCGCCAATGATAATATCATTGCCCCTGCCGCCTTTTATGGTATCATTTCCGCCCATCCATTGGTTTTTAGTATTTAAAATTGGATTTGTACCATAAATAATATCATTAAAATTTGTACCTTTAAGAGAATTATTTTTACCATTAATACCTTTAAACACAAGGCTTTTGCCTTCCAATAATTCCTGCATGGTTTTCTTTGAGCCATCCTTGAATTCAATACTTTTAACAGAAGAATTTGAAAAGCCTGAAAGCTCTGTCATTTTGTTAAGATATCCTGCAATTGTAACAGAATCTTCATAATTTGTACCATATTGAATAATTAAATCATTCCCTTTGGCACTAAAATTTAAATTATCTTCTAAAGAATCCTTGAATTGCAAGGTATCACTGCCTTTTCCAGAATACACGATATCATTGCCATCACCATTATTAAATACAAAAGTATTATTTCCTTCAACACCATATAATTTATCATTACCCTTGCCGCCAATAATGATGTCATTGCCCTTTTGTCCTTTAATGATATCATTTCCTGCACCTCCATTCAAAATATCATTTTGGTTTCCGCCTATAATATTATCATTTCCACCTATTATTTTTCCTTTAGCATTCAAGACTGGGTCAGCTCCGTTTATAATGTTAACTAAATACGTAACACCCCTTATAGTGTTATTTTTGCCATCAATGCCATTTAATTTAATTTGAATATCACCATTTGCAACCATATCATATAAATTTTTGGCCTCTGTTGTATCTTTTGCAACAATACTTTCAATGGTGCTTTGGGCAGGGTTTTTAAGATAGTTTACAATTTCAACCGAATCTTTGTAATTTTCACCATATCTTATTACCAAATTATTACCTTTTGCCGAAAATTTTAAATCATCAAAATTTACATCTTCAAAATACAATGCATCGTTAGCTTTGCCGATTTTACCTGAATAGACTAAATCATTGCCATCACCATTATTGAATACAAATGTATTATTGCCATTATCACCATAAAGTCTATCATTTCCTTCGCCGCCATAAATAATATCGTCACCATCTCCGCCATGGATAATATCATTGCCTGATTCTCCATATATAGTGTCATTTCCACCACCGGCATTAATGTTGTCATTTCCGCCTACCATTTGTCCTTTAGCATTTAATACAGGGGCTGAACCACGTATAATATCAGCAGAATTTGTACCCTTTATAGAATTATTTCTGCCATCTATACCATCAAATTCAAAAGGATTTTCACCTAAAAGCTGCTTTATAGATTGAACATCACCTGTGTTGCCAAATTTAATATTTTTTATAGAGGATATATCAGGATTTTTAAGATAATTTACAATTGTAACAGAATCTTCATAATTTTTGCCATATTTAATAATCAAATTGTTACCATTAGCACTAAATAAAATATTCTTAACCCCATTGGTTTTAAATTCTGCAATATCTAAAAATTCAATTGTATCACTGCCTTTTCCTGAATAGATGATATCTTGGCCGTCCCCTTTTGCAAAAACAAATGTATTGTTTCCATATTCACCATAAAGCCTGTCGTTTCCTTTGCCACCAATAATTGTATCATTGCCATACCCAGCCTTGATTACATCATTTTTTACGCCTCCTGTAATTTCATCATCATATTTTGTACCTTTTATACTATTTGGCCTTTCATTATTTATTGCATCTATATATAGCGTAACATTGCCTTTTTCAATATTTTCTAAAACATTATATATGCTTCCTGTTTTATCGATGATAGTTTTTATGGAATTTATTTTTGGATTTCTAAAATATCCAAAAATAGTTACTGTATTTAATTTTGAATCTTCAGAAGCAAATTTAATCACAAGATCATTCCCTTTGGCGCAAAATTCAAGCTCATTAAAACTTGCATCAGTAAATTTCAATGTATCATTTCCCTTTCCTGAATATACAATGTCATTGCCTGCATTTTTTCCAAAGATAAATGTATTATTGCCCTCTACCCCGTAAAGTTTATCATCACCCTCGCCGCCAATAACTGTATCATTGCCTTGTTGCCCTTTAATAATGTCATTTCCCTTGCCGCCATTTATGGTATCATCACCATTTTCACCTATTATTACATCATTATTATTTGTGCCTTCAATAGAAAGATTTATCATCGTGTTTTTATAGATATTTATAAGATTATTTCTTACTTTTACATTATTTCCAAAAAGCACCTCAGATGCTGTTTTAAAACCATTTAAAAGTAAAAATTCTTCCACCTTTGGTCTGACATTTGCCATAAAAGCATCTACATCAAGTGTTTTTACGATTCCATTTTTATCCATTGTTTGAATTGTTTTTATATAGTTTGCCCCTGCATTTTCACCCATTTCCCCGTTTTCTTGCATATTGTTGTTATCCCCAAAATAATATGGAATTTCTACACCATTAGTTGATGGCATAGCCTTAATAAATGCCTCTTCATTTGTTGCATTCATTGCTTTATTGTATTGGTTTATAACAGCATTTATGCCGCTTTTTTTAATTATATAAAGCCCATCATCAGGCATTGATGTTTTATCATATTTATTTTCTGCAATTGCAACATCAAAAAATAAAGTTAAATCGTTTGCATTTACATTTTTAATAACAACTTTGTCACTGCCAGTATTAGGAATATCTCTAATGCTCAATCCTGAAATCAATGCACTTGGCTTATTATATTCATCCATTGTATAATTGCCATCAGAAATTTGTGTCCAGCTTTTTGAAATATTCTCAATAATATAAGAGTCATCCCCATCGCCACCTGTCATAATTGTTACACCGTTTTTATTATTTAAAATGGTATCATTTTGTTGTGTGCCAATAACAGGCTCATTAATTACTGCCATTCTTCGTTCCTTCCACTTTGCTGTATACTATCTTACTTTTATGCTTTCATCTAAATATTTAATTAGAGGATAAATGAAAAATTCAATTATTCTTCTTTTGCCTATTTTTATCTCATTGGTTGTTGTCATCCCAATTTTTATATTTTCTTGTTTGCCTTCAACTTGCAAAGTTTTATTAAGCAAAGTTATATAAACTTCATAAACAGGCCCAAGGTTTTCATCTTTTATGCTATTAGGAGAAACTATTGAAACCACACCATCCAACATTCCATATTTTTGAAAATTATATGTATCAACCTTTATTAAAACAGGCATATCAGCTTTTATAAAGCCAATATCCTGGTTTAAAACTGTTGCTTTAACCTTTAGCTTTGCATCTTTTGGAACAACAGATACTATTTTTTCAGCAGGTGTTACAACAGCGCCCATTGTATGCACAAAAATCTGCCCAATATACCCATCAACCGGGCTTTTTAAAAATTGTTTCTGTTTTTCAATCTGAATTCTTCTGTTTTGAATTTCCCCTAAAGACGCCATGGTAGCGTTTATTTCACTTGTTAAAGATGCAATTTCTTTTGAAACCTCATCATATCGTGCCCTTGGAATAATATCCAAAACAGCTTTCAGCCTTGCTTCATCCGCTTTTGCAATTTTAAGGCGTGATTTTGCAGAAGATAATTGTTCCTGCAAAGAAATTTCCTGCTGGCGCAAATTGTTTAATTCCAAGGCAGGCTCGTATTCAGCAGGCTGAATTATTGCAACAACCTGCCCCTTGGATATATATTCACCCTCTTTTACATTTAAAGAAGTTAAAACACCTTTATCTAAAGATTGTACAAATTTTTCTTCCCCATCAGGAATAACAATGCCGCGCGCAGTAACTACAACATCCACACGGCCAAAATACATCCAAAGACTTGTAATTATTATAAAACATATTATTATCCAGAAAACCAAAGGACCAAGCGGATTTATAGGCCTATCCTCAATTTCTGTGAGTATCGGTTTAAATTCATGAAAATCATTTTCTTTAAACAATTTATTTAATATTTTTGAAAACAATATTTTTTCCTCTTTTATTTCTGTTTTAATCATTTTGAGCAAGATGCAGTTTTTTATAATATCCATCTTTTTCTAAAAGCTCATCATGCCTGCCAGTTTCAACAATTTGCCCATTATCAAAACACACAATTAAATCACAGTCTTTGATTGTAGATAATCTGTGAGCAATAATAATTGTTGTTCTGTTTTTAGTTATCAAATTTAAATTATTCTTTATAATGCGCTCTGATTCATAATCAAGAGCAGATGTGGCTTCATCAAAAATTAAAATTTTAGGATTACAAATAAGGGCACGCGCTATTGCAATGCGCTGTTTTTGTCCGCCAGACAAGCTTGAGCCTCTCTCGCCTACTTCTGTATCGTACCCTTTAGGCAGCTTTGAAATAAATTCATGTGCACCCGATATTTGTGCCGCTTGAACAATAGCCTCCATTGGCATATTTGGCCTTGGAAGTGCAATATTATCCCTAATAGAACCTGAAAACAGATAATTTTCTTGCAAAACTACACCAATATTTGAACGCAGCCAAATTGGATTTATATTTCTTACATCAATATTATCAATATAAATAGTGCCTTCTGTTGCATAATAAAGTCTTTGAATAAGCTTGGTGAGCGTAGATTTTCCACTGCCGCTTCTGCCTACAAACCCAACTCTTTGCCCGGAGGCTATTTCAAGGTTTACATTTTTTAAAACCAATGAAGAATCAACATTATATCTAAATGAAAGATTATCAAATATAATCTTTCCTTCAACCTTGCTTAATGTAATTGCATTTTGATTTTGAATTTCAGCAGGACTGTTTAAAATATCACCTATTCTATCAACAGCAAGAAGCGTTTGCTGAAATTCATTCCATAAATTAACAAGCCTTAACATTGGCGCACTAAACTGACCTGCAAACATCTGAAACGCAATCAATTGACCAACTGTAAGCTTATTCTCAATCACAAGCAAAACACCAGTATATAGTATAGATATAGTCATAAGTTTTTGTAAAAGATTTGATAGAGAACCTGTAAAATTACCCATTATCGACAAATTAAAACTCGCTTTAAGATAATTGCCAAGCTTTTCTTCCCACTTCCTAAACATTGAGCCTTCAATAGATAAAGACTTTACAGTCTGAATTCCTGTGACAGATTCCACAAGATAAGAATTTGAATGTGCACCCATCTGAAACTTTTCTTCAAGCCTTGCCCTTAATTCAGGAGTAATTAATAAGTATAAAACACCAGTTACAGCAACAAAACCTATTGCAATAAGGGTGAGTTTTACGCTATAAAGAAGCATAATTACAACAAAAACTATAGAAAAAAGAGAATCAATAACAACTGAAACGCTTTTATCAGTTATAAATTCTCTAATTCTATCTAATTCTCTAACACGTGCAATAATATTTCCCACTTGTCTGTTTTCAAAGTACACATAATACAGCCTAAATAAATGTTTAAATAATTTTGAGCCTAATTTTGCATCAATTTTATTTGTGGTGTGAATAAAAATATAATTCCTTGAAAGATTTAAGAAAAATTCAAATATAATAACTACAAGAAAACCAATTCCAATAACATTTAATGTAGTGATTGCCCTATGTACAAGCACCTTATCTAAAATTATCTGCGTGAACAATGGTGTCACAAGCCCAAATAATTGAATAACAAAAGACCCAAGTAAAACCTGCAAAATTATTTGTTTGTATTTTAAAATTTCATTAAAAAACCATTTGAAACCAAATTTTACATCACTAATATTTTGCTTGTGTGACAAAATAAAAATATCTAGAATATCTTTTTGCAGCTCGTCAATATTTACAGAAATAGGATGTCTTGTAAGAGGCATAAGAATAAGCGCCAAATTTTCATCATATTTTATACCAAGAATTACAATATAAGTATCATCCTTCATTCTTAAAATTCCTGGCATAGGATATTTTGGAGAAATATTTTTTAATTTTTTATTTGTTCGTTTAATTTTAAAACCTGAATTTTTTGCAACACGCATCAATTCTTCAGGTGCCAAATCCACCGTATTTATGCCATATTCTTTAACGATATTTTGCATATCGATATCCATCTTGTTCATCTTTGAAACTATATCAAGACAAACAAGCCCTGTATTAACCTGTATTTTATCTCTATCATCCACTGTTTGATTTTGCCTATGCACCTATGATTCACTCCTTGTTAAAATTGCTATACTTTTTGCAATAGATGCAGCTGTAGTTTTATTTTTTGCAATCTCATTTTTTTCTTCCAAAAGTTCAATCTTTATATTGTTTAGTTCTATTGGGCTTATAATTCTTTTCGCATACAACCTTTGGTTTGATTTTTCTTTTTCATTAAGTTTTTGTATTATTTCTTCATTTTTCTTTATTTGTTCATCCAAATAAAAAAGATTATTTTTAAGCACTGCTATTCTTGTCATCCATTCAGCAATAGCTTTATCGCGCCGTATATTTAACTGCTGTAATTCCAGCGAAACCTTTTTAATATTTGCACTATTTTGAAACCCATCAAACACTGGCATATATGCATTTGCTCCCACGCTAAAACTTGATGGCTCAATTTCTGATAAACTATCATTATAGCTGCTATAATCAGACCCATAGAGATAATATTTGCCATAAGCTATCATTTTTGGATAATTATTTTTCTTTGCAATTTTAAATTCTAAATCCTTCTTTTTAAATTCAGAATCATAAATTTTCCAAATAATGCTTTTTGTATAATCAAAATACGCAAGCAAATCAAAATTATAATTTTCAATATCGCATATTTTTAAATCATCAATACCGTATGTTTCACCTGTATAAAAACTAAGCCAATTCACATTTTCAGAAAGTATTTGGTTTAATTCTGCAATTTGTTTTTTAGTCTTTAAAACACCAAGATTAATGTCATCCAATTCTGGTTTTGATATTTCTTTTGCATTGTACAGTCTTTTTGAATATTGAAGATTTTGCTCTCTCAAGGATAAAATTTTATCATAATTTTCAATCTGTCTTTTTGAAATTAAAATTTTTGTATAAATATCCACTAAATTTAATTCTAATTCCTGCAAAGCTTGCTTTTCTTGCAGTTCTTTTGAAACAACATCTTCTTTTGCCATATCAAGCTTGTTTTTTCTAATGCCAAAATCAAAAATATTGTAATTTAAAGATATCCCAAGCACAGATTGATACCTTGTATAAGGATTAATATATGCATCACCTATAGATGTTGCTATAGAATTGTTATCATTCAAATTTTTTGTATATTCTGTGCCAAAGCTTGCTATCAATTTTGGAAAATATTCACTTCTTGCAGATATTACACCTGTTTTTGCAATCATTATTTCATAATCAGAAATATTTAAATCATAAGAATGTTCTTTTGCTTTTTTTAACACATAATTAAAATCAATTTTTGTTGTATTTGATTTTGAAGAAGTATCTTCAATAGCATTTGCAGGAAGAGCAAGCATGATGGATGATGTTAATAACGCCGTTAAAAACAACAGCACAATAAAAATAAAAAGTATACACTTTCTCTCCAAAACTACTTTCCAAACAATATAGAAACTAAAAATTCAACGCATTTGCTAAGTTGATACAATAAACTTGCAGGCAAAATTTTATTATAAACTTTTTCATTTTACAAGGGATAATTTAAATTTTATAAAAATTACTAACTTATTATACAAAATGTGATACTAGGCTAAAAACCTTTAGTACAGCCATTTTTTAGAACTCATAAAATATACAAAAAATCAAAATACAATCACTTTTTTTACAAGAAAATTTACTATTTACTTCTTTTTGTTTGTGATAATATAGGCTTTGAATAATTTGTGTGAATTAACATCACATTTTGTATAAAATGTGGCATTCAATAATAAATTTCAGATAGAATAAACAGGTAAAAATGAATAATTTAGTAGTTGGGGCGGGATTTTCGGGTGCAGTTATTGCAAATTTAATCGCTACAAAATTAAATGAAGAAGTTCTTGTTATTGATAAAAAAAGCCATATTGCGGGCAACTGCTATGATTACCGTGACAACAACAATATAATGATTCACAAATATGGTTCTCACATTTTTCACACCAATAGCGAAAAGGTTTGGAAATTTGTTGCACAATTTTGTGATTTAAATCAATATATGCACAAGGTTTATGCTGTAATTGACGGCATCCAAACAACAATACCGTTCAATCTAAATACACTTTATGATATCTTTCCACAAAAACTTGCCCAAAGACTTGAAGATAAATTGTTATCACACTATAAATACAATTCAAAAGTACCCATTTTAGAATTCCAAAAGCAGGATATTAAAGAACAAGACGATGATTTAAAGTTTCTTGCAGATTATATTTATGAAAAAGTTTTTCTTAATTACACAAAAAAACAATGGGGTGTAAAACCTGAAGATATTGATAGCATTGTAACTGCAAGAATTCCCGTCTTTATAAGCAAAGATAATAGATATTTTCAAGATATCTATCAAGGAATTCCAATAGATGGCTATACAAAACTTGTTGAGAAAATACTTAATTTTCCAAAAATTAAAATTGAATTAAACAAAGATTTTAAAGAAATAAAAGATGTTTCATCTTTTAAAAGAGTTTTCTACACAGGCGCAATTGATGAATTTTTTGATTATGAACTTGGCCAATTACCATACAGAAGTTTGGAATTCAAATTTGAAGAAAAAGATTGTGCATTTTATCAAAAAAATTCAGTTATAAACTATCCTTGCAATTATGATTTCACAAGAATCCATGAATATAAACATTATTTAAATGATAAATCAGATAAAACTGTAATTGCAAAAGAATATCCTAAAATTTTCAAATTAGGTGAAAATGAAAGATATTATCCAATTTTAAACGAGGAAAATACCAGCCTTTACAATAAATATCTGCAAAAAAGCAAACAATACAAAAATGTATATTTTTTAGGAAGGCTTGGAGATTATAAATATTATGATATGGACAAAGCAATTTTGCGCGCCATAGAACTTTTTGAGGAAATTATAAATGCCTGAAATTTCAGTTTTAATACCAGTTTATAATGTGCAAAAATACCTTAAACAATGTATGGATAGTATTATCAATCAAACACTAAAAGATATTGAAATCATTTGCATAAATGATGGTTCAAATGATAATTCCCTTGATATTTTAAAACAATATGCTTCAAAAGATAACAGAATAAAAATTATAGATAAAGAAAACACAGGATATGGCAATTCTATGAATATAGGCCTTAATACAGCAGGGGGCCAATATATTGCAATAGTGGAACCTGATGATTTTATTGACCCAAAAATGTATGAAGATTTATATAAAATTGCAAAAGAAAATGATTCAGATATAGTAAAATCAGAATTTTTTTGTTATACAACACAAAATAATCAATCGCGAAAATCAGGCAGTTTGGCTCGTTTTAAAACAAACAAATGCATTGATATCTTCAAAAATCCGCATCTTTTAAGGGTACAGCCCTCTATTTGGAGTGCAATTTATAAAAAAGATTTTCTTATTTCAAATAATATAAATTTCCTGGAAACCCCAGGAGCTGCATATCAGGATGTATCTTTTTCTTTTAAGACATTGTGCCTTGCAAAAAAAATCTCCCTAACAACTAAAGCTTTTTATTATTATAGAACAGACAATGAAACATCATCTGTAAATTCTAAAGACAAAACTTTTTTAATATGCGGCGAATTTGATGAAATAGACAGTTTTTTAAATAAAAATCCCGATATTAAAAATGCTGTCAATGCCCAAAAATTAATAAAACAATATGGCGCATATATGTGGAATTTAAATAGAATTGGCGATAATTTTAAAAATGATTTTATAAATAAATTTTCTAAAACCTTTAAACAATATTATGAAAATAATGAAATAGAAAAAGAATTTTATAAAAAAATTAATAAAAAAGATTTTTTGATGCTGATAAATAGTGCTAAAGATTTCATAGAATATTTTAAAAAACAACAAATAAAAAATGAAAAAAGACGCAATAGAAGAAAAATGTTTTCTATTAGAATAAATTCTTCAAGAATAAGCATTGTCCTTTTTGGCAAACAAATTGTGGGGATTGGATAGATGCCAAAAATCTCTGTAATTGTTCCAATCTATAATGTTGAAAAATATCTAAAAGAAGCTCTGGATAGCATTTTAGCGCAAACTTTATCTGATTTAGAGATAATTTTAATAAACGATGGCTCAAAAGATAAATGCTGTGAAATTATCAATGAATATGCTAAGCACGATGATAGAATAATCCCAATCCATAAAGAAAATGAAGGATACGGAAAGACTTGTAATTTAGGCCTAAAGCATGCAACAGGTGAATATATTGCAATAGTGGAACCTGATGATTTTATTGACCCAAAAATGTATGAAGATTTATATAAAATTGCAAAAGATAATGATTCAGATATAGTAAAATCAAGCTTTTTTGACAATCTGCAATCAAAAGAACAAAAATGGATAAAACAAGTAAATTGGCCGGATTTTATTCCTGAAGATAAAAGTTTTACAATATATGAATATCCGCATTTTTTAACCTATCATCCAAGTATTTGGAGCTGCATTTATAAAAAAGAATTTTTAGATAAAAACAATATTAATTTTGTAGAAGCACCTGGCGCAGGCTGGAGCGATAACCCTTTTCAAGTGCAGACAATGTGCCTTGCAAAAAAGATAAATTACACTTCAAATGCTTATTATTACTGGCGTAGATTAAATTATTTTGAATCAGATGACCTGAAAGATTATACAATTCCATTTAAAAGATGTGATGAAATCCATAAATGGTTAGAAAATAACAATATCATAGATGCCACCATTCTATCCGCCCTTGCAAAACGTGAGATGGCATATATAAATATTGTTTTAGGGATGAAAAAAATCTCTAATACAAAAGATTGTTATGATAGAATTAAAAAAATGCTCGATAGAACAGGTGTTTACAAGAAAGATTACAAAAATCTTCCGCTAAAACGCTTTAAAATACTTATAAAGAGATACAGAAAAGAAATAATAAGCATAAAACTAAGTAAAAAAGAAAAAAGCATAATGCTGTTTGGAAAAAATATATTAAAGGCACAAAACAAAACCGAAACATTAAATAATCAGGAAATAATCAATATTTGCTTTGCATCAGATGATAATTATGCTCAGCATTTAGCCGTTGCAATTTCTTCTATTTTAAAAAATTCATCTAAAAACGATGCTTATAACATTCATATTTTAAATGGTGACATCAGTGGTGATAATAAGGAAAAAATATTAAACCTAAAGAAAATCAGGCAATTTAATTGTTATTTTTACAATATGGAAAAATTTGACTTTTCACTACTGCCATTAAATAGGGAATATATTTCTGCAGCAACATATTACAGATTATTTATAACAGATATTCTTCCTAAGGATATTGATAAATTAATCTATTTGGATTGCGATATAATCGCAAAGGTAGATTTAAAAATCCTGCACAGCTTTGATATAAGTGGTTATTTAGCAGGCGTCATAGAGGATGAAGGAAGTATCACTCAATCATTAAGATTAAAACTTCCAGTTGAAAACAATTACTTTAATGCTGGCGTAATGGTTTTTAATTTAAAACAGCTGAGAAGCTTTGATTTAAAAGAAAAATGTTTCAACTATTACAAAGCAAATCAAAACATTATAACCCTACAAGATCAAGATATTTTAAATGGCGTGTTTAACGGAAAATGCAAATTTTTGCCATTGTGTTGGAATGCCAATGGACGGCTATATAGGTACAATGAACTGAAACATAATTATACAAAAAAAGATGAGGCAATTGCAAAAAAACACCCCGCAATAATACATTATACCGACACAGGAAAACCTTGGGACAAGCATTGTTATCATCCTTTACAAATTGAATATTTTAAATACAAATGGTTTACTAAATATAAATGGAAAAATCTTAACGTATTTTTACACAAATTTATTCAAAGTTTATTTTCCCTAAAAAATAAAACAGAAGGACAAAACAAATACAAAATTGTAACAATTTTAGGAATAAGAATTAAAAAACATATAAAGGAATAATATGAATAACAATCCAAAAATATCGGTAGTAATGTCTGCGTATAACCGCCCGCAATATGCAAAAGAAGCAATTGAATCAATTCTTAATCAAACATATAAAGATTTTGAATTTATCATAATTGATGATTGCTCAACAGATAATACGGCAAACGTCATCCAGGAATATGCAAATAAGGATGATAGGATTGTATTTATAAAAAATAAAAAGAATATGGATTATAATTATAATCTTCGAAAAGGTTTTGAAATGGCAAAGGGTGAATACATTGCAAGAATGGATGATGATGACATTTCAATGCCAACCCGTTTTGAAAAACAGGTAAAATTTATGGATGAAAATCCTGATATTACTGTACTTGGAACATTTATTGAAATTTTTGGCAATCCTGATGTAAAAAGCTGGATAACTTTGACAGACAGCGATGAACTTGCCATAGCAATGAATTTTTATAACCCAATGTGTCACCCTTCTGTTATGATTAGAAAATCATTTTTAAGAGAACATAATTTAAACTATTCTCCAAAGGAACTTTACGCCGAAGAATATCATCTTTGGAAAGAAATTATTTTAAGGGGCGGAAAACTTGCAAACCTACCCGAAACACTTGTAAGCTATAGATGTCATAAAAAAAGCGTAACCCAAGCAAATAAAACAGGTAAAATACAAAATAAAACCGCAGAAAGAGTACGCGAAGACTTATTAAACAGATTTTACAATAATAAAAAAGAAGTTGAAAAAATAAGAAAATCAATATTCAAATATCCTTTTGAATTCAATAATAAAAAAATCATTGGCAATGTTTTAGAAAAAATGAAACAATATCCACAAATTATTCCAGCTGATGCCATAAATAGATTTGAAGAAAAATTCTGTGGCAAACCCTGTACCATGGATATTTTCTTTGCATCAGATGATAAATTTTCACAACATCTATGTACCGCAATGGCATCAATTCTTGTAAACTCTTTATCTTTTGAAAATTTCAGATTTTATGTTTTAGATGGCGGAATATCAAATAAAAATAAGGCGAAAATTGAAAAAATAAAACAAATAAAAGATTGCAAAATAGAATACATTAAAATCGATGATTCTTTGTTTGATATTTGCCCTATCACACCTGAATGCCAACACATATCAAAACAGACCTATTACAGATACCTTATTCCAAAGTTAAAACCTGAATTAGAAAAATGTTTCTATTTTGATTGCGATATTGTTGTTAAAAATTCATTAAATGAATTTTGGAACACAGATATAGAAGATAATTATATTGCAGCAATTGAAGAATTATGGGAAGAAGCTCATACTTACTATGAAAACAATGGAATAAGCAAATCTTTTAATGCAGGTGTTATTTTAATAAATAACCAAAAATGGATTAAGAATAACATAAGCAAAAAATTATTCGAAAACACAAAAATACTGGTTGAAAATCAAAAAATAAGATGGGTAGACCAAGACGTTTTAAACTATACGCTTAATGGCAAAGTTAAGTTTGTACACCCAAAATGCAATCTTCAGCAAACTGCATATTTTGATGGACAATATAGTTTATATACAGACCAAGAAATGAATGAAGCAAAGGCACATCCTATAATTATCCATTATAGTGGTAACTTAAAACCTTGGAACAAGACCTGTTTGCACCCCCTTTGGAAAAAATATTTTAAATACTTGAAATTTACTCCATATAAAAACCAATATTATAAATATAAAATTAATAAATTTTTAAAAGAGTTTGGAAGAATTTTTTATTATAAGAAAAAATCCTGCGGCAAAACAAAGGTTAAAATTTTTGGTATTCCTGTTTTTAAAGAAACAAACTGGGATTATACAAAAAGAAAATATCTTTTTGGAATAAGATTTTATAAAAAGAAAGATAATTTCACACAAATAAAAAATGATTTAAGCAATATTATCGCCCAAAATACCAAGCTTATTGAAGAAAACAAACAATTAAAATACAAAATTAGCAGCGAGGTTTCAAAAAGCCTTGCTGTATATAATTTGCATCAAAAAGTTTTTCCAAAATATAAAAATATAAACCAGGGAAAAGATGTTGTCATTGTTGCAACAGGCCCTACACTCAATGATTATATACCAATTAAAGATGCTATTCACATTGGAGTAAATGCAGCTTGTCTTCAAGACAAAATAAAATTGGATTATCTTTTTGTTTTAGATTATAAAAACATAAAGCCATATATTAAAAATGTAATTAATTACAGAAAAAATGAATGCAAAAAGTTTTGCGGCATTTTTATGAATCATTTTGATTCTTTGAATATTCCTGATAATGTTGCACAGCAAATGAACGCTGAAAGATATTATTTAAGCTATAACGCTTTTGATTATGATGAAAATTATTATCCAGACATTACAATATCACCCCTGCCAAGTTTTTGGAGTACAACATTTCAAGCTTTAGTATTTGCTTTGTGGACAAACCCAAAAAGACTTTACATAGTCGGATGTGATAACACTTTTGGTAAACGTTACGATGGCACAAAAAGAACGGTAGACAACCATCTGCTTGAACAACATATTATTAAAATTGACAACGGTTGGAAAGCATTAAAAGAATTTACACAAATATACTATCCCGATATTGAAATCATTTCAATAAACCCTGTAGGATTAAAGGGAGTATTTAAAGATGAATATCAAAAAGAAACCATCAAAACAAATTAAAGGAATTCATAAATGAAACGTTTTATACAAAACATATTTTCAATAAAAAATAGCGAAGATAAATCACATAAAATTATTACCATTTATGGTTTAAATCACAATCAAGATTCTAAAACCATAAATAGACTAAAAATGTTATGGCGAAAATTGCAATTTAGCTAAAAATTTTATTGCCATGCGTAAAACAGAAAATAGGAGTTCAAAATGAAAAATATAGAACAATACAAACAATTGCATAAACAAGAAAAGGATTATGGCAATTCTAAAGATTTTTTAGAAGAGCTGTGCTTAGTTATTGATTTTTTAAAACCAAAAACAATTCTTGATTATGGATGCGGAAAAGGCGGCAGAATCGAAGAATTAAAAAAAATATATCCAAATATTGATATATATGGATACGACCCTGCCATTGAAGGCAAAGATTTTTTACCAATTCATAAAGTTGACTTGGTAATTAATTTTGATGTATTGGAACATATTCCTGAAGATGAAATTGAAGATGTGGTAAAAAAAATCTCATCTATTTCACAAAATGTGTACTTTGGTTTGCACCATGCATTGGCTGTGTTTCATTTGCCAAACGGGGAAAATGCTCATTGCACCGTTAAGCCAATATTTTGGTACTATGAATTATTTAACAAGTATTTTAAAACCCAAACAATCCTAAGAGGGCGTTATGAATGGCTTTCTGCAATTTTAACATTTCCTGTTGATGGAAAACTTATGGCGAATTATTATAAAATAACAGAAGAAGCTGTTTATAAAGATATAGATAAAATTAATTCTCGCTTAGACAAGCTTGAAGTAAAACCAACATTTTTACAAAATATTTTTTCAGTTAAAAATGAATATCAAGAAAACAAAAAGCATAAAGTTATAACTTTATGCGGATTAAAATTTAAATTTAATAAAAATTTATAAAAATTCAATCGCCATTATAAAAACGCAAGAAAAGCTGCAACCCGCTATTAATAAGCGTATATGAAAGTCGCAAATATGAAAAAAATTAATATTGCATATACACCAATCAATGATACATATCTATTAAACATTGTATCTATGCAAAGTTTATTATGTAACAATAAAAACGTTATGTTTGATTTTTATTTAGCCATAGACAGCTCATTTGAAAATGAATATTTGTCAGCGATTGAAAAGTTTATAGATAAACAACCAAATGCAACTTTTAATGTAGTTAAAATTAACTTTGATAAATACCAATATCTAAAACAACATTTATTATTTACAAACAGGCTTTATGTATTTGAATTTGGA
Source organism: Candidatus Gastranaerophilales bacterium (assembly GCA_910587815.1). Taxonomy (GTDB): domain Bacteria; phylum Cyanobacteriota; class Vampirovibrionia; order Gastranaerophilales; family Gastranaerophilaceae; genus MGBC122484. Next base: position 217,491 of record CAJUNK010000001.1, on the reverse strand, counting down.
AATTTAATCAATGAAGATAAAATTCTTTATTTAAATGAATTTTGCATTGTTGACTCAAATATTGAAAAATTTTATGACACAGATTTAGAGGATTATTGTGCAGCTGCTTGCGAGTATTCATTTGCAGAATCTATAGAAAATTATGAAAATGGAAATTTTATTGCCAACAATAATGTACAATTGATTAATTTAAATCAATATAGAAAGTTAAATATTTTTGAAAAATTCAATGAGTATCTAAAAAGTTCACACGAAAACATTTTAGATGATTTATACATTAGTAATAAGATTCTAACCTATAAGCAAATTGACTATGAATGGAATTATACTGAAGATTGGTATAGAAAAAATAAAAAACTTAATTGTTCTAAAGAAACAAAAAATAAATATAAGTTGTTCTTATCCCATATTGAAACCCCAAAAATTATAACTTTCATTGGTCCAAAACCATTAGGAAATGAGCCTTGTAAAAATTCTTATCTTAACCTTTGGTGGGAATATGCCGAAAAAACCCCAATTTACAATGAAATCAAAGAATATAGAAAATTAAATAAATATAAGCTTTCAACAAGCTCTGCCAAAAATTCTTTTAAATACACCTGGCTTTTATCGAGAATATTTCCATACATTAAACCTTATTGGTTTAGAATTTTAATCGGTTTTTTAATTGCAATTCCTTTGGGACTTTTGGATGGCGTTACCGCACTAGCCCTAAAACCTTATATGGATTATGTTATTGGCAACAAGGAATTTGCATATAGTTTTTATGGAATAAATTTAAACATCTCAAGTATAAAAATGGCCTTCATAATACCAATCGGCATTGTCCTTTTTGCAGCACTCCAAGGCGTTTTAAGATATTTGAACGGCTATTTTTCAACCTGGACAAGCCAAAGGATAACAAATGATGTTAAATTTGATTTATTTAAAAGATTAATCCACATGCATCCGCAATTTTTTGACGATAATTCTTCGGGCATTGTAATTTCAAGATACATGGGCGATCCTGGAACAGCATCGGCAGGCATAATTGAAAATATTAAAACCATTACAACAAGCCTTTGCAGCGCGCTAGGTTTAATTGCTGTTATGGTGTACAGTTCTTGGAAATTAGCATTCATTGGTATTTTAGTGCTTCTAATCGCATTTGTTCCTGTAATTCTAATTAGAAACAGAATCAAAGAAACTTCAAATAAAAATATGGTAATCAGCGGAAAAATTACAACAAATATTAATGAAACATACTCCGGCAATAAAGTTATGGCTGCTTATGGTTTGCAAGACAGGCAAAATGAATATTTCCAAAAACAAATCTGGAATAGCTACAATATTGGAATATCTTTATACAAAAGGGCAGGATGGATGAGCCCTATGATGTATCAAATAGCATCATTTGGAATAGCTGCGGTTTTAGGAGTTGGAACTTATTTAATTAACACAGGACAAATGACACCAGGGGCCTTTGCATCTTTTGTAACTTCGCTTTTGCTTTTATACAAGCCCGTTAAAACTTTAGGAAACACCTTAACAAGTATTCAAAATATATTTGTTGCAATGGGCCGTGTTTTTGAATTATTTGATTTAGAACCTGCAATACAAGATTGCAAAAACCCTCTTGAATTAAAAGGACTAAACAACCATATTGATTTTAAAGATGTCACCTTTGAATATACACCAAATATTCCTGTATTAAAAAATATAAATTTAAAAATCAAAAAGAATGAAACTCTAGCAATAGTTGGTAATTCTGGTGGCGGAAAATCTACTTTGGTTAGTCTTTTACCAAGATTTTATGACATAAAATCAGGCTCTATTGAATTTGATAGCATTGATATCAAAAAATATTCCCTTAAAAGTTTAAGAAACAACATTTCAATGGTTTTTCAGGATAATTTCTTGTTTTCTGGAAGCATCAAAGAAAATATTATGATGGGCAACCCCGATGCAACAACTGAAGAATTGATGGAAGCTATTAAAGCAGCACATTTAGAAGATATAATTCAAGAGCTGCCTGAAGGCCTGGAAACAAAACTTGGCGAACGTGGCCTAACTTTATCCGGAGGTCAAAGACAAAGAGTTGCAATTGCCCGTGCAATACTTAGAAATGCACCAATTGTTATTTTAGATGAAGCAACAAGCGCACTTGATAATGAATCAGAAGCCATTGTTCAAAAAGCTATGAATAACCTTATGCAAAATAGAACAGTGTTTATCATTGCACACAGATTATCTACAATCAAAAATGCCGATAGAATTGCAGTTATAAATGAAGGCAAATTAGTAGAAATAGGTAAACATGAAGAATTATTAAAAATTGAAAATGGGCACTATAAAACACTTTATGAAATGCAATTTAAAAAAGAAGAACCAACTGTAAAGCATCAATAAAAGATATTAAAATACGGTCGAATGACCGTATTTTTTAATCCACCATGCAAGTATTTTCCTAATATGTATTATAACACTAATTATAATATTAATTCAAATTATAATAGTTATTTAATTTTAAAAGGTTACTTTACCATAATTTTTATCTTTTATACTATTCAGCTTAACAGATGGAATATAGAAACTAAATACATTTCTTTCATATTCTTCACTATCAGCTTTTATATATCCGCCATGTGCCATAATTATTCTCTTTGATAAATATAATCCAAGGCCAATTCCTGCTTTCATTGATTTTGAAGAATGGCTGGAATATTTTTGGAATAATAATTTCAAGATTTCATCAGGAATATTTGCACCCGCATTTTCAACATAACATCTGAAATACCCTTTGTTATTAACCAAACTTATTTTTACAGTTGTATTTTTATATGCATAATTTACAGCATTAGAAAGCAAATTCATGATAACTCTTTTTATTTGTATGCAATCAGCATAAATATTATGAGAGTTCATATCCTTAATATCAACAGAAAACTTAATACCTCTTTCCATTGCAAGGCCATTGATTTCATTGATACAGTTATAAACAAGTTCCACCACATCAAATTCACTGTATACAAATTTAATTGCACCATTATTATATTTGTATGTGGCAAGCAAAGTAAAAACCATCTCTTTCATATAAATACATGAATTTAAAATCGCCTTTACAATATCCTTTTGCCCATTATTTAATTCGCCAAAATCACCACCAGATAACATTTGTAAACTTGTTATTTGTGACAAAATAGGTGTTTTCAAATCATGAAATAAAGTAGCCACAAATGCATCTTTTTGTTCTAAAGTTTTTATTATATCAAATTCATCAAAAGCAGTTTTATCCAAATAGCATCTTATAATTCTTGGCACCATAAGATACAAAACAAAAGATGTAAATATTATACTTATTTTCCATCTATCAGGAATTGAAGCATACGGATTAAAACACAAAAACAGTAAACATAGACAAAATATACTGTCTTTTATTGTAGCTGAAGCAATTTTTCCAAACAGTTTTAAGCCCATTTATCCATACTATTAATGATAAAACATTGTAACCTAATTATAAATTATAATACAAATTTTAAGAAAAACTTTAAAAAGCTTAATGTTTCTATGTAAAATCATATAAATAGAGTAATAAACTGGCCAAATATCATAAAGTATTTGCACAAAGCTAAATAAGAGACCCCACAGGGTCGCAGGAAAAACACAAAAAATTCGGGACGATAAGGACTTTTCTGGACCCTTGTGAAGAAAATGTAAGACTTTGCAAACGGTTCAAATCCTGTAGTTATTTTTGTCCCATAAAAAATTCGGTTGGGGCAGGATTTGCCACTGAGCGCCTTGCGCGAAGTTAAATAAGAGACCCCACAGGGTCGCAGGAAAAACACAAAAAATTCGGGACGATAAGGACTTTTCTGGACCCTTGTGAAGAAAATGTAAGACTTTGCAAACGGTTCAAATCCTGTAGTTATTTTTGTCCCATAAAAAATTCGGGACGACAGGATTTGAACCTGCGACCCCCTCGTCCCAAGCGAGGTGCGCTACCAAACTGCGCTACGTCCCGAAATAAAATCTATTCAATTTTCAAATTATTCAAAACGCAGTTTGGTAGCAAGCTACCTTATTTTGTTTGAAAGCTTTCATTTCAAAGGCGCTACGTCTCGAAAAATTTCTAAATCAAATTATTAAATTTTCAACTATTTAACAATAACAATAACATACCCTCATGTCAATATATGCTAAATAAGAAATTAAATTAACAAAAGACAATAATTTTAAAATTTGCGTTTTATATAAAATAAAACCGCGACAAAGAAAGAAAAAATGAATATTTCAAAATTAGGACAAACCGTCACAACCAAAATTTCAAAACCCGCAGCTAAAAAACTTCAAACAGGAACAATGAGCGATACATTTGAAAAAACCACCCAAAAAGCCGCTCAAAAAATCAATGAAAAATTTTTAGAAATTGTAGGCACAGATAATATTCCCATATATAAAAGTACAAGCGATTTTAAAAAGCCTGTTCTTGGTTTTATAGGAAAATCCCAAGCAGACCAAGCGCTTCAGTTTAATTCATCCGTTGATACCCAAAAAGCAACACTGGAATGTGTGAAAAATATTAAAAAATACTTAGAACAACAAATTGCAGATAAAAATGTGGCAAAAACTTCAAAAACAATAGGCAGTGCTTTTTGCGAATTTAAAAACGGTGTAACACTTGATGTTTATGAACCGTATTCATTTTCAGAATATGCAATGAAATATGACCCTAAAAAAATATTAACGCTTGGCTTAAATAATTCAAAAGAACAAATAGCCTTAAAAGCTTATAATCAAGAATGCAATAGTGCAATATTTGAATTTTTCAGAATTTTGGAGCACTTATAATCACCTTGCCCCAGCATTTTAATAAATCATCCATTCTATAACGCGCATTAGCAGGGCTTGTGGATGGTAGACCATGCACAGAATATTTTTTATCCTCTAAAATTTCAGGAAAATATTTCTTAAAAGAAGAAAATGCCTTGTTCCCATTCAGACAAATTATTTTAATATTGGGATATTTTTTCAATAATCCTTTGATATCATTTGGCATCTCATCTTTTATCGCACTATCAAGGCTTCCATCACGCCTGCATTTTCCAATTACATCCCAAAGTGCAAACCCGCATCTTAAAAGCACATTAATCCTATCTTCATAAGAAAATGCTACCATATTATCTTCTTTGCATAAAATCCCCATAATTTTCCAAAATCTGTTATATGGATGCGCATAATACTGTGTTTCCATTAAAGATTTTTCACCAGGCATAGAACCTAATATTAAAATTTTTGAATTATTATTAACTTTTGCACTAAAACTTTTGCACTCACTCATACCAAAATCATAACAAAAACATATTAATACTATACAAAATGTGGTATAATACCTGCTATGGAACAAGATAAAATTGAAGAATATAAGGTTCAAAATTGTTTTTTATTAAGACAATTACTCACAACTCTAATAACCGTATTATCAGGCGGAATTGTCGGACTATTTTTTGTCCAAAATTCATTTTGGAAATTCTTTTTTATCGTAATAGGTTTTTTCTTTCTTGCAGTTTTTGTAAACAGTTTCAAGAAAAACAATATTGAACTTAACGAATATCTTTATAAACAAAGGAAAATAAGATGAATACAATTGATTTATTATGCTATATAGCAGAAGGAATTGCGGCAGTCGGACTGCTTATTATGATACCCTATGTTGCTCACCTTTTGACTCCCCCCGCAGAACCTAAAGCTGACAAGCACAAATAATTTAATCTACAAACACATTTTGAAAGGCAAAACTTAATTCTTTCCTTTTTGAATGTTTGTATTTTATAGGATTTTGCAAAGCTTTTGTAAAATCATAAAGTTCATTTTTGCATTGAACCAAGTCTTTAAATACTTCTAAATTTTCCATATTTAAATTATCAATATTTGCACCTATTCTAAACACGAAATCAGAAAATGTCTGCCCTTGGGCTTTAAATTCATCCTCTTTATAAAGTGAAGATGCTTTTTTAAATATTTCAATCTTTTCTATTGTAAGATAAGTTGACGACATTAGATAACTTACATCAAATGCAGTAAGCTCAGGCATCCTTGCTAAGCTTTCAAAAAATTGCAAATTTTCTTTTCTGCTTGTTGAAATAATTTCATTAATTTCACTTTGCGAAAATCTAAAGCCTGTTTGCATTTTATTTTCTAATGCAGTTAAATTCTTAAACACACGTTCAAAATAATTTTTTAAACCCATCTTTACTTTTCTAACCTATTAAATTCTTCCACACATTGTTTTTTAAAAACACTTCTTATATTTTAATAAACAATTTTTAGAAGAAAAAATTGCCTGAAAATCTGAAATTTTTTTACAAATGTTTAATTTTATGTTAAAAATTTAACTATGAGACATATTGAAATCTATGATACAACATTAAGAGACGGTGCCCAATCAGAAGGGATAAATTATTCCGTTTCAGATAAATTAAAAATAATCAAAAAACTTGATAATCTTGGCGTGCATTATATTGAAGCAGGCTGGCCTGGTGCAAATCCTGTGGATAATGAAGTATTTGATGCAATTGATTATGATGATTTAAAAAATGCCCAAATCGCAGCATTCGGCTGCACAAGAAAGCCAAACATAAATGAAGCTGATGATAATGTATTAAAAACTTTAGCACAATCAAAAGCAAGAATTATTACAATATTTGGTAAATCATGGGATTTTCAGGTGACAGAAGCCCTAAATACAACGCTAGAAGAAAATTTAAATATGATAGAAGGAAGTATTTCTTATCTTATAAAAAATGGTAAGGAAGTTTTCTTTGATTGCGAACATTTTTTTGACGGATACAAAGCAAACCCCAAGTGCGCTTTATCTGTTGCAAAAACAGCCCACCAGGCAGGTGCAAAAAGAATAATTCTTTGCGATACAAACGGGGGCTGCATGAATAATGAAATTTATAAAATTACAAAAGCTGTGATAGATTTAATTCCATCGGCTTTAATTGGTATCCATGCCCATAACGATTCAGACCTTGCTATTGCAAATTCGATAGCAAGTGTGGATGCAGGTGCAAGCCAGGTGCAAGGCTGTATAAACGGATACGGCGAAAGATGCGGAAACACAAATATATGTTCTATCATCCCAAATTTACAATTAAAAAAAGATTTTGATGTAATCGGTGAAAATATTTCAAAATTATCTGATACTGCACGCCAAATTGCTGAAATTTCAAATAAATCACTTCATTCTTCTATGCCATACGTTGGAAGAAGCGCCTTTGCGCATAAAGCAGGGGTGCATGCAAGCGGAGTAAGGAAAAATTCTCAAACATACGAGCATATTGACCCAAATTCAGTTGGAAATGTACGCAGATTTTTAATTTCAGACCAAGCAGGAAGTGCATCAATTAAAGAAAAACTGGATAATTTAAGGTTTATAGAAAATGTCATTGATTCAGATATTAAAAAAATAATTGATGAAATTAAAAAACTTGAATGGAAAGGTTTTGCCTTTGAAGGAGCAGATGCCAGTTTTGAAATTTTATGTATGAAAGTTTTAAATAGGCAGCCAAATTTCTTTAACATCCTTGGTTTTAGGGTTATTGGCGATACTATAACATTATCTGATAACCAAAAAACAATAAGTGAAGCATCTGTTAAAATTGAAATTGAAGATGAAATCATCCACACAGTTTCAGAAGGCGATGGCCCTGTAAATGCTCTGGATAAAGCTCTTAGAAAAGCAATTGTTGAAAAATACCCTGAAGTTGCAAACTTTAAACTGGATGATTTTAAAGTTCGTATTTTAGATTCAAAAGATGCAACAGCAGCCCAAGTGCGCGTTACAATAGAAAGCTCTGATGGCACCCATAAATGGGATACAGTTGGCGTAAGCGAAAACATTATTGAAGCATCCTACGTTGCAATAGTAGATAGTATTTTTTACGGTCTTATGCTACAAGGTGCAAAAAGTATTACAAAAAGTATTTCTAATTCGATAGTACCCTGTTAGGCAGTAAATATTAGACACCTGTCTAATATTAATGTTAGTCTGCTTTTATTATCCTAATAAAGGTATGAAAAACATTCTTATAAAAACCACAAACCTAAAGGGTATAAAAGAAATTGAAGAATTTTTAAACAAACATAATACAAAAGTTTGCTTTGAAGATTTAAATACAGAAAAGGTTACATCAAATATTAATTTTTGCATTCTCATGGTTGATTTTGAGAATGAAAACGAATGCACCCTTGCAAAAGCATTTGTCAAAAATAATAAAGACTTAAAAATATACGCTCTTTTAGAAAAATCTACAAAAGAAGCTCTTATTAATGCAAGCAAAATCGGGGTTCTAGCCTGCATTAACAAAATATCTGATTTAGATGAAGAATTATTTTTGGATGAAAATTCCAAAAAAGATGAAATAAAAATAACAGAAGAATTTATTGGCACAAAAATTTTAATTGTAGATGACATTGTAGAAAACATCAAACTGCTGCAAGATGTTCTTTCACCATTTAAATTTGAATTTACAAGTTACACAAACCCAATAGCTGCTTTAGAAAACATTGATGAAGCAAGATATGATTTAATTTTGCTTGATGTCATCATGCCAGAGATGGACGGCTTTCAATTAGCTGAACAAATAAGAGCATCTGAAACCAATGCACAAACACCAATTGTGTTTATTAGCGCATCAGGTGAAAAACAGGACAAAATAGAAGGTTTCAACCTTGGTTCTTTAGCATACATTGAAAAACCAATAGACCCGCAAACAGTAATTGCCCAAATTTATGGCATTTTAAAGGTAAGAAAATTAAATAATCAATTGCTTTTTGAAAAAGAAAATTTCATTGCAATGTTAACCCACGACCTAAAAACTCCAATTAGAGCACAAATTCAGGCGCTAGATTTATTATTAAAAGATTATTTTGGCGAACTAAACCCAAGACAAAGAGAAATTGTAAATGAAATTATGGCATCAAATAAATATATGCAAAATATGGCAGAAAACGTGCTTACAAACTATAAAACAGAAAATGGAAAATTAAAAATTCAAAAAACAAAAAATGATATTAAAACAACAATTGAAAACACTGTTGAAAACCTAAAATTCATAATTTCCCAAAAAAATCAATCCATTGAAGTTTCTTATAAAAATGTAGATGACACAACAGCTTTTTATGATGATATTGAAATAAAAAGAGTATTATCAAATTTAATCGTAAATGCATCAGAATACAGTTTTGATAATTCAATAATCAAAATTATTGTTGAAAAAAATAATGATAATTTTAAGATAACAGTGCTGGATACAGGCCTTGGCATCCAGCCATCCAATGTAAACAGTTTATTTAAAAAATATTCAACAAATTCAAAAGACTATAGAAAAGTTGGCACAGGCCTTGGTCTTTATATTTGCCGAGCTATAGTAAATGCCCATGGCGGCACAATTGAAGCCCACAACCCAAAAGAAGGCGGCATGAGCTTTAGTTTCACCATCAATATCGATAGTGAAAAATCAAATAATAGTATTCAAAATAAAAACGATATCAATAAAGTTTAATTATTTTTTGAATGGCATTTTGCGCTACTTCATACATTTTGTTTAATTCATCATGCGTAAATGCTTTTCCTTCAGCAGTTGCCTGAAATTCAATAATTTTACCGCTTGCACTCATTACAATATTAGCATCTACATCAGTTGTGGAATCTTCCTGATAGCATAAATCTGCCATAACCTGATTATTCTTAATTCCTACAGAAATTGCAGCAATAGGTTCAATTATAGGATTTTCCGTTAATTCACCAGATTTTAGCATCTTATCTATTAATTCATTTAATGCAACATAGGCTCCGCAAATTGACGCCACCCTTGTACCGCCATCTGCCTGAATTACATCTGCATCAATAGTTATTGTTCTCTCTCCAAGTTTTTCAAGATTAACACAAGCTCTAATACTTCTTCCTATCAATCTTTGAATTTCCTGTGTTCTGCCTGAAAGTTTTGTTCTCTCTCTTTGGCAGCGCACATTTGTAGAGCTTGGCAAAAGAGAATACTCGGCACTTATCCAGCCTGAAGCTTCATCCTTTGGCATCCATTTTGGTTTTACATTTTCTACACTGGCACAAACTATAACTTTGGTATCCCCAAATTCTGCAAGCACAGAGCCTGGTGCGTGTTTTGTATACCCTTTTGTAAATCTCACCCTTCTAATTTGTTCATTTTCTCTGCCATCACATCGCATAAAATCAAACCTCCGAAGTTTTTAAAAATTATAGCATAAAAGTATAGTAATAAAAGTATTGTTCACACTTTTAAAAAATTGTAGTTTAATCCAATTAAAAAACAATGAAGGATTTATATAATTACAATATAAATCCTCAACTCTTCTGATTGCTTTTGCCCTTCCTTGTATTTTGCCCATATCTTATAGGCTTTATTCAAAGAAGGGTTTTTTTAAACAAAAATCAGCCGCAGATGCTAAAACCTGCGGCCAATCTAAAAATATTAATATTTCCTAAATTTATTTGCTATTTGGCATATCCATTTTGTGCATCGGGTGACTTCCATGCATAGGATGGTTCATAGGACGTTTTGAATGAAAATTTTCAGGTCCTTGAGGCATCCTGTGTTCTTTGTAATGCTTTCTGCCTTCTTGTTTAATTTGTTCATATTTTACTTTTTGTTCAGGTGTTAAAATTGCAACAAATTCTTTCTCATTATCGCGTCTCATTTGGCGGATATCTTGATCAATCACTTTTAATTCATTGCGAAGTGTTTCAATCTTTTTATCTTGAACTTTTACAGTTAAATCATCATTATCCATAACGGCTCTTATTTCATCAATTTTTGCCTTTTTCTTTTGTATTAATGGCTTCATTTTTTCATGCCCTTTTGCTCTGATATCTTTAGCTTGAGCAACTTGTGCATCAGTCAGACCAAGGGCTTTATTAAATTCTTCTACCCTTTTTTCCATCATAGCCTTCATTTGTTCCGGTGTTGGTTTTTGCCTCATATCAGGTTTTTTTGCCATATCACCTGGTGTAGCTTGTTTTTCGGCACATTGCACAGGTGCTCCGCTATTTTCACCCACTTTGCATGGAGCAGCTTCTGTACTGCAAAGCCCGCTAAAAATTACCGTTGCAGCTAAAGCAGCAGTTAAAAAATGTCTTTTCATAAAATTTTCCCTTTCAAATTAATCGTCAATTAAATCATTCAATATATTGTAGAGCTCTTTTTTAGCATTATATATTCTCGATTTTACTGTACCTATAGGACAATTAAGCCTGCAAGCTATATCTTCATAACTTATACCATTAATTTCAGATAATATAATTACCTCTCTGTGTTTTTTATTTAACGCATTTATTGCAGCTGAAATTCTTATCTGCCTTTCTTTTTGAAGCATACTTTCTTCAGGATTTTTCTTTCTATCTGCAATATTAATTACAACATTGTCATCTTCAATTCCTGTTTCATAACGATTTTTAGCACTTTTTAAATAATCCCTTGAAACATTATAAGCAATCATTCCTATCCACTTTGAAAATTTGCCGCATTCTGTATATTTACTCCTATTTTTAAAAGCCTTTATATAAACTTCCTGCTCCAAATCTTCACAAATATCTGCACTTTTCCCATTTGTTACAAGTTTTATTATGTTTTTTACTTTTTGTTTGTCGTTATTAAAAATTTCCCTAAAATTCATTTCCTAAATCCACCATTATAAGTCCATATTCATCCACAGGAAGCCCCATCTGTTCATAACTGTATTCTTGGCTATATACCCCGTTTGAAATACTTGCTATGGTTTCATTCACAAATGAACTTGGTGTCATAATCTGAATTGCAAAAAAAGCTGCACAAATCATCAAAAATGATGCTGCCATTGATAATACAGCAACTTTGGACTTTTTTTTCTTTGTGCGCTTATTTTTATAAATATAAGAAACCTCTTTTATCAAATTTGAAACTTTTTGCATCCTCTCATGTTCTTTTGCACATTCAGGGCAATTTTTTATGTGTTCCAAAAACTCCTTCTCGTCAGAAGATACAAATAATTCTTCATATTTGTTGCATTTTTTTTCGTTCATTTTTTTACCATTTTTAATCCTTACATTCTCTATAACGATTTAAAATTTAAATTGTTCATTTTTAATATTTATTTATAGTATATTTAAAATAATTACTGCACAAGAGTGCCAAAATTTAAGGATTTTGGCAGAATAACAGCTTAGTTTTACTGTAAGCAAAATGCAGTTCAAATCGTTAGGTAAACCATATTATGGTATATTTTCATAGCAATTTTTTGCTAATGAATATCGTTATAATATAGTCTATGATATTATGCTAAAATATTACCTAAAACATTAAACACAGCGCAAAATACAGACAACTGCAAGGGCGCTGCCGATAATGAAAACTGCAACCCGGCCTGGATATGGTCTAACACTTTAAGCGGCAGCAGATATGATACTATGGTATTGAACAATGGAAGCTTCTATAAGTACCAGTATTCACCCTATGACCCCACTCTTGCCTTTTCGGTGCGCTGGCATTATTTGCGTAGTGCTTTTAAGCACCGGCTAACGCAGCGCTGTGTTGCTGGATTTGAATATTTACCCTAAAATATGTTCTAAAAGCACTTTTAGGCCTATTAAAATTAATATCACACCACCAAATAATTCAGCAGATGATTTATATTTTGAACTAAAAACCTTCCCTGCCCAAAAACCAAGTATGGAAAACAAAAACGTCACAAGCCCAATCATAATAGCGCAAAATAAGATATTTACATTTAAAAATCCAAAAGTAAGCCCAACAGCAAAAGCATCAATACTTGTTGCAACAGCAAGAACAAGTAAGGTTTTATGCTTAAAATCCGTTTTAGCCGCATCATCTGGACATTCTCTGGATTCTTTTATCATATTTGCACCTATTAAACCAAGCAAAATAAAGGCTGCCCAATGGTCATAATTTGATATAAATGTTAAAAATCTTTTACCTAAAAAGTATCCAAAAACAGGCATTAGCGCCTGAAAAAGTCCAAAATAAATTCCAGGCAAAAACATCTTTTTAAAATCACTACTGTCACCTGAAGAAAGACCAAGACAAATTGATACAGCAAAAGCATCCATAGAAAGTCCTATTGCAATAAATAAAACCTCGAAAATACTCATAAATCCCTCCAAACCTATTTTATCAAGGAAGATAAATTTAGCAAAATAAGTTTTATCAAATAATTTTAAATTACGCAAAAGCCTAAGTTTTTATAGTAATATTAAGAATATCTGCAAAAAAAAGAGTGTTAAAATTTACGCAATTTTAACAGAAAAAAGTCAATTTGGCTTTAAAATGCAGTTCAAATCGTCAAGGCAAGCCATTGCTATGGTACATTTTCAAGGCGAATTTTACCACTTGAATACCGTTTTGATATAGTTTATGATATCAAACCAAAGCATTGCTCAAAAAATACCTAACACAGTGCAAAATAAGGCTTTGGCAAAAGCTCAATGCATACTGACAACTGCTACCCGAACATTATTTGGGCAAGCACACCTCATAGCAGTGGTGTATACTGGGCACCTTACCTTGGAGACGGAGTTTGGCACATGACAGGTGCCTGCGGTCCTGGGTATTGCCCGGGGACTCTTGCCTTTTCGGTGCGCTGCTTGCTTTCGTTTTCAAAGGCGCCACCTATGCCAAGCCGCGCCCGGGTTTGCGCCATTTTACGCAGACTCGCGCTATTGCGCTGTGTTACTGGATTTGAAAATGTTTATAAGATAAAAATTCACCTTTGTGTTATAATGCACCTAAATGCAGTTAAATCAAGGTATATAGCCAATGATTGATATTACAAAAATTATAAAACAGGAACTTTCTGAGCACGAATTTTGCGGAAACAATTTCGGCGAAACTCCAGCTCCATCTGAACTTTCTGCTGATGAAAAAAAAGAAATCATAAATAAAATAAAACCGCTTTTAACACCAGAAACCATTGTCCTTGCACAGGTTGACCCCATTGTGGGAGATATAGAATACAATTTTAACAAGGCAAAAAAATATATTGAATGGGCAAATGAATTAAAAGTGGGCGCAATAGCCTTTCCTGAGCTGTTTTTATTTGGTTATCCAGTTTTTGATATTATAGATAGATACCCAAAATTAGTTGAAAAAAATATTGAATACCTTGAAAAATTGGCGAAATTTACAGGCAAAACCAAAGTACTGATTGGCTTTTGCGAATTTAACAGATTTTACATTGGAAAAAGATATTTTAATTCTGTTGCAGTTTTGTCAAATAAAAAAATTGAAACCATAATTAGAAAGACGCTTTTGCCCGTCTACAGTGAGTTTAACGACGCTCGTTATTTTCAATCTGCTGAATTTGATTCAAAAGAAAGAATTGTAGAAATCGGTAAAATCCGCGCAGGAGTAGTTATTTGCGAAGAAAATTGGGCTGATAAGGACTTCTTTGACCACCCTGTCTACAGTTTCGACCCTGTCGATAAAATCATAAAAGAGCAAAAGCCTGATATAATCATTAATTGCAGCTCTTCACCTACGCGCGCAAAAAAAGAACAGCTTTTGCATAATATGCTCTCTTTTGTCAGCAAAAAATATGAAACTCCTATCTGCTATGTAAACCAAGTAGGTGCTGTGGATAACATTTCATTTCAGGGCGCAAGCAGGCTCTACAACGCTAAAGGCGAGATTGTAGCGCGTGCAGAATCTTTCATAGAGCAGTTTTTTATAGTGCAACCTGTCCCAAAAAACCAGCAACAAGAGGATATTAACTGTATTTACCCCCTTCCAAATGGTTTGGAAAAAACTTTAAATGCCCAAAAAGCCTTCAGTCTTGATTATGAACCTGATTTAGAACGCACATACCTTACCATTACTAGCTCTATCAGGGATTACTTCCACAAAAATGGCTTTAAAAGGGCAGTTTTGGGTGTTTCAGGGGGCTTAGATTCTTCTGTCAGCTGTGTTTTGCTGTCTGATGCCCTTGGCGCAGAAAACGTTTTTGCAGTTTCTATGCCATCTTCTATCACTAGTGATGAAAGCAAATCTGACGCAAAAGAATTGTGCGACAATTTAGGCGTTAATTTCACGCAAATCCCGATTTCAAATATGTTTAAAGCCGCACGGGGTACGTTTGATGAAGTATTTAAAAAGATTGAAACTAGCTGGCAGGACAGGTTTAGTGCATCTTTAACGAATGATAATATTCAAGCAAGAAGTCGCGCTATGATTTTATGGGGCATCTCAAACGAGTTTCCAAACACCATGCCCATTGCAACATCAGATAAATCAGAACTTTATATGGGCTATGCCACTATAAACGGCGATATGTCAGGCGGTTTTGCCCCTATAGCAGATGTCACAAAAACAAAGCTTTTTGCCCTTGCCCGCTGGTTAAATAAAAACAGATTACAGCGAAATGCAATCCCACAAGCAGTTTTGGTGAAACCACCAGGTGCAGAGCTAGCCATAAATCCAAAAACGGGTAAACCACTTCTTGCAGAAGAAGCCCTTATGCCTTATGAATTCCTGGATGAAGTCATTTGGCGTCTTGAAAACCTGCATCAGTGCAAGGAAGAAATGCTTTCTGAAACATTTCTTTACGAAGCTAAAAATAACTTAACAAAAGAAACAAAAATTTTGTGGCTGGATAAATTTTTCCGCCGTATGCAAACAGCACTTTTCAAATGGTCCATAATGCCGCCTGCACCTATCATTGATGCCCGTTCAATAAATAAGGTTGAATACAACCAGCCTATAACATCAAAATTGAAATTTTATTAAAACCTGCGTCAAATCTAGCTCATGGCTTTGCAAAAATTGAACAGAATTTTTGTTAATTCACTGTCGCGGTTTAATTCAGATATTACAAATTTTCTCATAACATCTGTCGATTTTTCTTCCCCAAATACAAATAGTTCAAACACTTCCACCCCAAGGCTTTGTGCTATTTTTGCAAGATTTTCAGGTGTAGGATAATTTCTTCCCGTCTCAATCATAGAAATATTTTGCGGTTCCATCCCAACCTGCTCTGCAAGCTGGTCTTGAGTCATTTTTAAAGATTTTCTTATTTGCTGGATTTTTGCACCCAAAGATTTTTTTATATTTACAGGCTTTGCCATTTATATACCAATTCTATTGTTATTATTACATTTTAGTTGTCATAGTAAATTTTTCATATAACCCAACAGCATAATTTTTATTGACAATTATATTTAATAAATATAAAATATAATCCATTGAATATAATTTTTTACGAAAAGTTGTTGTATTAAATAGAAATTTAGGGAAATTGTTTATTATGAAAAAAGTTGTTCAAAGGCTAAAAAAGCCTTCATCGGGGCATCCTGCCTTTTTTAAATCTGTCACCCTGAACCACCCCTGTCACCCTGAACTCGTTTCAGGGTCTCATACAAAATCCGGGGGGATGCTGAAACAAGTTCAGCATGACATGGTGGGTAACAAAAAAGCTGGGTTTTCACTAGTAGAATTATTAATGGCACTTTTAGTGGCATCACTTTTAATGGCAGCACTTGCTCCTGTGATGACAAGAAAATTTGGGGAAAATGTAAATATTACAGGAAATATGACACCAGCTGGCACAATTAAAAAAACTATAGAGCTTGAATATAATTCTAATGATTGTTCAGATATTAAAACAGATTCTGATGGCAGCCAATATTGTGAAGGAGAATTTGAAATACCTGGTGGTTATAACGGATATATGAATGTAACAGTAATTGGTGCAGGAGGTGGAGGTGGAAGTGCCCCTACAGCAGGATACACAGAATATACCACAATAGGCGACCATATATTTTCTGTACCGGCTATGGTTGGAAATATAGAAACCACCCTTGTTTCAGGTGGCGCAGGGGGTGGAGCCGGAGGGCAAATTAATAAAACACAAACTTTTGTAACATACGGTAATGGAAATATAACAGCTGATGCAAATAATATTGTAACTGTAGATACTGATGGTACAGGTACTTGGACAATTCCTGAAGCAATTAGAAATAAACAGATTTTAGCATCCGCATGTGGCGGTGGAGGCGGCGGGGGATGCTCCGGAGGTTCATGGATGAAATTAGTAAATAGCCATGGCTATGGCGGCGGTACAGGCGGATATGTATTAAATCAGCTGACAAATTTTGGAAACGCAGCAGAACTGACCTATTACATAGGCGGAGGAGGCGGAGCAGGCACAGAACATTACAATCAAGGAAGTAGTAGTTCAGCAAGCATTCCCTATGGAGGCGGTGCAGTATCTTATGCTACAAGAGGAGGGGCAAATGGTGCTCTGATAACATCGTCAACAAAAGGTGGAGCGGGAGGCATAGGAATCGCTGGAACTTGTACATCCGCTTGTGACACCAATTGGAGCATATCTGCTTGGACAAAGGGTGGTGATGGCGGTTCGCCAAATGGGGGTGATGGGGTATCGCTACATGGAAGCCCTTGCTACACAGGAAAGGGTGGAGGTGGAGGTGCTGCATCACAATTAGTGATAGGTTCAGGAATTTATTTAAACGCCCCGGGCGGAGGGGGAGGCGCAAGCACTGATAATATCGGAACTCAAACACACTGTGCTAAATCCGGCGGAGGTGGCGGGGGTGGCGGAGCAGGAGGCGGCAATGGCGGTACATCAAGCTCGCTTGCGGGCAAAGGGGGCAGTGGCGGAGCAAATGCCAACGGCATTACAGGCGGCAGCATTGCAACAATATTTGGCAGCAATTATTGCAATGGAGGAAACAGTACAAATTATCTAAATGAAAGCACATATAGTGGAGGATACCCTGGTAAATCTGGTGCAATCCGCCTGACATATATTGATTACGGCCCAGGCGGAAGCGGCGGCGGGGGTGGCGCCATTGTGCCCATTCAGCCTGTTAAAACAACACCTGGTGAAACCCTTAATGTACATATTGGAAAAGGCGGTCTTGGGGGTGTTGCAGGATATCTAGATACCGTAAGCAAAAAAATAATCCCGCCTGATAGCACAGGAGCGGATCACTATGGCCAGGAAAGTTTTTTGGCGCGCGGCAGTACTAGAGTGCTAAGAACAAATAATAATGGTTCCCACGGTGCACATTACGGATGTGCAGATGGAACAGTAATGCCTGCTAATTTTAATTGTGGCCTATCAGGACGCATAACAGATGGCATTTTTACATCAATGCTATCTGTTAACTTGCCTGGTTTTACAAACACTCTTGGTAGAACCGCAGGTGGGAATTCTGACACAGATGAAGAAAATAAAAGCAAATGGGGCGATAAAATTTTTGCTCCAAAAACAGAAGGTGGAAATGGCGGAGATGTCACACTTTTTAACGGTGAAATAAAATGCGAAAGAGGCAAGGGCGGCACACAATCTTCTCCTAATGGTAAAAACGGGTCAGGCTATGGCTGCGGCGGGGGCGGAGGTTGGACAATGGCAAATGGCGGTGAAGGCTCTGGGGGTTATGCCAGAATCTCTTGGAACAAATATTGGGACACTGCAACAAATGCATATAAAAATGCAGGGTTGGGTGCAGCAGGGGGCGGTGCAAGCGGAAATATTTTCACATACAGTATCGCTGTAAAGAGTAATCAGGTAATAAAATACAGAATAGGAAAAGGAGGAAGTGGAGCATATATTTCAAATAACACTTTAACAAATGCTAAAAATGGCGGTATGACAGTATTTGGAGACCTAAAAGCAGGTGGAGGTGGTGGAGGTGGAAGTGTTTCTATTGATTCTGCACATGATAATAACTTATTAAATGGTACAGGAGGTATTGTTTCAAATGTTTGTCATTTTGGCGGAACAAGTTATTTGAATAATAAAAAGTGCACAAAAGGAAGTGCAGGAAGTAGTGCTATTAATTTAACAGGCGGAGGCGGTGCAAACTTTATAGGATTTAAATACATTGTTTATACAAAAGAAGGAGACAATGAAAGCAAAATAGAAAAAACAGTATCAGGAACAGGGGGAATGGGAGGTGTTTTAGACACAGGAGATAATGCAAATGGAAAAGATACAACAGGATATGCTTCAGGTGGAGGCGGTGCAGCACTTCGTGATATTGGCCAGGTAAATTCATCTTCTGCGGGAAATATTACAAACAATCCAAACCATGGTGGCAAAGGCGGTAATGGAAAGATAATTATAGAGTGGTGGGAGTAAAAAGCAGCAAGCCAAGGCTCCTGTGAGTGTATAGCCTAGATGGGTTCACATCCTACATCTTCATGGTATGGCCTACGCCCTATCCGCTTTTAGGCTCCTGTGGGTATCTCGTCCTTATTCGCCTAAATCGGCTCACAGACTCGATTATCCTACGTCACTTATCAATAGTTCTATTTTGCCAGGTTCATCACCTGTCAAAATTCCACCCTGGCTTACGCAATTTTTGATAAACAACTTATTTTGGGCGTGTTTCGTAACCTTTGCGCCCTTTTTTTATTGAAATTTGAAATATGATGGTTTATAATAAGTATATAGGGAAAAGCCCCAAAGGTCTCGAGATTCCCTTTGAGGCTTTCATAACTTCCCTATTTCATAAGAAATACAAGCGCTATGATTATCCAAAAGATAAGCCTTAGCGCTTTTTCTGTTATACAGAAATTCATCTTACATCCCTCCTTTCATTGTATTTTCTACATAACAAGCTTGTGCAAAGAGGAGGGCGAAATAGACAAGGTTACCCTATTTTTGCATTTTAACAATAAAAATCAAAAGATTAAATACGAAACTCAAAGTAAATTTTATCCACAAGCTTTTACATGCTAAAATGTTGATATGATTGAAAAAAAGTTTAAAATCGTATCTGACCACAAACCCCAGGGCGACCAGCCAAAAGCCATAGATGCACTGACTCAGGGCATTAACGATGGAATGGATTCTCAAACTCTGCTTGGGGTAACAGGTTCAGGCAAAACTTTTACAATTGCAAATGTGATAGAGCGCGTGCAAAAGCCAACTCTTATTATTGCACACAATAAAACCCTTGCAGCACAATTATATAACGAATTTCGGGAACTTTTCCCTGACAATGCCGTTGAATATTTTATAAGCTATTACGATTATTATCAACCCGAAGCATACATTCCGCGCACAGATACGTACATTGAAAAAACCGCATCAATTAATGATGAAATCGACCGTTTGCGCCATAACACCACAAGAAGCCTGTATGAAAGAAAGGATGTCATCGTGGTGGCTTCAGTGAGCTGTATATATGGTTTAGGGCTGCCTGAAAATTATTTTAAGGGTGCTATAAATTTATCTGTGGGCGAAGAAATAGACAGGCAAGCACTTTTAGAGCATTTAGTCTTGGTTCGCTACGAAAGAAATGATGTGGAATTAAAAAGGGCTACATTCCGCGCTAGAGGCGATATTATAGAAATTATGCCAAGTTATGAAAAGGTAATTACAAGAATTTACTTTTTTGGCGATGAAATTGAAAAAATTTCCCGTATAGACCCTGTCACAGGTGAGATTTTGGAAAATGTGCCTGAAACTGTGGTATATCCTGCTGTTCATTACCTTGCAGATGATGAAGATATGGAAGGCACGCTGGAACAAATCCGCCGCGAGCTGCGCGCAAGGCTAAATGAGCTTTACGCTGAAAATAAACTTGTGGAGGCCCAAAGGCTGGAACAGCGGGTAAATTACGACATTGAAATGATAAAAGAGATGGGCTATTGTTCAGGTATTGAAAATTATTCAAGAATTTTGGAAAAACGCCTGCCAGGCACACCCCCTGCCACGCTTTTAGATTATTTTCAGGATGATTTTTTAGTGGTTGTAGATGAATCCCACGTCACATTGCCGCAACTAAGGGGAATGTATTTTGGTGATAAATCCCGCAAGGAAGTTTTGGTGGATTATGGGTTTAGATTGCCTTGCGCAAAGGACAACAGGCCTCTAACTTTTGATGAATTTTGGGAAAGAATCCATCAAAAAGTGTTTATTTCGGCAACACCTGCTGACTTTGAAAAAGAACAATCGTCCCAAATTGTAGAACAAATCATCCGTCCCACAGGCCTTTTAGACCCTCTTATTGATGTTCGCCCCACAGAAGGGCAGATAAACAACCTGATTGAGGAGATAAAAGCCACAACACAAAAAAAGGAACGTATTTTAATTACCACATTAACAAAAAAAATGGCAGAGGAACTGACAGAATATTTAACACAGAAAAATATCCGTGTAAGATATCTGCACAGCGAGGTGCAATCCTTAGAGAGGGTGGAAATTTTGAGGGATTTAAGGCTTGGCGAATTTGATGTGTTGATTGGCGTGAATTTATTGCGTGAAGGCCTTGATATACCTGAAGTTTCACTTGTTGCAATTATGGATGCAGACAAAGAAGGATTTTTAAGATGCGAAACATCTTTAATCCAGACCATTGGCCGTTCTGCCAGGAATGCTGACGGAAGGGTGATTATGTATGCTGACAAAATGACGGACTCCATGAAGGTTGCAATAGAAGAAACCCGCCGCCGCCGTGAATTACAGGTGGCATTTAACAAAAAACACAACATCACCCCAAAAACCATCAAAAAATCTATTGAAAATAATTTATTATCCCTTGTTCAAAGCTATAGAAGCATTGAAGACATTGTGGCAGATCAGATGTGCGAACTTAATATCGATAAAAAGGATTTGCCAAAACTTTTAACCAAGCTTGAAAAAGATATGCACAAAGCGGCAAAAATCCTTGATTTTGAACGCGCAGCAGAGCTTCGTGACCAAATTAAAAAATTAAGGGAGATGCTTTAGATGAAATTTGTAGTATTTTTTAATAAAGCGCTAAACTGGCCGCTAAAGTTTATTAAAAAATTTCTAAAGGCCATTTTTGCGCCGTTTTTCAGGGTTAAAAAAGAATTATGGTTCTATAAAACACTGCACGCTTATAAAAAATTGGATAAAAACGGGCGCTTTCCTATCTATAGAAGGAATTTTTTCAAATGTTTGGACGATAACACTAAAAACACAGGCTTTGACACGCATTATGAATATCATCAAGCCTGGGCTGCAAGGGTTTTAGCCCAAATCAATCCTAAAAAACATATTGATATTTCATCAAAAATTACCTTTAACGTGGTGACATCAGCCTTTATCCCGATTGAATTTTACGATTTTCGCCCGGCAAAAATTTATGGTTTAAATAACATTGAATGCAAACAGGCAGATTTAACAAACCTGCATTTTGGCGACAATTCAATTGAAAGCATCAGCTGTATGCACACGCTGGAGCATATTGGCCTTGGCAGATACGGCGATAAAGTAGACCCAATGGGCGATATAAGGGCAATGAATGAACTTGCGCGCGTGACAGCACCTGGCGGAAACCTGCTGATTGCAGTGCCCGTGGGCAAACCAAGGGTGCAGTTTAATGCACACAGAATTTATTCGCATAGCATGGTTTTAGAACAGTTTAAAGATTTTGAACTGGTTGAATATGCACTAATTCCTGATAATACACTTGAAACAGGAATAATTTACAATGCCACAAAAGAATTAACAAACACGCAAACCTACGCCTGCGGGTGTTTTTGGTTTAGGAAATTAAAATAAATCACTGTGTGTGCCAGTTCTAAAAACCGTTAAAATCAATACACTATTATCAATCTTATAAATTAAAAGCCAATCAGGTTCTATATGGCATTCTCTAAAATTTGCATAATTACCTGAAAGTGCGTGGTCTTTGTATTTTGGAGGAAGCTTTATACCATCACGCAATAAGGCAACTACCTTCTTTAATTTATCCAAGTTGCAGCCGCGTTTTTTGATAAGTTTATAATCTTTATTAAACTTTGAAGAATATCTTACATCAAGCATCTGCATCTAAATCCTTAAACATCTCATCCAAATCAGAATAAATTTTTGAAAGCCCGACACCTTTTTCAGCATCTTCAATAGCTTTTATGGTTTCTTCATCATATTCATCAATCGTTAATTCAAAAGGAATGCCTTTTTTCCTAACCACAGCCCTTGCAAAAACATTCACAGCTGTACTCATATTAAATCCTATCTGAGAACAGATGGCCTCAAATTGTTTTTTTAATTTATCATCAATTCTGATATTTATACTTGTCTGTGCCATAAAATTTCCTTTCTTTTGTATACAAATAATGATACAACGTATTTACATTGTATCATTATTTATTAACAATTTCAATAAATTATCATTTTATAAAGTCATTTATCATACTTTAACCAGTTTAAAGACAAAGTTTTTTATTTTCAGGTTTTCTAAACATTGCTATGTTAATAAACAAAATACAACCATATCATAATTTTAGAAATATTAATTTTGAAAGCAGCCATAAAAAATTCCCCAACTATTCAAATTTTTCTGATGAAAATTATAAAAAATTTTCTGCTATGCAAAGAAATTATTATAGCTTTAGCACCTTGAAAAATTCTTCATCAAGCAAAAATTTAAACGTTGTTTTTCCTGTAAATGGCGATGATGAAGGCTATTTAGCCATTCAGCGTTCAAATATAAAAAAATTAAAACCTAAAGAAAGAATTATGGCATTTTACAGCCCAAATTACACAATAGATGAAGCAATTTGTTCAAATAAAGGCTTCACAGATGGTATATATGATTGCATTGCCATTTTGCTGCACAATGATGATAAGGCCTATTTATATCACCTTAGCCCATTAAATTATCAAAAAGAAAATGATATTAAACAAATGCAAAAAGCCCTTCAAAATTCAATAGCTGATTTAAAAAAGGATAATCAAAACTGCGCAGCGTTTTTATACGGTGGAATAAGGGGCGCATCTGATAAGCTTTATGAAAATATTTCAGAGGTTTTAAACAAAAATAATATTGAAAGGCAGGAGGCCCTTTTTAGCAAAGATGAACACATTGGGCATTCAATATATTTTGATATTGAAAAAGGAATAATATTATCTGATGAAATATATGGTTATCATTCAAAACAGCAGCTTGAAGAAAATTTCGAAAAAGTAAACCTCAAAAATTATTTCTATAGTGAGATTATATAAATTTTTAAGATTCTATTCTCTCCACTCAACCTTATACCCTAAAAATTCTGCGATTTGTTTTACTTCCCAATATTTCAAATTCCCAGCATTCAAGCGCTTTGAAAAGTTTGCAAGACTTATGGGTTTATCGGTGGTTTTATTGTATGCTTCAAGAAAATTCGTTAAATTGTACCCTTTCATTCTAAGACGGGCTTTAATTTCATTTATTGATGTTTCTATATCTTTTTTATCTTTTTGCATATCTGCAAGTGTTGAAAAATTTAACTAAAACTTTTTCCCTAAAACTGCAAATACTTCATCCAATACCTTGAAAAGCTCCTTGCGGTCATCTTCATTCAATTCTACCAGCGGACGGCGCACATAATCTTTAAACATATCAAGTTTTGATAGTACAGCTTTTACGGGCACAGGGTTTGGTGCCATAAATAATTTTTTAAACAATGGATATAGTTTTTGGTGCATATCAAATGCCATCTTGATATCACCAGCTTTAAAGCTTTTAATCATAGATTTAATTTCATTACCCACAACATGTGATGCCACGGAAATTACCCCATGTGCTCCTAAAGAAAGCATTGGAAGTGTGAGGCTGTCATCCCCGCAATATATTGCAAAATCCTCTGGGCAAGCCGCTTTCAATTCTGTTATCACATCCATATCAGGGAAACTTTGTTTTAGGGCGACAATATTTGGATATTTTTTTGCAAGGGCTGCAACTGTTGATGGCTGCATATTAACGCCTGTACGACCTGGAATATTATATAAAATTATTGGAATATCAACATTTTTTGCAATTTCGCCAAAATGTTCCATCATTCCTTGCTGGTTTGGTTTATTGTAATACGGTACAACAGAAAGCACAGCATCTGCGCCAATTTCTTTGGCCTTTTTAGATGATTCAACAGCAGTTTTTGTACAGTTAGAACCTGCACCCATAATAATTTTTGCCCTGCCTGAAACAGCTTTTTTTACAACGCCTAAAAGCTCATATTCTTCTTCATGGGTAAGTGTTGGGCTTTCACCAGTAGTGCCGGTTACAAGAATTGTATCAGAACCTGTATCTATAAGATGTTTTGCAAGCTTTTCCACCGCCTGAAAGTCAATATCCCGTTTTTCATCAAACGGTGTCACCATAGCGGTTATAACTTCACCTGCATCGTATCTTAATGTCATACATTTTCTCCTTCTTTTTGCAATTCTTTTTAATTATTTATGGCGTCTATAGGCATGTAATTTTTCAGATGTTTTATTATTTTTGCAACTGCACCATTATTTGTTTGCAGCGCTACTGGCACCTGCTATTTGTTTACGGTTGCACCATTACTTATTTACGGCTGCGCCGTAAAGGCCCATCCTAACAACTGATTCAGCTATTCTTACAGTATTTAGCGCTGCGCCTATTCTTAAATTATCTGCCACACAGAATAGATCAATAGCATTATCAAAAGCAATTGATTTTCTTATTCTGCCAACATATACTGGGTCTTTTCCAGCACAATCCTTTGGTGTAGGGTAAACGTAGTTATCAATATCATCCACCACTTCAACCCCCCAAGCAGAAGATAAAATTTCACGCGCTTTAGCTGCATCCATTGGCTTTTCAAATTCAATAGTTACAGCTTCACTATGGCCCCTATACACAGGAACACGTACAGCTGTGCATGAAATAGGTACATTATTTGAAAGATGAAGGATTTTTCTTGTTTCGTTTGTCACCTTCATTTCTTCTTTAGTGTAGCCGTTTTCTGTAAATGAATCAATCTGCGGAATAAGGTTGAAGCCTATTTCATATTTAAAAACCTTGCTTTCATAAGGCATACCAACTAAATTCACCTTTGAATTATCTGTAAGTTCATTCATAGCAGCTAAACCAGCACCAGAAACAGCCTGATATGTAGAAACTATAAGCCTTTTGATGTTTGCAACATCATGCAAAGGTTTTAAAACAAGCATTAATTGGGAAGTGGAACAATTTGGATTTGCCACAATTCCTTTATGCATCTTTAAATCATCATCGTTCACACCAGCAATTACAAGCGGCACATCAGGTTCCATACGAAAAGCGCTTGAATTATCAATATAAACACAGCCTCTTTTTGCAGCCTCTTTTGCAAGCGCAAGACTGGTAGAACCGCCTGCTGATGCCAAAACTATATCCACACCATCAAATGCATCCGGTGTTGCTTCAATCACAGTGTATTCTTTTCCCATAAAATCCAGTTTTGAACCGGCAGAGCGGGATGAAGCCAACATTTTAATTGAGTTAAATTCAAATTTCTTTTCTTCTAAGATACTTAAAATTTCACGTCCCACAACACCTGTGGCGCCAAGCACTGCTATATTTGGTTTCATAGTATATTCTCCAATCCATATATAAATTCATTATTATTAAAAACATGTTTTATGGCAAGTTCCACACCGCCCATATAGCATTCGCGGTTTATTGAATCATGCCTGATTTTAAGCGTTTGTCCAGGTGCCCCAAAAATCACTTCCTGGCTAGCCACAAACCCTGGCATCCTAATAGAGTGGATGCGGATATTTCCTTTGCCATTTTCATTGAAATTCCCCCCTCTGGAACCTTGAATTAATTCTGTCTCAGGTACATTTCCTTTTGTAAAATCGGGGTTAATTTCTGCCATCATTTGCGCTGTTTTTACAGCTGTGCCTGATGGGGCATCTTTCTTTTGATTATGGTGAAATTCAAGGATTTCAGCGTTATCAAAATATTTTGATGCCATTTTTGAAAACATCATCATCAAAACTGCGCCTGTAGTAAAATTTGGCGCAATAAAACATCCTGTATTATTTTCTTTTGAAAGCTTCTCTAATTCCTTAATTTGTTCAGCAGAAAGGCCTGTCGTACCAATCACGGATTTTACTTTTGAATTTATGTATTTTTTTGTGTTTTCAAAAACAAGAGCAGGCTGGGTAAAATCCACTACAACATCAGGTTTATTTACTTCAAGGGCTTTTTCAATATCACTTTCAATTGCAACATTTCCCCAAACATTTTCACCTGTTTTAAATTTATCCACAGCGCAAACCAAAATCATCTCGCCTTTGGTTTCGTTATTGTTTATAACGGCTTTAACAACTTCGCTGCCCATTTTGCCAAGGGCACCAATAACTCCGACTTTAATCACCTTTAATTATCTCCAAGTTTAAGTGTCTGCCCTGCATTATTCCACAAAAAAACACTCAATACAAGAAAAACTTTAATTGAAAATTATACAACTTCACTTTTTACAAGCTTGTCTTTAACTTTATCCAGTCCGGATTTTATGATTCTTGAAATTCTTGATGCTGAAATAGAAAATTCTTCAGATAATTCCATTAATTTTTTTTCTTGGAAAAATTTTGCTTCAATAAGTTCACGTTCTCTGCGTGGCAATTCAGCAATTGCCTTTTTGATTGCTGATGAAATTTGATTAAATTCACAAGATTCTTCAGGGTTTCTTCTAACATCCTTTACTTCAAAAGGTTTATCAGATTCAAACATTTCATCAGTTGAAAGTATGGTTTTGTATATAGCTTCGCGCAGCTCATTTTTATCGGCATCAACCGGCCTTTGGGATTTTACACCGTGCCATCTGTATCTGCGCCTTAATTCATTTCTAATAGCCCATTTTATGGCGGTTGCAAGATAGGATTCGTTATATTCTTCGCCATCTTCATCATCACGATGTTGATTGCACAGAATATCGACTGTTTGAATTCCTATATTTACAAGCTCATCAAACTCCACTAAATGCTGCGCCGCGATAGTCTTGTATTCAACCTTTACAATTTTATTAATCAAATCAAGGTATTGTCTAAGTTTCGCGTTTTTTTCAATTTTTTCTTTAAGATTTTCCATCTCTAAATGTTACACGTAAAAATGTCAGGCTAATATAATAAACATTATTTACATGTTTTTCAATAAAAAAAAGTAAATTGTAAAGAAACATAACATTTTATTTGACAAGCTTTCATTTTTATAATCTAATAAGTTCATACGCCGAAGACAGCTTGGCGGCCAAATGAGTTTCACAAGGCCTTAAAAACAAAAGCCAGCCCAGGTAACAAGAAAATTTAATATTGTTATTAAGGTAATGTTTTTGTGCGCGTATAGCTTTATAAAGCTAAATGTTAAACAAAACTTTTTTAGTTTTATAAACTTAATAAATTCCGTTATTGAAAGGAGAAAGTTACAATTATGTCAACAAAGGCTTTTAAAAACGAAAAAGTTGAACACTTTAAAAAACAATTTGAAAACGCCAAGGTTGCAGTTGTTACTGACTATCGAGGATATAGTGTTGAAGAAATTACTAATTTAAGACGCAAACTTCAAAAAAGCGATGCTGATTATACGGTAACCAAAAACACTCTTTGTAAACTTGCCTCTAAAGGTACTTCCTTTGAATCAATTGAAGAACTTTTAAACGGTCCTTCTGCCATTGCTTTTGGTTTTGGCGATGAAGTAAGCGCAGCAAAAGTCGTTGCAAGCTTTATCAAAGAAAACAAAAAAGGTGAAATCAAGGGTGCCGTTTTAGATGGAAAAGTTTTAAACGCTGATGAAGCTAAAAAACTTGCCCTTCTTCCTTCAAAAGAAGAACTTTACGCAAAAATTCTCGGCAGTATCAATTCGCCTGCATCAGGTATCGTATTCGGTATCAATGGCGTTATGTCCGCTCTAGTGCGTGCAGTTGATGCAGTTGCAAAACAAAAGAAAGCATAAAAGTTCCCAAGGGCTTGCGAGTGACAGTATAAACAAAACAAAATAAAGGCAAAACACTCACAAAAGCCAACAAATTCAAAAGTAAGAAATAAAATAAAGAAATAAAGGAGACTTAAAAAATGAATAATGTAGAATCTATTTTAGAATCAATTGAAAAATTAACATTAATCGAAGCTAGCGAACTAGTTAAAGCTATGGAAGAAAAATTTGGTGTATCTGCTGCTGCTCCTGTTGCAGTTGCTGCTGCTCCTGCTGCTGGCGCTGCTGATGCAGCTGCTGATGCTGGTTCTTCTGAAGTAACTGTAGTGCTTGCTTCTGCTGGCGCTAACAAAATTCCAGTACTTAAAATTGTTAGAGAAATCACTGGTCTTGGCCTAAAAGAAGCTAAAGATTTAGTTGATGGCGCTCCAAAACCAATTAAAGAAAACATCAAAAAAGAAGATGCTGAAGCTATCAAAAAACAACTTGAAGAAGCTGGCGCTACTGTAGAAATTAAATAGTTCAAGGGCATTTTGCCCATAAAATTTTAAACCGGCATTTTTTAATCAAGATGCCGGTTTTTAGTGCGCAAAATACTTGTATTCAAAACGCTGTCTTTATAAAAGCATGATTTTTCTTCATTTTTATGGGACAATATACTTAAAATCTTGAATAATATGGAATTTTATTATGGAAAAAAAGTCTGATAAAAAGAAAATAAAAGTTGCATTTCCTCACATGGGAACTATTTCTATTGCTTGGGCTGCTGCCTTAAAAAAAATGGGCATAGAGCCTTTTATCCCGCCATACACAAGCAAAAAAACACTATCTTTAGGCACCAAAAACTCACCTGAAGCAATCTGTCTTCCTTATAAATTAATTCTTGGTAATTTTATAGAAGCAATCGAAGGCGGCACAGATTATGTTGCAATGATAACATCTCCAGGTATTTGCAGACTTGGCGAATATGGAAAAAGCATTAAAAACGTATTGAAAGACCTTGGCTATGATGCAAATTATATTGAATTAAACCTGTATGATGGCTTTAAAGGCATGTACAGATTTTTAACAGAACTTACAGGTACAAATAACCCAATTCCAATTATAAGGGCTATAAATATTGCAGTTAGAAAAGTTTTTGCAATTGATGAACTTGAAAAATTCCTGTCTTATCACAGGGCGCGCGAAATAAACATTGGCGATTCTGAAAAAGCTTTTAATAGGGCATTAAAGATGATATCTGATGCAAACACCACAAGAGAATTAAAAAAAGCACTTAAAACAGGATTAAAAGAAATTTCAAACGTAAAGATAAACCCTGATAAAGAGGTTTTACATGTTGATTTAACAGGTGAAATTTTCCTTGTTTTGGATAGATTTTCAAACCAAAACATTGAAAGAGAACTTGGAAAAATGGGGGTACAGACAAGGCGCAGCCTTACTGTTTCAGGCTTTTTAAAAGACGCCATTATTCCAAAAATGTGCAAAAAAGGCGAAACTCACTTAGAGCGTGCTTTTAGAATGGCAAAACCATATCTAATGCGCGATATCGGAGGAGATGCCCTGGAATGTATTTCTGATGTAATGTATGCCGAAGAACGCGGCACAGACGGGCTTATTCATGTTTCACCTTTTACCTGCATGCCAGAAATTATGTCTCAAAATATCTTCCCAAAAATGAGAGAAGACGTAGATATTCCAATTTTATCTTTAATTATGGATGAACAAACAGGAAAAGCAGGGTATTTAACAAGGCTAGAAGCTTTTGTGGATTTAATGCGCCGCAAAAAGATGAGAAACAAAATTAAAGAAAATACAGATAAAAGTGTAGCAAAAAGTGCTGTATAAAACCATATTCTTGAAATCCAAAAAAGAAATTGATAAAAGATTAAGCGCTTTTGATAATTTAAATCAAATGCGCAAATTTCTTGAGACCACATTAAAAAATGAAATTTTAAAAACGCAAAAAGAAATTGAAGAAGCAAAAAATAAAATAAAATGCAATAATTGTGGTGCCTGTTGCAATCTTGCCATTAGCGAATTTGACCCTGAAACCTTAAAAAATAAGGCGCAAAATAATGATAAAACAGCAAAAAGCTTTCTGGAGACATTTGAACCTTACAAAGACAACAAAATCCCATTTCATATTTTACCCGCTGATATGGACGTTAAAACCAACAACAACAGCTATTTTTACCATTGCAAAAAAGTAAAATTCAATAATACCATATCTTTTTGTCCAATATATAGCACTAGACCCTCTGTTTGCAGGAATTTTCCAGACACCCCTCTTGAAAATCTGCCCAAAACCTGTGCTTATAATGTTTGGAAAGATGAAAACGAAGTAAAGGCTTTGTTTATAAAAGCACTAAACGATATTAGAAAATTTTATCTTGATGAAATCAATCTAAATAAAATCACCAAAGGCAGTGCAAAAAACTAAAACTGTGTGCTATATTTTCTATAATGCAAAATATTATTGAAATAAAAAACCTTCATTTGGGGTTTAATATAGATGAAAAATATTATGAAGCCATACATGGTGTAAATTTTAACCTGGAAAAAGGTAAAATGCATGCCATTGTTGGAGAATCGGGCTGCGGCAAAACAGCAACAGTGATGAGCATAATAAAACTGCTTCCAAAAAATGCAAAAATCACGGAAGGAAAAATACTTTTTGAAGAAAAAAATCTTTTAGATTTAAAAGAAAGAGATTTGAGAAAAATAAGGGGCAGAAAAATTGCACTTATCCCTCAGGACCCTATGACATCCTTAAATCCTTTATATACAATCGAAAGCCAGATGATTGAAACTATAATGCTGCACAACAATGCAGACAAAACAAAGGCTTATGAAATTGCACTAAAAGCACTTGATGAAGTTGAGATTATAAATCCTAAGGAACGCTTAAAAGCATATCCGCATGAACTTTCAGGCGGAATGAAACAAAGAGTAATAATAGCAATGGCACTATCTTCCCATGCAGACGTCATTATAGCAGATGAACCCACAACGGCTCTTGATGTTACAATTCAGGCACAAATTTTAAAACTTTTATCTGATATCAAAAGAATGGGAAAATCAATAATTTTAATCACCCATAATTTAGGCATAGTAAAACAATATGCGGATTTTGTATCAATTATGTATATGGGAAAAGTAGTAGAGGAGGCAGAAACAAACACACTTTTCCGCACACCAAAACACCCTTATACTAAAGACTTACTTGCAGCCCTGCCTACAGTAAAAGGTAAAAAATTGGAAAACATCAAAGGCGCCCCTTCACCAATTACAAAGCCAGTCCCAGGATGCCCATACCATCCAAGATGCAAATATGCATGTCAAATATGCACTTGTAAAACATTTGATTTAGTTTTGCAAAAAGATGCTTCAAAAATTGCTTGCAGACTGTATGAATAATGAAATATAAATAGCAAACTTTTCTATTCACGGTTTTTTAAAAAACCTATGAGAATATGCCCTATACAAAACTGTGCGCATAAATACAATGCTATAAATCATACTAAAAACAATACTGCGCCAAATTTCAAATCCAGTATGAGAGAAGTGTATAAAAATCAGGATACAGGTGATACTTTTGCAATCACAGGCCCTGATAAAATCGGGGATGCAAAATTTCTATATTCAAATTATACCTATTTTTTTAGATCAGGTGTTCCCGTAAAAAAAGATGGTAAAGATTGGCTTGATTTTGCACAACTTTTGGATGAAGAATTTAAAAACGCACATCATGTGAATATTTACGATTTTGGCTGCTCAGATGGTTCCGAGGCTTGTTCTATTGCAATATCTTTAATAGAAGCGCTTGGCAAAGAAAAGGCTAAAAAATTTTTCCCTATAATGGCATCCGATGCAGATTATGAAATTATAAAAGATGCAAAAAGAGGTAAATTTGATTGCACAATGGAAGATATTGATGCAATAGATTTTCATACAAATTTAAACCATAAAAAATATTTTAATATTTCAAATATTGCACACCCAATATATTACAAACTTGAGAGCAAAGACATATTAAAAAACACTATGAATTTTAAACACAAAGATTTTATAGCAGGTTTAGATGAAATCAAAGGCAAAAATAATTTAATTATCTGTAGAAATTTTTGGGCCTATATGAGTCCAGAAAAAAGAGATGAAGCTATTCAAAAATTAAAAGAAAAAACAGATTCTACTTCAAGAATAATGATAGATACATTTGATAAAGAAAAAGGCATTGGAGCTAAACTTGAAGAAGCAGGTTTTATTGAAATCCAGCCAAATCTTTATAAACCCAAAACAAAAATTAAACGAGCCTCTTAAAGTTTTGTAAAATTTTATTTAATTTTATTTACACTAAATAAAAAACATCTGTAAAAATATTAACAATATCAGTCTATGTATTTTTATTCTTTAATAGCTTAAAAATAAAGACCTGCAACCTTTTTGCTTGCTATGATTTTTTGTTTATATTACAATCATTTTGAAGAAAAAATTAATATCGTATGGCAATAAAAAAGCCAGCGCACACCATAGGCGTAGAATAGATTTTTTCTGGAATGTAATTTAAATTTTGAAAGGACAAAACTATGGCAACAGCAACATTAGTTGAATTATTAGATGCGGGCGTGCACTTTGGACACCAAACCCAAAAATGGAATCCAAAAATGAAACCGTTTATTTTTGGTGCAAAAAATGGTATTTATATTCTTGATTTAAGAAAAACATCAGATAAGCTTGACGCTGCTTATGAAATTGTTAGAGAATATGCTGCAAAAGGCAAAAATGTACTTTTTGTAGGTACTAAAAAACAGGCAACAGACGTTATAGCACAAGAAGCAACAAGAGCTGGTGCATACTATGTAAACAGAAGATGGCTTGGCGGCATGATGACAAACTTTGAAACCATCAGGGGCAGAGTTAACAAACTAAGAGAATTAGAATCATTTATTGAATCTGGTCATGTTAATAAACTTCCTAAGAAAGAAGTTGCTCAATTAAACAGGCAGCTATCAAAATTATCTAAAACTTTAGGCGGCATCAAAGAAATGAAAGGTATGCCTGACATTCTTTTCATTGTTGACCAAAAGAAAGAACTAATTGCAATCCAAGAAGCAAATAAATTAAATATCCCTGTAATTTGCCTTGCAGATACAAATGCAGATCCTGATGGCATTGATTACATCATCCCAGGAAACGATGATGCTATCAGAAGTATTAAATTAATTGCTTCTAAAATGGCTGATGCCGTTCTTGAAGGCAAAGAATTAAGACAAAACAAAGCAAACGCAGGCAAAATTGAAAAAATTGAAGCAAAAGATGCAAATGCTTAAAGCCAATGTGTAATAACAAAAAATTTAAGGAGTAAAACTATGGAAATAAAAGCCTCAATGGTAAAAGAACTAAGAGATAAAACAGGCGCCGGTATGATGGACGCCAAAAAAGCTCTTGTTGAAGCCGATGGCGATATGGATAAAGCAGCAGAAATTTTAAGACAAAAAGGTATAGCTTCTGCTGACAAAAAAATGGGCAGAATTGCAGCAGAAGGAGTTATTGCAACATACATTGATGAAAAAATTGGTGCTATGGTTGAAATGAACTGTGAAACAGATTTTGTTGCAAAAAATGAAAACTTTAAAAATCTTGCAAATATGATGGCGCAAGCCGTTGCAAAACTAAATCCTGAATCAGTTGATGCTATGCTTAAAATGGATTGCCCTGTTTGCAAAAAACCAATAGATGATGTTATTAAAGAACATATTGCAAAAATTGGTGAAAAAATCACAATCAGAAGATTTATTCGCTATGAAGCAGCATGCTGCCCTGCAACTTATGTTCATAACGGCAAAATTGGTGTGCTGCTTGATGTTAAATGTGAAAAAGACTGCAACGATGAAACAAAAGCCATTGCAAAAGATATTTGCCTGCATATAGCATCTTCTGCTCCTGAATTTGTTTCAAGAGACGAAATTCCATCTTCTGTAATTGAAGAAGAAAAAAGGATTGAAATGGGAAAAGAAGACCTTGCCAAAAAACCTGAAGCAATCAGAGAAAAAATTGTTGCAGGAAGAATTGATAAATTAATGGCTCAAAGATGTTTGCTTGATCAAGCATTTGTTAAAGATCCAAACCAAACAGTTTCACAATTAATTGAAGGCAAACTTTCAGTTGTAAGATTTGAAAGATATGTACTTGGTGAAGGCCTTGAAAAAAGACAAGAAAACTTTGCTGATGAAGTTATGAACCAAATAAAAGGCTAAGTTTATAAATATAGACACTTTGAAATCCCCCTCTTTATAAAATAGAGGGGGATTTGATTATGTTAAATAAAATTTTTAAGCTTTAAAATTTATATTTTTTCCATCACCATAAATTTCTTCAATAAAAACTTGCACAACTCCATCTTGCTTATCATAGTAATCTTTTATGGTTGCTTCAGCAATTCGAATTTCATTATTATCAAAAGTTCTATCTAATTTCTTAAATGCATCAGCCATAATACACACCCCTTTTCTCATATCAAAACCTGGGCTTTTTGATATTTTATTAAATAGCCAAATTGCATCATGTTTATCTTGCTGATAGGTGCTTTGCGCATGGCATCCCAAAAGATTTGTAAGTTTTTCAGTTGAGGGTTCAATACTTCGGATTTTTTTATCTACCCCGCTTTTTACAGATTTTATACCCCGAATTGAATCATCGAGATAAGGTTCAGCACTTTTAATCGCATTTTGAAGATTCAATAAAGCCGCAACAGCACTACAATTGTCTTCATAAGCCTTTAATTCCTTTCTTGCCCTAGGCATCTGGGCATCAGCCTGATCTTCAAACGCTCCATTAGGGAGCTCATAAGGATATTTGCGCTTCGGCATTCCTTTGAATGAGGATAAATTATATGCACGAATTGAATTTATTTGCATTTATATATCTCCTTTAAAAATACTTTAGTAAGAAAAAACATGTAATATTTTTTATTTGCTAGACTAAAAAATACACAAAAATAGGACCTTAAAAATTAATGATAAAATTTCTTTTTATGCTAATATTATGCTATGTTTGAAATTAAAATAGAAACACATTTTTCATCAGCACACCACCTTTTAAACTACAAAGGCGAATGCGAAAATCAACATGGCCACAACTGGAAAGTTGAGGTATATGTTTGCGGTAACAATCTTGATAAATCTAATATCTTAATAGATTTTAAAATATTAAAAAAGAAGGTAAATGAAATAGTTGATTATTTGGATCATACAGATATCAATACTTTGCCTGAATTTCAAGATGTTTCACCAAGTTCTGAAATTATTGCAAAATTTTTATACGAAAAAATAAAAAAAGAAATTCCTAACACAAGCAAAGTTAGCGTTTTTGAAACCCCAACTTCTTGTGCATCATATTTTGAATAATTTTCAAGCTATAGAAATTAGAGGAAAATTTAATGCAAACCATACAAGCTGCTCTTATGGGTGCAGCACAGGGAATAAGTGAATTTTTACCAATATCAAGCTCTGCCCATATTGTTTTCACATCTACAATTTATAAAATTTTGACAGGAGCAAGTTTTCACAATGTAGGCAGTGAAGAAATTTTTTTTGATATATTAATTCACCTATCTTCTCTTTTTGCTGTCATAATATTTTTCTTCAAAGACCTAAAAAAATTAATCGCAGGCATATTTAAAAGCATAAAAAACAAAAACTATTCTACAGAAGAGTTTCAAATGGGAAAATATGTGATATTTGCAACCACAATTACCTGCATTATTGCTTTTTTTGCAAAAGATATTGCCCACAATTTAACAGAAAATCCTCTTTATGTCTCAATTTTATTATTATTTACAGGCTTTATATTATTCTTTAGCGAAAAATTAAAAAAATCTAATAAAAAATTAGATGCTAAAACTTCAGCATATATAGGCATTGCACAAGGTCTTGCAATATTTCCAGGGCTTTCAAGATCTGGTCTTACCATTGCAACTGGAATATTTAATGGTATAGATAGGGTTAAAGCTGCAAGATTTTCCTTTATTTTAAGCATACCAATTATTTTAATTGCATCTTTGATATATCCTATGATGGAACTCGATATTTCACAGATTCAACATTTTAATTTTAAAGCAATGTTAATAGGATGCATTTTATCATTTATTACTGGATATTTATGTATTAAATTTTTTATGAAATTTTTAGAAAAATTTAGTTTAAAATATTTTGCCTGGTATTGCTGGATTGCAGGCACAATTATGATTTTTATAAGCTTATCTGCTGCAAATTAAGCTGTACAGTATTTTAATCTTGCACAACTTTATTAAAAATTCTTGTTTCCAAGAGTTCTTATGCTTCCATCTTTTTCAACAATTTCAATACGATGGTCATCAGTGATAATTAAATCATCTTTATTAGGCATCTTTCTTAAATAATCTGCCGCAGTTTTGTCTTTATCAAAGCTAAATTTTTGAACATTCTGATTTTTATGTTCCGAAATTGCCATACCGGGATATTCCATATTATCTCTAGGTTCAGCCACAAATGAATCATGCGCTACTGTATAGAATTTATCCTCTTTTGGATTGTTAATATCTATAGGCATTTTATTCCCATTTTTATCCACAAAAGCCATCTCTAATAAATTACCATCAGATGTCACCTTATAAGAAAGTCCGCTTGTATGCATTATTCCAGGCTCTCCTGTTTGATGAGAAAGACTTGTTTTGGCAGCCTCTTTTATTACACGCACAATCTCTTTTTCTGTCATATTAGACACCATCAAAGTATTTCTTAAAGGTGTAGCTTCTGTAATGTCACGCTCTGTAATAATACCCGGCTTTGGCACTTTTCTTGTGTTCGCAGCATTCACAAATGCAATATCAGTGTTTAATTCCACCTTCATACTATCGCACAATAAATTTGTCCAAGCACAAGGAACTATTCTTCTATTTTCAGGAATAGGGTCAATTGATTTCAATGTGGCCACTTCAGGGGATTTTCCAAGCACGGATGTTTTTATAAATTCCAAAACAGGGCTTTTTTCAAGCTGTGCTTTATTTATGTCCATTGATGCCGTAGTTATTATACCATTTTCATCAAATTCTACATCTAAAACGCCTGCATACTTGCCATTTTCGCCTGCCTGAATAAGAACTACAGGTTCGCCGGATTTTGATTTTAAAATATTATTGCCATCCTTTAATTCAGGTGTCAAACTGTGCGAATGCCCACCCTGAACAATATCAACACCATCAAGCATAGGAATAATTTCTTTGTCTTTATCAATTCCTATATGAGACAGCAAAATAATTTTATTAATACCCTGCGCCCTCAGCTTGTCAATTTCTGCTTGCACCGCTTTTGCAGAATCTTCAAGATTGTATGGCTTAATACCCTCAAGTCCATCTTTTTTACTTGCAACGGTTTCTAAATCCATAGGCATCAAACCTACAATGCCATATTTGTTGCCATTCTTTTCAATTATTGTAGATTTTTCTATATTGTTATAAAATTTACTTCCACTTGGTGTATTAGCATTTGCTGCCAAAAATTTAGTTTTTGCATTTTTCTTTAAATCATAAAATTTTGTTGCAGTTGTATCAAATTCATGGTTTCCAACAGCTGATGCTTCAATTCCAATAAAATTAAGGAATTTTACCATCAAACTGTTTCTTTGTATATCACCTCCTGCGTAATTATCACCAGCAGAAAGTTTCAATGTATCAGCACCTTTGGCTTTTGCATCCTTATCAAATTGTTTTGATGCACCGAGGATATTTGTCATATTATCTATATGACCATGCATATCATTTACAAAAAACAAACTCAATTTAGCTTTATTGGTTTTTGTATTTTGCACATTGGCATTTTGAAAAACATCATTTTCCAATTGCGGCATTTTTTGAGAAACAGGAGCCATCTGCACAGCATTTGGCGCAGCATAAACAGGTGCAAAATTTACTTGCGGCAAATATGCCTGATGATTTGCTTGCGGATAATATACAGGTGCATTTAAATATGTATTATAACCTTGGTTATAATAAGGATTATTCATGCCATTTCCATACACACTTACCATATATTTTCAAAAACTAAAAAAAATAAAAATTGCCACAACATTAAGAAAAATTAAGAAAGGTGTCAGACATTTTTCGCCTGACACCTCTAAGTTTTAAGTTTTGTATTAATTAAAATACAATTGTTAACTCTTCATTTGGATTTAAGCTTGAAGAATTAGACAAGCTAGGAATAAGAACGTATGTGATTTCATCACCTAGTTCATATAATACCCCAAATGTACCTGATACAACGATTTTTGCAGTATCATATATGCCTTTACCCACAGTTACGATGGAATTACCAGCAGACGCCATGCCGCGACCAGGATGAAGTGTTAATGTTTCAACAAATGTATTACCAATTTCATCGCCAAATTTTTCCACACCGTTAGCAGCAACATTAGCAATGCTTGCAGCTGATCTACCAGCAACACCAGCTACTCTTGCAGCACCTGTAAATGGGAAACCTAATAATCTAGCAACAAAGTTTGGGTTTTTAACATCATCTACACTTGCTGAAGCAATTGATGATGGCAATTCAACTTCGCAATTGTTTTCAAGATTTTTAATTTTGTTGAATTTAACTTTGATAGAGCCAGTCTTGTTGTCAAGGCCTGGTCTTTCAACTTCAATAACTTCGCCCCTAACAATTGAGCCAACTGGGAAACTTTTACCATTAACAGTAACAGCTTCTGTTGTTTTTGCAGTAAATGCATCGCCAACATTGGAAGCTTTTGCGCTCAATCTGTCTAGAAGTTTAATCTTTAAAGAAGTTAGGCATTTTTTAGAGCAAGCAGCAGATTTTGCTTGAGATGCATTAGCTAAATTTTGAGAATAGCTGTAATTTTTCTTTAATGCACCAACTAGATTAGCAACTTGTTCTTTTGATAGATATTCAGAATTTATAACTTTATTTTGATTTGGAACATATTTCAATAAACCTGAAGCAATAACTTCATTTGTAGCTTCATAAGCCCATTCTGGAATATATTTCATAGCCTTGCCTTCATAAACAGGAGCTTCGGTTCCATGGGTGTAGTTAATTTGTTTTGCAATTGTAGCAAATACTTCTGCCTTTGTAATAGGCTGATCAGGTTTAAATGCGCCTGAAGGATAACCAATCATTAAACCAGATTCAGTTGCAGAATTAATCCAAGATTTTGCCCAGTAATTTGAATTAACATCACTGTATTCTGCATCTTTAGTAGATTTTGCGTTTAAACCTTCAGCTAAAACAACTGCTAATTCAGACCTTAAAATAGGCATTTTAGGATTAAACATATTTTCAGAATAGTTTGCTTTTTCTTGAGTTTCTTTGATAAGTTTTAATAAATCTTTAGACCAAGAATCAACATAAACATCACATTTGTTTTTAACACCTAGTCTGTTTTTTGTTTTTAAAATTTGTCCACCAACTTGATAAGTAGCATCTCCGTCAACTAAAACTTGGCTTTGAGTGCCAAATAATGTAGGGTGCGCATAAGACTGAACTTGGTCTTCTTGAGCAAAAGCAGCACCACCAATTGCAGCGAATGCAACAGTTGCAGCAAATAATTTTTTTGCTATTTTCATTATACTTTTCCTATCCTTCCTATATCTCATAACTAATTTTCCGTTTAGGGTACCCTTATTATCCTAAAACTTACCATTATAGTCAAGCAATTTTAGGAAAATAAAAACAGGTAAAATTTCAATTTTTCTTAACCCAAAAAGAATATATAAGCTTCTCACCAAAATGCGGCTCTGAAATTTTTGCAACAGAATCAAGTTTAAAACCTATATTATCCATATCTTCATAATACAAAACACAATCAGCCATTGATACATATCTAAAAACATCCTTTTCAACTTCTTTTTTATCTCTATCCTTCCTTGCAAAATAAGTACACCTAGAGCTTATTTTTTCATCTTTATAAAAATTCCACACTTTTTGGACAGGACTGCTTATTATAAGAAGTTCATATTTTGCCATATTATATTCTTCAAGCCTGTTTAAAAGCAAAATATCTGCTTTATTTTTCAATTTCAAATGTATAGGAAGAATTAACAATCCATGACTTGGAAAAAAAGCAATATGTTCATATTTACCATATTTTTCATCAATATAATCTCGAAGCCCGCAAGCACTGCCTGATTCAGATTTCAGATAATCATAACGCAAGCATCTAAAATTATCCAAAAACTTCTCAGGCTTCTGCTCTTTTTGGTAGGATTTAATAATTTTAAAAAATGGCCTCTGCACAAGATGAGTTGAAACATAGAGCATATAAAAAAGCGCAAAACTTGCAGCAATAAATTTTAAGGCATTATTTTTCCTATAATACAAAAGAACAAGCACAGGTGAAGAAAGCACAATAAAACAAGCTATAAATCTTATATTATACATCATATAAGAAATCGTAAAACTTAAAATTAGTATATTAATAAAAAACAAAACGCCTAATATTCTCAATATTAAAGGAATTCGTTTTGCAGTTATAGATACAATTAAAGCTGGAATAAACACTAAAAATCCAAGAATACCATAGCCAACAGTTTGCTCAGCTAAAGCAAAATTACTATCAAATTTTATATTTACACCCATGGCTGAATCAATATGCAAAATAGAAAGTATTGAATTTTGCAAATAAATAAATGGCATACTCAAAATATCTGCATTTTTAAAACCTGAAAAATCAATTAATTGAAAAAAATACCTTATAAAATTAGCCAAAACAATTGAAGGCCCGCCCCAAAACCTGTGTGCTTCAACAGAAGCATTAGAGCCAAGCGGATTTAGAAAATCTATAAAATTTAAAACATAGTTATAACTTGAAAAAATTAAAAAATTAATAAATAAAAATAATAAAAACTTTAATATTTTTTTAAAACTATTTGCACAAAGAATACAAAAAGTAATTAAAAGCACAATACTACCAATCACACCGGTACTTTTAATCCCGCAAGCAAGCGCCATTCCCAATGTTGAAAAATACAGCATGTGCATTTTGTCATATTTTAGATATTTAATAAAAGAATAAAATGAAAAAAGCAAAAAAGAACCTGTTAATAAATCTGTCTGTGTACTTGAAATTTGAGCAATAATTCCTGTAAATGAAGATAATATAAATACACACCATAAAATTTGCCTTGTTGAATATCTATACTCTTTTAAAATTCCCCAAATATTTCCTATTGCAAAAAGCCATCCAAAAAATGAAGGAAAACCAAGACCTAAATCATTATTTGTTAGAGCATAAATCCAGGAATATATTATCTCTGAATTTATTGGCATAACAAGATTTCTTGCATCAGATGTTACAAAATGATGAATATACCCTTTATCTGCCCAAATAAAAGCACGATACACATGATAGCTTAATGCATCCGGCTCGTTTACAGAACAAAACGCGCACAAAAAGAAGCTTATACAAAATAAAAATAAAAAACCAATAAAAAGTATTAAAAGAGTTTTGTCTAGTTTAAAAGAATTGTATAATACCTGCACACAATTTTTAATATTTTTTTGGATATTTTTTATGCTATCTTGCCATTTTATATTCTTGTAGCACAAAAGCAATG
The DNA here is from genome assembly GCA_910587815.1 of Candidatus Gastranaerophilales bacterium. Classification (GTDB taxonomy): domain Bacteria; phylum Cyanobacteriota; class Vampirovibrionia; order Gastranaerophilales; family Gastranaerophilaceae; genus MGBC122484. The sequence goes on along the minus strand of CAJUNK010000001.1, from coordinate 175,171 downwards.
TACAGATAAATAAAACAAAATCTATGGTAATTATGCCCAAAGGATTAATTGATTTAAACAAAGACAAAATTTCAATTTTTAAAATAATTTGCGCAAAAACCACAGGAAAAAAGTATATTCCAGAAGAAAATACTAAACAAATTAAACAAGATATTAATAATGTTAAAATCAATGATACAAACATCATTCTTTACGCTTTCTATACAATAGTGCTGTTTTTCCACTTCTTAAAACAATGCAGCCATTGTGTTTTTCCATATAATTATTCAGTTTTAAAATATTATGTTCAGCATCAATTTCTATCGTATAAATTATCCAACAGTTATCTTTTTTATCACAAAATTTTTCAAGTCGGCTAAAACAATCATCATTCTGCGTTGAAGGACAAACAAGTGTCTCATTATTAGAAAAATCATAACCTCTATATTTTGTATAATATTCCCATGAAAGATGTGAATGTTTAAAAACCAATATTTTATCTTTATTGTTATGTTTCACTTCACATAAAAGCTTTTCAACAAGCGGTTTAATATCTTCCTTTAAATAGTATTCCGGTTTTAAGAAATTAACTAAACACATATTTAAAACAAAAATTCCAATCAAACAAGAAACGATGATTTTTATCCAGAATGGTTTTAATTTATCATCTTCTAATAAAAAATATGCACAACAAGCAATAATAATTAAAAACACTGGATATAAAAATAAAGACAATCTTTCATATAAAGGATAAATATTCAAAAATGAAGCTAAAAAAGCACCAAAAATCATCAACATGAAAGAATAGAAAATATCCCTTTTATTTTTAAATAAATATATACTTCCTAAAACAAAAAGCACTATAGCGCAAAGCGCCGTATAAAAAGAATAAAAATAGTATTGAAAAATATATATAAAAATTTTTACACCTTTTAGAATATCAAAATTTATAAAATATGGTACCCAATATTTATAAATATTCATTGTAGGATTTAGATTTTTAAAAAACAAAAAATATTCTATAATAAGCCCTAATGTAAAAATCATAGGGAATATAAAACTGCCGCAAGAACCTTTATCTTTCTTTAGCTTTTTTGCAAAGGATAGAATAGCTAAAGAGCAAAATGCAAAAATAGACCCAAATGAAAAAAGAGGAAAAATTATAGATAAAAATCCAAAAACTATCTCTTTTTTAGGCGTCAAATCTTTAAAATATTTAAAATAAAATAAAAAAGCCAAAATAACAAACAAAACATCACTGCTATATTGTTTTAGTTCGGCCGTATAATATAAAAGTGGAAAATTGATAGAAAATAAAAATAAAGTAACGGCCATGATTACTTTGTTATTGTTTTTAAACAAGTATTCCAAAAGATAATAAAACGCAATAACAGACCCTAAAGACATCATAAAAGGTATAAATCTTAGAACATATTCAAAATTTCCAAAAAATAATGTAGAAAGTTTAACCAATATTAAAAACAAAGGCGGAGCACTTTGTGCATATATCAAAGGTGTAAAAAGCTCCAAAAAATTTCTATCAAGAATATTTAGAGCAAGTGCAGCTTCATCTAACCATAGAGATTTATCAAAACTAAAGATATAAATCCTAATAGCTATTGCAAAAATTATTATAAACCACGCCACTTTTTTCATAATTCTTTATTAAAGTACCATAAAAATAACCCCTTACAAAAATTAATAAATATTAAATTTTCAAGCAATTATTATAACTTTAATATTTTCCCAAAACAATAAATTAATCCAAAGAGTGCACTACAAAAAATCATATTTTGAAAGCCTGCAATCATATATCATTACAGGCTTTTATTTGGTTGTAAAGAATGTATAAAATACACTTGCAAATTCTCTTTTTTGTTATATTATATTATTGTGAAATAAATCACGAATTAGAAACAATTGTTAAATACTCATACATTTTAAGGAGACAACTATGACCGAAGAAAAAAATTGCGATTGCGTTTGTCAATGCGATTGTAATGAAGAAGAAAGAAAACCTGTTGAAACCGCTGAGGATTTGGAAGAATTAATTTCAAGGGTAAAAGCGGCTCAAAAAGAATTTGCAGGCTATTCACAAGAACAAATCGACAAGATTTTTAGAGCAGCAGCACTTGCTGCAAACAAAGCAAGAATTCCTCTTGCAAAAATGGCTGTTGAAGAATCTGGCATGGGCGTTGTGGAAGACAAAATCATTAAAAACCACTTCGCATCTGAATACATCTATAATAAATTCAGAGATGCCAAAACTTGCGGCATTTTAGAAGAAGACAAGGTAAACGGTATTAAAAAAGTAGGCGAACCATTAGGTGTTATTGCAGGTATCGTACCTACTACAAACCCAACCTCAACTGCTATCTTTAAATCATTAATTTGTTTAAAAACAAGAAATGCTATCATTTTTTCACCACACCCAAGAGCTAAAAAAGCAACAATTGCTGCTGCAAAAATTGTTTTGGATGCTGCAATCAAGGCTGGTGCACCAAAAGATATAATAGGCTGGATTGATATTCCATCAATTGAATTATCAAATATGCTTATGAAACACCCTGGAATCAATGCAATTCTTGCAACAGGCGGTCCTGGCATGGTTAAAGCTGCTTATTCTTCAGGAAAACCGGCATTAGGCGTAGGTTCAGGCAACACTCCTGCCGTTATTGATGAAACAGCAGATATTCAAATGGCAGTTTCTTCAATTTTAATGTCAAAAACATTTGACAATGGTATGATTTGCGCATCAGAACAATCTATTGTTGCCGTTAAAGATGTTTATGATGCCGTTAAAGATGAGCTTGTTAAAAGAGGTGCATACATATTAAATGCAAGTGAAGCTGAAAAAGTTTCAAAAATCATTTTAACCGAAGCTGGCAGTGTTAACCCAAAAATCGTTGGTCAACCTGCTTATAAAATTGCAGAACTTGCAGGCATTTCAGTTCCTGAATGTGCAAAAGTTCTTGTTGGAGAAGAAACAGAAGTTGCAATGGAAAACCCATTTTCTCATGAAAAACTATCTCCAATTCTTGCTTTATACAAAGCAGAAGACTTTGAAGAAGCAACTGATATGGCATACCACCTTGTAATTCTTGGCGGTGCAGGCCACACTTCAGTTCTTTATACAGATGCAAGAACTCAAGAACGTATTGATTACTTTGCTAAAAAACTTCCTACAGGAAGATTACTTATCAACTCTCCATCATCCCAAGGCGGAATCGGAGACCTTTATAACTTCAGATTAGAACCATCCTTAACACTTGGATGCGGAAGCTGGGGCGGAAACTCCGTTAGTGAAAACGTTGGTATTAAACACTTATTAAACTACAAAACAGTGGCTGAAAGGAGAGAAAATATGTTGTGGTTCAAAGTTCCGCCAAAAATATACTTCAAAAGAGGTGCTACAGATTTAGCATTACGCGAACTTAAAGGCAGACAACGCGCATTTATCGTAACAGACAGATTTTTATTTGATTCAGGCGCTGTTTATCAAATCACAAAAGTTCTAGAAGATATTGGCGTAGATTTCCAAATCTTCTTTGATGTTAAACCAGACCCAACCTTATCTACAATCAATGAAGCAATGCAGATGGTAAATGTATACAAACCAGATGTAATCATCGCTCTTGGTGGCGGTTCACCAATCGATGCTGCTAAAGTTATTTGGTTAATGTATGAACAACCTGATACGGTATTTGATGATGTTGCAATGAGATTTATGGATATCAGAAAGAGAATTTGTGATGTACCTGAACTTGGCAGAAAAGCCCTTATGGTTGCAATACCAACAACATCAGGTACAGGTTCTGAAGTTACATCATTTGCTGTTATCACGGATGATAAAACACACATCAAATACCCTCTCGCAGATTACGCCCTAACTCCAAATATGGCAATCATTGATCCAAACTTTGTTGATACAATGCCAAAAGGCCTTTGCGCAGCAAGCGGTATAGATGCCCTAACCCATGCTATTGAAGCTTATGTTTCTTGTATGGCAACAAACTTCACAAATTCTCCTGCACTTGAAGCAACAAAGCTAATCTTCAGATATCTTCCACGTTCATATAACGGCGGCAAAGATGATCCTGTTGCAAGAGAAAAAATCCACTATGCATCATGTCTTGCAGGTATGGCATTTGCAAACGCATTCTTGGGCTTGTGCCACTCTATGGCTCACAAACTTGGTGCTGCATTTAACATCCCTCATGGCGTTGCAAACGCATTGCTTATTAATCAAATCATCAGATACAATGCTAATGATTGCCCGAAAAAACAGGCAACATTCCCGCAATATAAGTATCCGCAAGCAAAACTTAAATATGGTCAAATTGCTGATAACTTAAATCTTGGCGGCAAAAATGATGAAGAAAAAGTTAATCTATTGCTTGAAGCAATCACAAATCTGAAAAAAGAAATTAACCTTCCTTTATCAATTAAAGATGCTGGTGTAACAGAAGAAAACTTCTACGCAAAAATCGATGAATTGGTTGAACTAGCATTCGATGATCAATGTACAGGTGCAAACCCTGTATATCCTTTGATGGAAGAAATAAGAGAAATCTACATCAAAGCATTCAACGGTGTGTACTAATTCAAAAAAAGATAAACGCAAAACTCCGGGTTGTTGCCCGGAGTTTTGTTGTAATTTCAATTCTTTAGGGTATTTAAAAAACAATAAAAAAATGTAAAATAAAAACAGGTAAGCCCTAGAAACCACCCGCCCTTCAAACAACGACATTACTATAGAATGAAGTTGAAAGGAGGTAATTTGAAAGATGAATTTTCACATAAGTGAAAAAACGGATTGCGAGCCGAGGGTAAAAGATGGCTTTGCCATCGACCCGTTGAAGGCGAGCAACCAAGAAGCACTATGATTATATACCATATTTTCCATTTTTCAACAAAGGAAAAATTATGACAGGAAAATTCCCAGATACTGTAATAAACAGATTAACCCTTTATCATTGTATTCTTATTGATTATATTAAAAAAAACTTGGATACAATAACAAGTTCTACCATTGCAGGATTATTAAAAATTGATGATTCGCAAGTTCGAAAAGACATTTCTCTTTTAAAAAATACAGGCAAAAGCCGTGTAGGATACGATGTTTTAGAATTAAAAAATTCAATAGAAAAAACTCTTGGTTTTGAAAGGCCAAAAAACGCATTTATAATAGGGGCAGGAAACCTTGGCATGGCGCTTGCAAATTATAATAATTTTGAAGATTACGGCCTAAATGTTGTGGCACTTTTTGATAATGACAAAAATAAAATAGGCAAAAAAATAAAAGATAAAGAAATTTTTAATATAGAAGATTTACCAAAACTTGCAGATAAATTAAACATAGAAATGGCAATTTTAACAGTTCCTATGGATGCGGCACAAAATACTGTGGATTTTTTGGTTAAATCAAACATAAAATATATTTGGAACTTTTCCCCAAAAGTGCTTTTGGTGCCAAACGATGTAGAGGTTTGGAACGAAAACCTTATGGGCAACTTTCTGCAATTTTCTTACAAGATAGGAAAATAATTATTTGGGGTATCTAACACTACCATCAGCCACATTTACATATACATGCGGTATACCGTCTTCTTCAAATTCATAATAATCTTTATTTAAAATATAATCCCAAATTTCTTCATATTCGCTTAATGGCGCTAGATGATTTTCATAACATTCTTCCACATAAGATTTTATAATTTTCCCGCTGTTTGCATAGCCTTCTCCTGCATTATATGCAGATAAAATTTTTGCAATATCATCACCATACATGTTGGATAAAAATGCAAGCTTCATTGCTCCACGCCCGGCATTACCGCGCATATCAAATCTTCCAGCTTCCGATACTTCATCAATATCTTCTTCAGGCACGCCCTGTTTTTTAAGCCATTTTGCAACCCTGTCAAAATCCCTTTCGGCAATATCAGTTATTTGATACCATCCTGTATCACCATCTGCTGCAACAAGTACCTCCCCCGTTTTCCAATCAGAGAAAAATCCGCCCGTTTCCTGTTCCATAACACAAACTAATAACCCAGGAGCCAATTTGCCGCATCCAAATTTTTCATCCATTTCGTTTAATAAATCAACAATATTGCCGCCATATTCAATAGAAGCACGCCTTAGCGCTATTTCAACATCATTAAAAGCTTTTCTTATATCAGGGTTGTTATCCAGAATTTCATTTATTCTTTCTATCTTTTGTCCATCAATATTAGCAGCATCAACAACTTTATCCACAGCCGAACTTTGAATAGCTTTGTTTTTAATTATATTTTCTTCAGTTGATATTTCTTCATCCAAATCATCTTGAATATATCTATATTCAGAATAATCATCTTTATCATGATATCTTGAATCCATATAGATATCAGATATTGCTGAAGTTTGAACCTCTTTAGTAGCATTTTGATTTACAACATTTGCAATACATGCACCACCACCAGCCATTATGGTAAATGCTGCACAAGCAGCAGCAATTCTCTTCTTTAAAGCAGCAATTTCTCTTTGTCTTCTTCTTTCAGCCCTATACGCACGCCTTTCTTCAGGCGTCATATTTTCATACATTTCACGGCTAATAGTTTTTCCGGCACCTTTTTTTGAATCCAGTCTTGCGCCACCGCTTTTGTGTTTAAAAAAGCTCGTTTTGTCTGGTTGTTTTTTCAAACGGCTATTATATGTATTATTAATGCTTTTTTTAAATTCATCTTTTCTTGGGGTTCGAACAAGTGCATTATTTTGCGCAAATGAATTTTTATTTCTACCACAGCCAATTTTTCCAGCAGAACTTAACCCTGAAACACCCACCCTTGATAAGTCTATAATTTCTAAATCTTTTCCTACAGATGACATCTTTATTTCTTCTACAGCTTGTAAACTATATTAGTATAAAAAAGAACAATAACCAATTTTTTACAAAAAATGAAAAAACTTGAAGTTTTGTTAAGAAATAACCATGACCTCAAGTTTTTTCAAATTATTATTAATTCAAATATTTTATAAGCAACTACACTGCTTTTTGAACTTTTCCTGCTCTAATGCAAGATGTGCAAACTTTAATTCTTTTCACTTGACCATTTACAATCACCTTAACACTTTGAAGATTAGGTAATTGTCTGTATATATGATGTTTGTGTGAAAATGAAAGTTTAGAAGCTTTTTTTGATGTCTTTCCGCAACATTCACAAACTATTGACATTATTATCATCCTTTCAAAATTAAATTCATTAGCATTATCTATTTTATGACAAAAAGCTCAGTAGTCAAGTAGGCTATTGTTGATAAATCCAAACATCAAAGCCCTCTTTTGCGTATGTACCTGCCACACCTCGCGCAACATCCATATTTGAATATGAGCCTATCTGTAAACAATACACATCGTCTACTTTTCTAATAAATGGTGCAATGCGTGCTTTTGAATTCTTCATAGCAGTTTGTGCTGTTTTTGCATCATCAAATGTAGGATATTTACCAATTAACACTTTAATGTTGGCCTTTGGCACCAATTCTATTGGAACAAAATTTCCTTGTGTTTCAGGATTTACAGAAGAAGTTTCTGTATTTTGTTGAGGTTTCGCTTGATTATCCTGCACAGGCTGATTTTGCGCCGTTGTTTGTTGAGGTTTTATTTCATTGTCTTTTTTTGTAGCAGTATCTTTAAATTCTTCCAAATCAATATCATCATCCAAATTTGATTTTAATTTTTCAAAATGTTCAAGATTCATAACCTCATTTTTATCTCTATCTTGTGGCAAAACACGACTTTCAGACGGTGCATTTTCCTCTTCTTGTATTAAAAGAAGTCTTTTATCAATAGTCCTTTTATCAGCATCATACCCATCAAAATAATTATCATTCAAAGCAGAATTATCTTCGTTTTTTGCCAATTCTGCCCCATGCCTGCCATATTCAATATCAATACGTTTGGCATATTTTTTAATAAAAATGACAACAAATATAAAAATTATACAAAATGTTATAAAAGAAAGCTTAAAAACCCTTTTTACTTTTTCTATACGTTTTTCTACTCTTTGTACGCGCGTTGGATTCATTCTGCTTTTTTTATATGTTAAATAATCTGATGATGGGGTTCTTCTGTTGTTCATCTAAAATACCCCTCTCACTTTGGACTTCGCAAAATTCATATCTTCAATTTCAAACACAAATTTATTCATAATTTTATTTGCAATTTCTTTTATATCAAAAATTCCCATCTCGTTCAATGAAGAAACTTCAATAGGCGCACCATTAGATACAATATTTAAGGCTGTATGAATAAGCGAAGAAGTTATAGATTTTGTTGCAATAGATACAGATAATTTTTTGCCATTAAAAAATAAATCATCCCCTTCTCTTTTTATAATGACGCCGCGATTTTCCAAAACTTCTTTTATAATACATATAAAAAGTCGTTGATTTGAAACAGCATGATGTAATGAAACTTCAAAATCTTCAATAATAAAATTCAACATTAAATCAGATGATATAGGTTCATTATTAATTACATCTTCAATATCCACCATTTCAGATAAATCTACCCGAACAGGCCCTATAAATGAAACTATAGCACTGCCTTGTATATTAAAATTTTTATAAATCCAATGAGGCGAAAGTTCACGCCCTGTGTATGTTATTTGTTTATCTATAAAAATACTTTTCATAATTTTAATTACTAATCTTCTTTTATATAATCATTTAAAAGAAAAGTTTTATCAAGTCCTTATTACTACTTTTCAAAATTGCATTTTTCAAGCGTTTACAGCTTTCACAAACACCGCAGTGATTTTTATAAGATTCATTGTCATCTTTTGCATTATAACAGCTCTTTAGCAAACTTAAATCCACACCCAAGTTTACTGCAAAATCTATTATTCTGTGTTTTTCCATATTCATTAAAGGTGCAAATACCTTTGGATGCTTGTTTGTAGAATACATAAAAAAGCTATCTGCCATTTTGCAAAATTTTGTCGAATTATCACTAAAAGTGCCTGCCTCTTCTTTATTTGCACCAAAGACAATACAATCATAATTATACGCATCGCAATAACTTGCAGCAACATTTAAAAATAATCCATTACGGTTTGGCACCCAAACTGCTTTCATGCTCTCTTTGTCAAGTTTTTCAAATTCAAGCTCTTTATCTTTATCATTCAGAGCACATCCTGCAATTTTACTAATTTCTGCTAAAAATGGTAATTTTACCACACAATGCTCCACCCCATATTTATCACACATCTTGGCAGATGCGGATATTTCATCATTAGCAGCCCTTTGTCCATAATCAAAAGTAAGGACTAATTTAACATCATAATATTCTTTTGCAACCGCAAAACTTACATAAGAATCAAGCCCGCCAGAAAGTAAAACTACAGCAGATTTTTTCCTTCTCAATTCATCAACTTTACTTTGCAAAAAATTTTTTACCAAAATTTATTCCTCATCTTCCGGACAAAAATCATTCACAGCATCCTTGTATGCATCTTCCCCAAATTCTTCATCCAAAATTGCCCTTGCTTCTTCTTTGCAATAATAGGGCATATTTTCATCATTCAATATTTCTTTTAAAATTTTCTCATCAGATAGATTATAAAGCGCTATCACAGAACTTCTTGCAACCTCCTCATCTGAATCAAAAAGCATATCTTTTATTAAATCAAAAGCTTCATCTGCACCGGAATTCATTAAAGATTCAACAGCATTCAGTCTCACCTGTGGAGATTCATCCAAAAGCGCATTTTTAAAAACAAAAATCACTCTCTTGTTGCAAGATATATCTATCTTCCCAAGAGCTTCTATCACTCTTTCTTTTAAAAATGTAAATTTATCAAGAAAACTTTTTTTAGCCTCAAGTATGCTTAAAAAAGGGTCTACAGCCCGCATATCTCCTATCATGCCGAGGGCTTTTGCGGCAGATTCTCTAACATATAAAGATTTTTCATTCTCATCTGAAACAATATCTATCAAAGATTCTACAGCGTTTCTATCACCAATTTTACCAAGTGCTTCAGCTGCTGCCAAGCGAAATTTATAATGTTCTTTTTTGTTATTTAAACAGTATAAAATAGACTCAATAGTCCTTATTTGCTTATAGTTAGAAACAGCCTTCAAGCATAAAACACGGATATCTATAAAATTATTTAAATCCTCGCCTGATATAGCATGTGAATCCTTTGCAAGCAAGAAATCCAATAAATCATCCAAATTATCAGGGTGTCTTAGAGCATCAATTTCCCTAATTAAATATCTTAATAGTTCTAAATCTGTCGTTTTTTGAAGCAAAATAGAATAAATTTTTGCTAAATCATCTTTAAAGTATTCATCGCGAAGCTTATTAAAAAAGGAGCTAAAATCACCATTGCATTCAGATAGAAATTTTTCCACAGGGTGGAAATTACCGGATGAAATTTCAGCTACATAAGCTTTCTTTTCCATTTTTAACCCAAAATCTGTTTCCTCATTAAACAAAATACTATAAAAATTGTAAAAATTACATTATTTGTAAACTTTTTTGACAAAACAAAACAAATATATACAAAAAACTGTGTTTTGGTGTTAAAAGATAATGGAAGTATTAATAAATTATGGCAGAATTAACTTATCAACAAGTAACCGAGGAAATCAAAAACCGGCTAGATATAGTGGATGTAATTTCAAAATTTGTTGTGCTAAAAAAATCAGGACACAACTACATGGGCCTTTGTCCATTCCACAATGAAAAAACACCATCTTTTACTGTTACTCCATCTAGGCAAATATTCAAGTGCTTTGGTTGCGGAGAAGGCGGCGATGTGCTTGCTTTTTTGATGAAAATAAATAAACAAAGTTTTGCAGAAGTCATAACAGAACAAGCTGAAATTCTTGGGATAGAATTGCCAAAAGCTTCATCTAATAAAGATGTCAAAGAATATAAAAAAGAAAAAGAAAGACTGTTAGAAGCCCTTAAATATTCAATGGAATTTTACCACAATAAGCTTTTAGGCAATGATAAAGCTCTTTTGTATCTTGAAAAAAGAGGCGTATCAGACATTGCAATTGGAAGCTTCTTTTTAGGTCTTGCTCCAAATTCAAATTTTGAACTAAAAAATCACCTTCGCGAATTAGGCTTCACAAATGATGAAATGTATAAAGCAGGCCTTTTATATGAAAAAAATGGTGATTTTTTAGACAGATTTAAAAACCGCCTTATAATTCCTATTATAGACATAAATAACAACCCTATAGCCTTTGGCGCAAGGGCAATTTTAGATGGGCAAAACCCTAAATACCTTAATTCGCCTGATTCTTCTGTTTATAATAAAAGCTCTGTATTATTTGGGCTAAACAGAGCAAAAGACGCCATAAAAGAAGAAGATGGTGTAATTATAATGGAAGGATATTTTGATGTAATATCAGCCCAAATAAATGGTGTCAAAAATGCTGTCGCATCATGCGGAACAGCCCTCACTCCGCAGCACATCAAGCTTTTATCCCGCTATACGATGAGCAGAAGAATATTTCTGGCCTTTGACCAAGACGCTGCGGGCAAAAAAGCTACAAAACTTGGCGCAGCTGTCATCAAAGAAATATTTTCAGGCCTTGGAAATATTAAACAATATGATTCAAGCTATACAAATTCAAATGATAGCGTTTGCGAAATCCGCGTAGTTTCGCAAATTGGTGGCAAAGACCCTGATGAGTACATAAGAGAATTCGGTGCTGAAAATTATAAAAATGAAGTAAAGCATGCCCCGCTTTTGTTAGATTTTGAACTTGATTCACTATTTAAAAACGCTCCAAAATCACCATCAGCACAAGAAAAAAGTGAACTAGTACAACAAATAGTGTATATTTTACAAGAAATCAAAAATCCCATCATTTTAGCCGATTACATTAAAAATATCTCGTTTAAACTTAATATAGATGAAACCGTCTTAAAAAGACAGGTAGAGGTCAGTCAAGTACATTCAGAAGAATTGTATCAAAATGTAACAATTGAGCCGTCTAAATTCCTTTATAAAAAAATTGCTAAGAATAACCTAAATGCACGCTATGAAAGGATGGAAGGCAATCTGATAAAATTAGCCCTGCAAGCAAATACTCCTGAAAAAAAGGTATATTTTGCACAAGCAATCAATGGCTACAAACCTAAGTGCGACGCTAATTTTAAGATACTCGAGAACATTGACAAAACAATTTTAGAGGCTGATAATGTTGAATCAATAGCAAAAAAACTTTTTTCTAAGTTTTATGATGATAACGAAGCACAAAAAGATTTAACAGATAAAGTATTTTCCTCACAAGAATTTGAAAAACTTTCATACAATGATTATATTCAATCTGTGCAAGAAACTTTTCTAAGGCTGAATGAATTAGAAAAAAATTTAAAAAAAGAAGAGCTCAGGCAGAAAAACAGAAAAGCAGATGCTACAGAAGAAGATAAAATCATAATTACCAAGGAAATCCTAAGCGGAAATCTTTAAAAAATAACAACAATCAAAAGTGGAGAATTTAAATGACAAGAAAAAGAAATTCAGACCAATCTGTAATTAGTGTAGTGGATAAAGATTCAGAAGATATGGCAGATGACAGCTTTTTTGAAAGCTCCGCCCTTGAAACAGACAATATTTCAAATATAATAAGATCGCAAGCAGGAATTGATGTTAGCACACTATCAAGCTCCGCTTTCTTTGAAAAGGACGATGAAGATGAAGAAAGCGACGAAATTGCTGTACCAAAAGGCATTTCCATTGATGACCCTGTTAGAATGTATTTAAGAGAAATTGGCAGAATTAAACTTTTAACAGCAGATGAAGAAATTGACCTTGCAAGAAAAATAGTTGCAGGCGGACAACCAGGCGCTGTTGCCAAAAGAAAACTTGTTCAGGCAAATTTAAGGCTTGTTGTAAGTATTGCAAAAAAATATGTAGGACGCGGCATGCTTTTCTTAGATTTAATTCAAGAAGGAAACTTGGGTTTAATTCGTGCTGCTGAAAAATTTGACCACGAAAGAGGATATAAATTTTCAACATACGCTACATGGTGGATTCGCCAAGCTATAACAAGAGCAATTGCAGACCAGGCAAGAACAATAAGAATACCAGTTCACATGGTTGAAACCATCAATAAATTAAAGAAAGTAACAAGAAAACTTGCGCAAGAACTTGCAAGAAAACCATCTGAAGAAGAATTATCTGTAGAAATGGGTATTTCAATAAATAAATTGCGCGAAATCATAAAAGTGGCACAAGAACCTTTAAGCCTTGAAACACCTATCGGTAAAGAAGAAGATTCAAGATTGGGTGATTTTATTGAAGATAAAGATGCCGATGCCCCTGTAAAAACTGTAGCACATGAGCTTTTAAGAGAAGATTTAGCCGAAGTATTGGGCAGTCTTTCTCCAAGGGAACGTGATGTTTTAAGATTAAGGTTTGGTATGGATGATGGCAGACAAAGAACCCTGGAAGAAGTTGGTCAATTATTCGGCGTTACCCGTGAAAGAATTCGTCAGATTGAAGCAAAAGCACTAAGAAAGCTTCGCCACCCTAACCGTTCAAAAAGATTAAAAGAATATATTGAAGTATAGATATTTAAAACCCCGACAAAATCGGGGTTTTAAATTTATAACTCATCTTTATTGTACAGATAAACCTAGATATTATATGAACGGGTGAACACCTATATAAAATTAATATTGAAAAGCTGGCTAAATAAGCTAAATAATAATATAAAGAAATATGAAGCTTGTTTTACATTTCTTCACACGAAGAGGCAATTTTTTATAATATATCGTTTTTATATATAAAAGAGAGAACAATAATATAAAACCGAGGAATTTATAAAATGAGCATTAATTCAATTGGAAACTACACTATACAAAAAGGTGACTGCCTTTGGAAAATAGCACAAAACCACTATAAAACAGAAAATGGTGAGAAAGTTTCTAATGCTGAAATTGCAAAAATTGTAGATAAAATGGTTGAATTAAACGATATAAAAAATCCCGATTTAATTTTTGCTGATGATGAACTAAAAATGCCTGAATATGATGGCTTTGAAGTTCAAATAGAAGATGAAGATTTAGATGAAGATGATGATGAAAAAGACAATACAAAAAAAAGCCACAGTAGAAGATTTTACAAAAAAAGATATTACTGAAATTAAAATAAAAGACATTGACGATACACAGCCAAAAGACAGTGCAGCAAAGAAAAATGAGTCAAAAACAACTGGTGGCAAAAAAGATGGCACAGAAAAATTTTCCGCATTTGCAGATTGGTCAGCAAACACAGCCATAAACGCAGCAGCAGCTGGTGAAGCAGCTGGCAGTAAAATATCAAATATTAAATTAGATAATGAAGAATATCAAAAACAATACAACAAAGCCTATGGCGAAGCCTACACAAAAGCACTAGCAAACACCCCTGATTTTTCAGTATTAAAAGAAGGAGAATCAATCCCTGAAGGCGAAGCCACACTTGAACCTTATATGGCAATTGCCCAATCTCAAATTGAAACCTACAATACATCAAAAGACAACAAAACCCTGGATTTAAAAGAATATATAATGGGTGAATTAACCCAATACAGCAATCATTATGATGATATAGACCTTAAAGATATAGAAAAAGAAGCAAATAAATTTATAGAACAGTATAAAAAAGACCCTGCAAAAATAGAAGAAAACAATATGACAGAAATGTTTACAAAAATTGCAAATGTGCATAATTTCTTCGATTTCAATGGTGATGGCGTTCTAGAACAAGATGAAATAGCGCAATACTATCATATTTTAGATGTTTCAGATAGCGAAGAAGGCAAACAAGATGGTATAATTGAATTTAATTCTTTTGCCCACTGGGACGGAATCGCAAGCACAGAAGGCGATGAAAGAACCGAAATAAAAACAGAATTTGTAAACCAATACAAAGAAAAACATCCTGAAAAATTTTAAGAAACAGCATAAAAATAAGGCAAAAGAAGCCTAATAACAGAGCTTTCAAGGTTTTAGGAAAAAGGTGGCATGCCACCTTTTTTTATATAGAAATTTAGTGTATAATTTACAAATGGAAACAACAAAAAAAGGAAAATTATTCGTAATCACAGGCCCTTCAGGGGTTGGAAAAGGCACGATTTTAGAAAAATTTTTCCATAATAATAACAATATAATTTATTCAATATCCCAAACCACTAGAAAACCGCGCCCAGGAGAGGTTCATGGGGTAAATTATTTTTTTGTTACAAAAGAAGAATTTGAAAATTCAATAAAAAATGATGAATTTTTAGAATGGGCAAAATATTCAGATAATTACTACGGCACAAATAAAAAATTTGTCTTAAAAGCACTAAACAAAGGGGCTGACGTCATATTGGAAATTGAAACTCAAGGCGCACAAAAGATTATGGAAAAATTCCCAGATTGCGTTACCATTTTTTTCACGCCGCCAAATTTTGATGAGCTTGAAAAACGGCTCCGCGGGCGCAATACAGAAGATGAAGATGCTATAAAAAAACGTCTAGATAAAGTAAAAGAAGAATTACAGCTAGCTAAAAATTATAAATACAATATTGAAAATGATGAAATTGAAAATGCCTTAACAAAACTTCAAAAAGTTTATGATGAGGAAAAAAATGAACACTAATTTTTTACCAAATTTTGAAAATTCACCCAAAAAGCATATCCTTATTGGTTTAACAGGTTCTATCGCTTGTTATAAAACATGCGAACTCATTAGAATGCTGGTTAAGGCAAATTTTGATGTAAAAGTGGTGCTAAGCCCCTCTGCTCTTGAATTTATAGGCTGCAAAACGCTTGAAACTATTTCAAATAACCCTGTTTATTGTGATATGTTTGCCCCAAAACAAGATACAAAGCATATTTCACTTGCAGATTGGGCTGATTTATTTGTCATTGCGCCAATTTCAGCAAATACTATTTCAAAGTTTGCTTCAGGAATAGCAGATAACCTCATCACAAGCATATTTAACGCATACCTGGGTTCCAAAAAGCCCGTCATCATTGCCCCTGCAATGAATACTGGTATGCTAAATAATCCTTTTGTTCAAAAAAACATAAAATCCCTTCAAAATGAAGGCGCTAAAATCGTCGAAAGTGAAACAGGACTGCTTGCTTGCGGATATAAAGGAAAAGGCAAAATGGCAAGCGTTGAAAAAATTTATGAAAAAATCATTGAAACCATTAGTCCTGCACAGGTTTCAACCAATTTAACGCAAAAAAAACATATAATAATAACAACAGGTGGCACAAAAGAATGGATAGACCCTGTACGCTTTATTTCTAACGCATCATCAGGTCGAATGGGCTTATGCCTGGCGGATTTTGCCTATAGTTTGGGCCATCACGTTGAATTAATCAGCACCATCCCAAAAATAGACCGCCCCTATGATGTTACAAATGTAAATACAGCACAAGAAATGTTTGAAAAAGTGTGCAAATCCTTTCAGGAAGCAGATTTACTTATTATGGCAGCGGCAGTTTCTGATTATCGGGTTAAAAATCCTTCTAAAAATAAAATCTCAAAAGAAGAAAATAGTGATACAATAAATATAGAATTAGTTCAAAACCCTGACATACTAAAGGAAATGGGCAAAATAAAAAAGAAAAATCAAAAAACAATAGGTTTTTCATTAGGCACACAAAATATTATCGAAACTGCAAAAGCAAAGCTGACAGCTAAAAACGCCGATTTTATGATTGCAAATGAAGCAAAAACCGCGCTAAACACTGATGAAAACGAGGTTTGGATAATAGATAAAAATGAAAACATAACCCATATTGAAAAAAGCAGTAAACAAAATGTGGCAAAAGCCATACTGGAGCAAGTTTTATGATTAAAACCGATGACATTATTTCAAAAATTGAAAAATATGCATCCTTAGATTTAATGGAACCATGGGATAATTCAGGATGGCAGATAAACCTGCACCACGACTATGTTAACAGGGTATTGATAGCATTGTCACTAACCAAAGAAACGCTCAGTGAGGCTATTACAAACGATTGCGACCTTATAATCACTCATCATCCCTTGATTTTCAACAAATTAAATAAAATTGACGACAACACAATTGTTCAAGCTATAAAACACAATATTTCAGTCTATAGTGCACACACAAACCTTGATAAAACCTACGGTTCAACCACAGATGCACTTGCAGGCGTTTTAGGATTTAAAAACCTTGTAACAGTAGATGAATACATAAAAATTGCCCACATGAAAGATGAAATTGATTTAATGGAACTATTGCAGGGCATAAAAATTGCAATAGATGCTGAAAGAATAAAATTAATCAATCCATCAAATGTACAAACTGTAAGGAATGTAGCTATTTGCGCGGGTGCGGGCGGCAGTTTTATTAAAAAATTGAATGAATATGATGTTGATTTATATATTACAGGAGACATTAAATTCCACGCTGCACTTGAGGTTCGAGGTTTTGCTGTAGCAGATATAGGTCATTTTGAATCAGAATTGCCCGTATTGCCGCTAATTCAAGGGTTAATCGCCAAAACAGGCGTAGATACTATAATTGCCGAAGAACACATACCTTGGGAATACATTTAAAATTATCTAAAACTAAGCAAATACAAGAAAATAAGGAATTTGGAGAAAAAATTGACTATAAGATTTCTGACATCGGGAGAATCGCACGGAAAATGCCTAAATGCAATTATTGAGGGCATCGGAAGCGGTTATTTCCTTGATTTGGATTTCATAAATAATGAACTGAAAAACCGCCAGCAGGGAAAAGGACGCGGCGGAAGAATGAAAATTGAAACTGATACTATTGAAATAAAATCAGGCGTAAGGTTTCAAAAGACAACAGGGGCACCTATTTGCATCGAAATCAAAAATAAAGATTTTGAAAATTGGAAAATCCCGATGAGTACAGAAGAATTTGACTATAATTCACTAGATGAGGCTGCAAAGGCAGAAATTAGGGAAAAAATAGAAGAAAAGGCGATAAAACGTGTCCGCCCAGGCCATGCAGACCTGCCTGGTGCCATAAAATACCACCACAAGGATATTAGAGACATTTTAGAACGCTCAAGCGCCCGTGAAACAGCAACAAGGGTTGCGGTTGGTGCCATTTGCCAAGATATTTTAAGAAAATTTAACATACAAGGAGAGGCTAAAACCCTTTCTATAGGGGGAAAAACAACAACTGAAGAAATTGATAAAATAATAGATACCGCACGCCAAATGGGCGAAAGCCTTGGGGGAGAAATAGAAATCAGATTTAAAAATCTTCCCGTGGGGCTAGGAAGTTTTGTACACTGGGATAGAAGGCTTGATGGTCGTTTAGCCGGCGCTTTAATGAGCATTCCCGCCGTAAAAGCTGTCGAAATCGGCCTTGGAAAGGATGTTTGCGATAAATTTGGCTCCAAAATTCACGATGAAATTTACGTTAATACTGCTCAAACCCAGTCGCAGCAAGAATATATAAGACACACAAATAACGCAGGCGGAATTGAAGGCGGTATGACAAACGGTGAAAACATTGTGGCAAGACTATCCATGAAGCCTATCCCCACAATGAAAAAACCCTTAAATTCCATAAACATTGAAACAAAATCAGACGAACAAGCACATTTTGAAAGGGCTGATACCTGTGCTGTGGAAGCACTTGGAACAGTTGCCCTGAATATGGCGTCTATAATTTTATTGGATGCATTTTTTGAAAAATTTGGCCCCGATAATTTTGATGAAACGATGGAAAATTTTAAAAATTATGGAAAATACTGCAAAAATTTCTGATAAAAAAAATCAAACTATAATTTTAACAGGCATGATGGGTGCCGGAAAATCCACCGTGGGCAGCGTCTTATCAAGAAAACTAAAACTTGGCTTTATTGATTTGGATACTTTAATTGAAAAGACGCAAAAGCTTTCTATACCTGAAATTTTCAAACTTTATGGTGAGGAAAAATTTAGAGATCTTGAATGTCAGACAATTTGCGGCATAGAACCAGGCCAAAAACTTGTAATATCAACAGGCGGCGGAATTGTAGAATCCAAAAAAAATATTGAAAAATTAAGGCAAATTGGCCGAATATATTATCTATCAGCTCCTTGTGAAGTTTTATACGAAAGAATAAAAGATGATACAAAACGACCGCTTTTAATGACAAAGAATCCAAAAAATACCCTGAAAGAAATTTTGCGCAGGCGCTCTGCACGCTATGAATGTGCAGATTTTAAGATTAAAACAGAAAACAAAACAGCAAAAGAAATAGTAGATGAAATAGTTGAGATTTATGAAAAAATTAATAGTTGAATTAAAAAATAGAGATTACCCAATATTCATACACAGAGGGCTTTTAGAGGATATCCAAAAATATCTAGATAAATATATTGGGCAAAATAAAAATTTTTTTGTAATCACAAACAAAACTATCCAAAAAATTTACGGCAAATTTTTAAATGGGTTCAAAAACGTTATTGCAATTGAAGATGGGGAAGAATTCAAAAATTTTCAAACGTTTGAATTCATAATTGATAAACTTTTAGAAGGCAAAATTGAACGTACAGACTGCATTATAGCCTTTGGCGGGGGTGTGGTTGGCGATATGGCAGGTTTTGCAGCAGCATCTGTTTTAAGAGGTGTTGATTACGTTCAAATCCCAACAACCCTGTTATCCCAGGTGGATTCATCAGTTGGCGGCAAAACAGGTTTCAACCACAAAATGGGAAAAAACCTGATTGGCGCCTTTAAACAGCCAAAAATTGTTCTGATAGACCCAAATACACTAGATACACTGGATGAAAGACAGCTAAAAACAGGCCTTGGAGAAGTTTTAAAGTATTCTTTCATAGAAAAAACCACAGGTTGTAAGGATTTTAACTTTTTTAATTACTTAAAATCATTGTCCAATGAGGCTTCAGCGCACATCGATGATAAAGATGTCACAGGAAACCCTTTGTATAATAAGCTTTCAGCCCATTGGGAAGAAATTATTTTTACATCCGTTTCAATGAAAGCGACAGTTGTGGCTCAAGATGAGTGTGAAAAGGGGCTTCGCGCAATTTTAAATTTCGGACACACGTTTGGCCATGCAGTAGAAAAAATTACAAATTACAAAAAATACACCCACGGAGAAGCCGTAGCAGCAGGCATGGTGATGGCGTTCAACGTCGCCCATGCGCGCAAACTCATTGATGACAAGTATTTTAATGATGCAATAAAGCTAATTAAAGACTATGGGCTGATTTCAGACGATATGAAACATTTTGACAAAGAAAAAATGTATGAAGCTATGAAATCAGATAAAAAAGTGGCTCATGCTAAAATTAAGCTGGTATTGCCTTTCCACCCGTTTGAAGTTCAGCTTTTTGACGATACTGAAGCGCCTTTGATAAAAGATTCATTGCTTTAGTGCCATTTCCCAGCCTTTCCATAATTTCTGACGCTGCTTCATAATTTCTTGAAAGCATATTGTAATCTTTCATAGAATACAAAACCTTTGCAGCATTTTTATAAGCGCCAAGGGCTTTTGCATCTTCACCAACATGTTCAAAATTTTCAGCCGCATCCATTAAAGTTTTTGCAATAGTTTTAGAATTTCCAGTCTCATAAGCAGCATCAATAGATAGGGCATTAAAATTTGCAGTGTTTTCCTTGTCGTATCTATCTGCAAAAAGTGCCGCAAGATACCTGAGTGCACGGGTTTTGCCATTTGGATTTTTAGCCTCTTCGGATGTTTCAACTGCAAGTGAATACTGTTCCACCGCAGGGTCAAACATCACATAATCATCATAAATCCTGCCCATTTTAAGGTGGGCATGCGTTTTCAGGTTGTAATCAGAACATTTTGTAGCCTTGTTATAATCACGAAGTGCCAAATCAGCATAATCATAATCATCAAAAACCTTGCCGCGCTCAAAATGTATGGCGGCTTTCAGATTTTCATCACCTGAATTTTCAACAAGCCGAAGCGCCTGGTCATAAAGCTTTAGAGCACTATAAGGGTCATTGTTTTCTTTTACAACTCTCTTTGCACGCGCCATATTTGATTTTGCAGCCCTTGAACCTGAAAATTCCTGTACAGAATCAACACCAGCATTATTAATTGCATTATTTAAAACAGGAATTTTAGCAGCATTTAATTTGCCTGGTATTGGGCTATTTATTTGATAAATTTCATTTTGTGCCTCTGCTTTGTAAGCCGCATCATCTGAAATACTTTGCCCTGCAAAAGAAACAGCAGCCTCTTTCTGCACATTAGTGCTCAAAAGAGGTGCTGTAGTTGAATAGGTCAATTTATCATCTGTTGAAACACCCAAAGGAACATTTATAGCAGGTGTTCCAACGTAATAATTATCCGGCATGGAGCCTATAGGCTTAATTTCATTCAATGTCACCTTTTGCTGCGGGATATCATAAATATTTACTGCGGAATTTTGAAAATCATTAGCAGAAGATACCGTATTTAAAGCATTTTCCGTGTGTTGTACCATGCTAGATTCTTGCCTGTAAGCATTTTCTGGAACATTATACACACTAGAAGACGCACCATGCAAGGAATTATACCCATCTGCATTATTTACACTTGAAGCCCTGCCATTAATAACATCTGCCTGCCTGCCTGAAATTCCTACAATGGCTTCAGATTGGCTGCCACCTGTAATTGCACCATCAGATGCACCCTTTTTATTATCAGGAATTTGCACCCTAAATGCTTCATTTACAAAACTAGGATCAGATTTTAGTTCAACATGCTGTAAAAATAGCGCATTTACCCAATCTTCCACAACAGTAGAAGGCTTTTTTAGGCTTTCTTCAATAAATTTATCTGAAATTTTTGAAGCATTTTTTAAATTTGTAAGAATAATTTCTCTGGATGGATTTTCCTTCTTTGATTCCATCTCAACCAAATTCAAATATGAATGCACCTCATCTGAAACATTTTTTGGCGCATTAATTGCAGCTATTGTGCTTTTAAAATCTTCCACCACCTGTGCAATATTTACAGTATTTTTCGTGTAATCAATCTGCACCTTATTTCCATTTGGAAAATGTCTTTGATTTTTATTTTCATCCAAACTGACAGGTGTTTTTGCATCATCAGAATTTTCACCCTCAGCCCCTTTTTTAAACGCAGGGTCTTGCTTTGGGTTTCTATATGTAATATTTATAGGATTAATCAAGTTGTAGTTGTACACTTTGACTTTTTATACCTTCAAAATTTAAAAAACCTATTCTCCCTACAGTTTAGTATAGGGGATATTAAGATAATTGTTCTCATCTAAAAAGATGATATTTGACCAAGACCATTCAAGTTTTTTGTTCAGACCGCATAGGGCCTTGCAGGTAATATTTAACGTTTTTTTTAAAAAAGTCAAAAATCTATTGTAAAAACTTAAAATATGATAGATAATAGGTTTATTAAACATTAAGGAGTTTGAAACGAATGTCAGATTACGTTTTTAAAATAAAAAAGGGCGAAATAGAAGTAGAAATTTCATCTGATGATGCAAAATTTATTGAAGATGAACTTTCAAAATGGCGTGAAGATATTTTAAAAATGCAAGCATCAGACCTAAAATAAGGTGGAGTAATTTATGGCAAAATATAAATTGACCGTAAAATATGATGGCGTCTGCGATTTATCAATAGCGGGCGATATCCCAAATATTATTGCAAATGAATTTGACCAATATGTAAAATCCATGCTCTATAAAAAAGAGGAATGGGAAAATTTTGAAGCAAATTTTAAAGTTGCAGCAAAACAAGAATACACTAATCAGAAAAATGAGGTAAAACTTGCTGCAAGTGATGATGCAAAAAGTGATGGTGCAAAAGAAAATAAACCTGATGATGTGCAAAAAACATCCTGTGCAGATGATGCACCAGTTTTAATTGAAGAAGAAAATATTGAAACAGAACCCACAACTGAAAATACATCTGAAAATATTCCTGAAAACGCTCCAGCAGAAGAAATTTCAGCTGATGAAGAAGATATACAGGATGGCTTCCCTATTATTAATGACATTGCACCATTAGAAGAAACTAAAAAAGAAGTAACTATAAAAGAAAATGGCGAAAACACTGCTGAAGATGGCCCTACAATAAAGGTTGAAATTACAAACGAAAAAATTCTGCCTTTTGAAAAATTCATTAAAGATAAAAAAATAAATTCAACATTGGATGAATTTGTAGCAGGTGCGTGTTATTTAGATGAAATTCTAAATATCAAAGAATTTACACTGAAAGAAATTAATGCAAAACTTTTCCCGGCATTTGGGCGTCTTGCAAGTTCAGCCGTTATAAAACAAGCCGCAGAGCGTGTTTTAATTGAAACCATAAAAAAAAGTGGGGTCACAAAATATAAAATTAATGAAAACGCCTGGAATTATCATAATTACGACCTTGTAGGACAATAAAATGAACTACATTTGGGGCGGACTCATTATAATTTCAATAATTTTTGGCACAATAAACGGCAAATTGGACAATGTTATAAATGCAATGCTGAATTCCCTGCAAGGAGCTGTTAATATTGCCATTGCACTAATTGGCATTATGGCATTTTGGCTTGGAATGGTGCGCATTGCACAAAAATCAGGCCTCATAGAATGGTTTTCAAAACTTATTAGCCCAATTTTAAGGCTAATATTTAATGAACTTCCAAAAAACAGTCCTGCCTTTTCAAATATAGCACTGAATTTCAGCGCAAACGCACTTGGCCTTGCAAATGCAGCGACACCTTTTGGAATAAAAGCGATGCAGGATTTAAAAAAAGAGGCTGAAAATTCTGCACAACGCAGCAAAACAAATTATTCACAAGATAGCGCAACAAATTCTATGTGCACTTTTTTAGGAATGAACACAGCAGGTTTTCAGTTAATTCCTGCAAGTGTTTTGGCCATTTTAACAGCACAAGGCTCCAAAAACCCAGCTGAAATTATTTTGCCTACATTAATTGTTACAACAATAGCGTTTATCAGTGCAATCGTTATTTCAAAAATTTTGGCTCCGTTTTTTAGCGAAATTCCCTCAAAACCTGTATCAAACCTAAGCAACCACAGGGAGGCAAGATGAAAGAATTTTTTAATTCAATCTCTGTATGCATTTTGCCTTGCATAATTTTAATAATTATATTAACAGCATTCATTAAAAAAGTGCCTGCATACGAAAATTTCACAGAAGGTGCCAAGGAAGGTTTTTGGATAAGTGTTAAAATTATCCCATATCTTGTGGCCATAATGGCTGCTGTATCTATGTTTAGAGCATCGGGTGCAATTGAATGGCTTGCAGAAATTTTAAAAACTCCGCTTGAATATTTTAAAATCCCAATTGATACTTTGCCCTTGATGCTGACACGCTCCCTTTCAGGCGGAGCAACACTTGGAATTTTTTCAGATATTGTGGCTGCAAACGGCCCTGATTCTTATGCAGCACGGCTTGCGGCAGTTATTACAGGAAGCTCTGAAACAACATTTTATGTTTTATCCGTTTATTTTGGTGCAATAGGAATTAAAAAGTTTCGCCATGCAGTGTTGACAGGAATTTTAGCAGATATAACAGGAATTTTCGCAGCGATTATAATTTGCAGATGGCTGTTTTTGTAGTAAATAATCGTACGCCAAACGTATTTATAAAATAGAAAGTTATGCCAAAATAAAAGAGTATTTTATTAGAATGCAGGCAAAAAATTTCAATAAAACATTTCAACTAACGAAAGGAGGTTAAAATGTTAGTTGAAATTAGCGAAAGAGAATTATTACTAATGTTAGCAATAATTCTCGCCCTAAAAGTCCCATTTAACTAGGACTTGCAGGTGTGGGTGTATTCGCCACCCATGCCTGTATTCTCATTTTAACCTGTTTTGTTATTTTTTCAATACGTAATTTAAGTTTTATTAAAACATTCTTTATTCAAAATACCCGATATATGGAATATTGCGGTAATTTTCATTGTAATCAAGCCCAAAACCTACAATAAATTTATCATCCACATCAATTGCATAAAAATCAGGTGAAATATCATATTTTCTAGCACATTTTTTATCACACATAACAGCAAGCTTTACATCTTTTGCCTTGCATTTTGTTTTCATAAAATCAAGCAAAAATTTAAGCGTAAGCCCTGTATCCATAATATCTTCCACCACAAGCACATTTTTATTTTCAAGTGGCGGCAATGATAAATTTAGAGCCGAAACTTTGCCTGAAGATTTTTCGCCGGCACCATAGCTTGAAAGGCTGACAAATTCCATACAGGTTGGCATATTTAAATATTTTGACAGCTCTGCAAAGAACATAACCGCACCCTTTAAAACACATACTATGGTAAGTTCTTCATTTAAACCATAATTTTTTTCATAATAACCATTAATTTCATCTGCTAATTCTTTTATCCTTGCAATTAATTTTTCACTGTCTACAAGAATTTTTAATTCCTTATCCATATTCTGTCTTTCATACCTTCCACATTTATTTACCTATTTTTCACGTTTATATAAAAACACGCTACCAGCCGAAACCTTTAAAAATGTATCAGCATTTATTGAAAGTGTTGAGTTTTCATTATCCAAAATAAACTTTTGAATCTTTATTATATTTTTATAATCCCTATTTTTTAAAATTCCCTTAAAGTATCTTGAAATAATCTCCCGCTGAAGTGCAGGTTTTAAATTCAAAAACCCGCCCCTTTTTATAGAAGGCCTGTTATAAGCCCAGCATTTTATGCTGTTGTCAAAAATTTCTTTTTCAATATATTCTATATAATCATCTAAAATTTCATTATTTTCACTAGCAAGCATTATTAAAGAATTCATTGAATTTAGCGCATTTTGGCTCACCTGCATCATGGAAGGTAAAATATTTTTTCTGATGAAATTCCTTTTATATTTTGAATCGTCGTTTGATTTATCTATCCTATATTCAATATTATTAATATGTGCAAATTCTTCAATTTCAGCACGGCTAATATTTAAAAGCGGCCTGTAATAAGGTGTTCGAACAATAGGTATGCAAGAAAGCCCTGCCACCCCTGTTCCTTTAATTAGTCTATAGATAAGAGTTTCAATATTGTCATTCTTATTGTGAGCTAAAAAACAAACATTGGATTTAAAATATTTCAGTGCTTCTTCAAAAAATTCATATCTAGCCTCGCGTGCACAAAGTTCCGTCTTTTTAATATCATCATCAAGTGTTTTTGAATAAAATTCACAACCCGCATCATCTGCAATTTTCCTTGCAAATTCTAAATCCAATAAAGATTCTTCCCCGCGCCAGTTATGATTCAGGTGCATTACTTTTAAATCAAGATTATAGGTGGTTTTTAAACTATTTAGAATATAAAAAAGCACACAACTATCCACACCGCCTGAAAGCGCCATTACAACTGGCATATTTTTTATGCCATAATTATTCAAAAATGTGCTCACTGTCTCTATCATTATTTACCGTTTCTTCAAATAATTCTTTTGCAGCTAAAAATGCCTCTTTTTGAGATTTTCCGTATGCAATTTTTCTTGCGTAAGTACCGTATGCAATAATAGGCCTTTCTGCATTGGATGAAAAATTTGCCATAATATCATCCAGCATCCTTGGGGTATTTATATTTGTACCGCCTGAAATTATTAAATTAAATCCATAATTTGATAATTCCTTTGCAAATAAAATACACTCAAGCGTAGAATCACTGTCAGCAGCACCGCCGTTCATTGAGGCACCATCTGCTTGTACGTAAAATTCAGGAATTTCTATAGGTTTTTGTTGTATATCACTAGGCATTGATGCAATTTTATGCAAGCCGCGAAGTTCGGTTAATAATTTTACAGAATCTTCCAAAGGGAACTGTTTTTTGTTTAAACAAACACTTATGCTACCATTAAAAAATGTTAAGATTTCTTTAAAATCCTTAACTATTTGCTTTTTATCTGGAATTGAAGCATGAAGTTCCACCATATTTGGCATAAAACCTGAAGCTACAAGTTTTTTCAGATTGTTAATTTCATTGTTTCCATATTCAAAAGATATTGCATAACAATTAGCGATATTTTTACAAGCACTGCACCCTATGCATTTTTTTTGGTCAATTTCGCATTTACCTGTTTTCTTGTTTTTGATAATTGCACCCTCAGGACACTGTTTTAAACACATCATGCATCCTGAGCATACAGTTTCGCTTATATTTGCTTTTCTGCCATGGATATCACCAAGACAAGCAGCAGAAGCGCAAAGAACAAATTCATTCAAATTATACTTTGCCTTCTTAAATGCCTTTTGAAGCTCAGGCAAAACCTCAGGAGCAGCATCAAAAAACCTAACCCCAGCTTTTGCATATAAAAGCGCCAAATCAAGGGCGCTTTTAATATCTTTATTTCCAAGCCCTAAAATGAGCTTGAATTTCGTATTTTCTAAAACCACTAATATATTGTTCCTGTGAGTATTTCACCTTTTACTCGCTTCACTGGCACTGCCGCTTGCAAGGCTTACATTCTATATCACCATCTTTATATTCCAATGCAAATTGCTCGCACAATTTTCATTTTGAACACCAGCTTACGCTTTTTTAGTCGGGTAAAGTGCCTTTTACAACGGCAGCTTCGGCTCCATCAAGCTCAAACACTTTGCATAATGCTTGTACAGATTTTTTAGCATCAAATTTTTCAACAAGACAGCTGATTTTAATTTCACTTGTTGCAATCATTTTAATATTGATATTTTCCTGCGCCAGTGTTTCAAACATCATAGAAGCTATACCTGGTCTATCTATCATGCCAGCACCCACAATTGAAATTTTTGCAATATCTTCATCAATATGGATATTGCTTGGGTTCATTAAAGCCGTGATTTCATCTTTTATGGCGCAAAATCTTGTAAGGTCATCTTTGCTTATTGTAAATGCAATATCATTTGTGTTATTGTGAGACCTTGCATAAGATTGAATAATCATATCAACAGAAAGTTCATTTTTTGCAAGAAGGGTGAATAATTTTCCTGCATTACCTGGTTTATCAGGCACATCACAAATTACAACCCTTACTTGTGAATTATCGCAAGCAACACCTGTGACAGGTTTATAAATTTCCATTTCATCAACTCCTATTATTAAAGTTCCTAAATCATCAAGTTTAAATGAGCTTCTGAGCCTCATTGGGACATTAAATTGTTTTGCAGTTTCAACAGATCTTGGATGTAAAACATTTGCACCTACACGGGCAAGTTCCAACATTTCTTCATAAGAAACTGTTTTTAATTTTTGTGCTGTAGGCACCACTCTTGGGTCAGTTGTATAAATACCTTCAACATCAGAATAAATATCGCATCTATCCACTTTTAGTGCAGCAGCTATTGCAACAGCTGATGTATCAGAACCGCCTCTTCCAAGGGTTGTAATTTCACCTTTTTTGGTTACACCCTGAAAACCTGCAACTATAATAATCTTTCCATTATTTAAATGTTCTTCAAGTTTATCTGTCTTAATATCGACAATTCTTGCTCTTGAATGGGTTTCTTCTGTCAAAATTCCAACCTGAGCCCCTGTCATAGAAACAGCGCTATAACCCATTTCTTGAATTGCCATTGTAAGAAGGGCTATAGAGACCTGCTCGCCTGTAGACATAAGCATGTCCATTTCCCTATCAGAAGGATGTTCTGAAATTTCATGTGCAAGTTTTATTAAATTATCCGTTGTATGTCCCATTGCAGAAACCACAACTATTACATCATTTCCAAGCTCTTTTTCTCTAACAACAGCCCTTGCAACATTTTTTATTTTATCAGTATCTGCAAGTGACGTGCCGCCAAATTTTTGAACAATAACACTCATTTTTTACTCCAGCTCTTGCTTTAGTTTGTCATACCTCTCTTTTATCCATGGTTCGCTATCGCCATGGATTGAAAACATTTTATCACAAACCTCTATGGTTGTCTTTATTAAATATTCATTTTGCTTATCATCTTCTAAAAGTTTTAAATAGCATAATATCTTCAGCATTAAAAATTCTTTGTTTTCACTGTATTTTTCTTCAAATTCAGCCAATCCGTGCAAAGCTTCTTTTGCCTTTCCAATCTTAATCAAACATTCAATCTTTCCAAACGCAGCAAGAAACATTGTATTATCAAGGCTATAGGCTAGTTCAAACTTATCCATTGCATCGTAATATTCATCATTTTTTAAAAGCAAAATCGCATAAACAAGAATGATTTTTGGATTTTTTTTATCCAAAAGATACGCTGCTCTTATTTTTCTTATTGCAGAGATTTTATCTCCTAAAATAGCATAAGTATTAGCTAAATTTACCCTTGCATCAATATTATCAGGATTATACTCTACAGTTTTTTCCCAATATTTCAGTGCATTTTTATAATCACCTAAATGATGATAACAATTTGCTATATTAAAATAAATATGTTTGGTATCATGGGCAGAATTTAGCGCACGGTGAAAATAATCAACAGCTTCGCTGTATTGTTCTTTTTTAAAGAAATATTGCCCTATATTGTATAGCGTAATTGTATGTTCAGGGTTTAGCTTTATAATTTCTTGCATAATATCATAAGCTTCATTTTCCATATTCATTTTTAAATATGACATAGAAAGCCCATAATATGGAAAAATATTTTTAGCATTACCTGCTTCATCAAATGCTATTGCATCTTTAAATTTTTGGACAGCCGTTTCCCACATCTGAAAATTTTGACAAGCTATACCCCATGAAGAATAAAACTTTGCATCCAAAAGAGAAGGTAAGGTGCTATGCGCCTTTTCGTATGTTTCCATACATTTTTTATCTTCTTTAAGATTCATATAAGATTCTGCCAAAATAATAAAAGTATCAATTTTTTTAGAATCAACTGCAAGAACTTTTCTTGCATATTCAACTGCAAATCTGTAATTTTTTAAATTAAAAAAACAATATGAAAGATAGTGCAATGCATCGGCATGAAAAGGAAGCATAGAAACCACCTTTTGAAATTTTTCTATTGCAGCATCAAATTCTCCCATTTGGGTTAATAAAACACCCCAAAGATAAATCCCTTGCATATTTGATGGATTAAAAATACATGCTTTTTGAAAAGCGACATTTGCTTCTTTTTTATAGTTAAACTTTGCAAGAAAAATTGCCTGATTTATATATGTTTGAGAATTTCTAGAATCAAGCTTTATTGACGTATCAAAAGCTTTTTTTGCATTTTTATAATCTGAAAGTTCACTATATACACTTCCTAAAAGCGCATAAGCTTTTGCAGAAGAATTGTCCGCCCTGATTGCTTTTCTAAAATATTCAATTGCATCTTCATATTCTCCGTTTTTTGCCTTAATAGCACCGATATTTATATACCCTTCAGGATTTTTTGATGCCATATTAACGCTTGTTTCAAACTTTTTTAAAGCCTCTTTTGAATTACCATCATCTAAAAGTTTTATGCCCCAGTTTATATACGCTAAAGATGGCAACCCTACTTCTTTTGCAACTGTTTTGTATTTATTTACAAAAGAATTGAGTTTATTTGTTTTAAATATAATCCTTTTTATAAATTTTTCAAACATAATAAATTATCAACCATCTCCCGAAAAGCACCATTTCCCCCGGTTTTTTTGGTCACCTGAATTCCAGGTAGAACTTTTACTATAGGATTTGCATTATTTGGTGCAATTTTATAATCAACACATTCAAAAGCAGCAATATCATTTATATCATCCCCAATGTATAAAACTTCACTTGGAGAAAAATTGTATTTTTCCATTAATTCTCTTAAAACAATCCCTTTTTGCCTTATGCCTTTGTGAATTTCTTCCACACCAAATTTTTGTCTAAAATATTCAAGAATATTTGATGTTTCACCAGATATTATTCCAAATTTAATACCGTTTTTTAAAAGCAAAGAAACACCCATAATATCAACAAAATTAACACTTTTTTGCTGATTTAAATTTTCATCCAATAAAAACGTGCCATCAGTGAAGACACCATCAAAATCTGACACAACCATTTTTATATCACAAGATAAATTTAAATTCTCAGCCATTTATAATTAATTCCTGAAATTTGCCCTAATAACATCTGATATAAAAGGAAAATATGATAATTTCCCAAATATTGCCCCCAAAGAAAGATAGGACAGTATCATAAATAATATTAAATTAAACAAAGAAAATGTGTAAAATATTGGAAAGTTAAACAAATATAATTCTATAATACGAAATATTTCCCCAACAAAAGGTATAGCTCTTGCAAAAGGAAAAGTAAAATTAAAAATCCAGGTAATTACATATAAAAGTACTGAAATAAAGATAGATTGATAAATATGATATAAACAAAATGGTGTTACCTGCTTTTTAAAGATTAACATTGATGCTATAAGCCATATTATACCCGTCATACCAAATGTATAATATGTTGACACTGCAACAAACTTGTCCCATATAGATATTTGTTTCATTAAACAGCCTGCACTTTTCTTTTAATATACTCACTCATAATTTCAACATAAATAAGTCTTACTTCATTGTTTTCAGGCACTTCCCTCAAAGCTTTTCTATAGTAAACTATTGCATTGTGAGTATCTTCTAAAAGCATATAAGCATTTGCAATAAATACATACAATATTCCTCGTCCGCGCGCCTCATCCTTTGGCACAAGCTTTACAGCACTATTATAAAGATTAATTGCCTCATTGTATCTTTTTTCATTTATTAAAATATTTGCAAGCAAAATATAAGCGTTTGGCTTTGCAGGATCAATTTCTATTGCATGCTTATATAATTCCATTGCTTTTTCACTGTCGCCTGCATCGGATAATGCTATTGCAAAGCATACCCAAGCAGAATAATTATTTGGCGCAAGTTCTGTTGCCATTTTAAAATATTCAAAAGCTTCATTGTGTAAATTCATTGAAGTGTAAGCATTTGCAAGACTTAATGATGCCCTGAAATCTTTACTGTTTAATTCAAGCGCCTTTTTATAATTTTCGCAAGCCGATGCAATATCACCTTCTCTTTGATAAACATTGGCTAAATATACAAAATATTCACCATTTGATGAATCAAGCTCAATTGCTTTTTTATAGTTTATTTTTGCATTTTCTAAATCATCATTATCTTGATACAATATCCCGATTGCACTGTACACATGGGCTTTTGCTTCACCTAACTCTATTGTCTTAGTATAGTATTTAAGAGCATTTGAAAAATTGCCAACCTCTGCATAAACATTACCCAAATTATAAAATATTGAACCATTTTGGGGTTCTAGGGAAGAGGCTTTTAAATATAGAGAAACAGCTTTTTGAAAATCTTTTTTATAAAAATAAATGCTTCCTGAATTTATCAATGCCTGAACATCGTTTTCAAAAACATTTAACATTTTATTATACACATTTAATGCACTGTCAAAATCTTCACCTGAAACATAAATGTTTGCAAGCTCTCTATAGTTTTCAATATCATTAGGGTTTTCACCTATTTTTTTCCAAAGATTTTCTATATAAATTTTGTTATCTTCTTTATTTTGGATTTCACTCATAATGCCATTTCCTAAATCAGGCTATAATACTATTCTAACAAGACACATGTAAAATATTATACACCACAAATAGTAAATTTGGTATTCTCAGTTTTTTAAATTTTCTTGTAATATAATTAACAATATGAAAAATGACAAAAAAATATTATTTATAATTGATGAAATTGAACTAAAATATTTTGAATTCAATCGCCTTGTAACAAATTTTTGGTTAATAAAGTGTTTTTTAGATAGAAACTATGAGGTTTTTATCACTGTAAAAAATCTTCTTTACCTAAATGGCAATATCCCTATGGCAAAGATTTACCAAACATCATCCAGGAATGACAATATATATAAAAACGATATTCTGGATACAATTTGCCTGAATGAATTTTCTACAATATTTGTCCGTCCAGACCCACCTGTTGATATTGATTATATAAATGCAACATATATTTTAAGCTATGTAAATAATGAGCAAACTTTTGTAATAAATTCACCCCAAGCCCTTCGTGACTTTAACGAAAAGCTTTATATAAATAAATTTCCAAATCTTGCACCTGAAAACATAGTGAGTGCGAATAAACAAATCATAAAAGAATTTTTATTTAAAAATAATGAAATAATAATCAAACCATTAAACAGATGCTTTTCAAGCGGCGTATTTTACCTAAACCGAGATGATAAAAATATAAATGCAATAATAGATACTGCAACAAACAATGGTAAAACTATTGTAATGGTTCAAAAATTTCTAAATGGCATTTCAAAAGGAGATAAACGTTTAATATTTATCGGTGGTGAAATTTTT
The DNA here is from genome assembly GCA_910587815.1 of Candidatus Gastranaerophilales bacterium. Classification (GTDB taxonomy): domain Bacteria; phylum Cyanobacteriota; class Vampirovibrionia; order Gastranaerophilales; family Gastranaerophilaceae; genus MGBC122484. Next base: position 141,902 of record CAJUNK010000001.1, on the reverse strand, counting down.
AAATATGCAGTAAGAAAAGTAGCCACAAATAATGATTTTAAATTTAATGAACATACAAGCGCAAATTTAATCAAAGGTGATTTGGATGAAAATGAAAAACTTATTGAAAGCCAAATATCCCAAACACTTCTTTCAGATGGCATTTATATGGCAGGTTTAGATGTTATAGATGGTAAAATTATTGAAATAAACATTACAAGCCCATGCTTTTTTATAAATGAAATTAATTCTCTTTACAATGTAAATTTTGAAAATATTATTACAGATAAAATATTAAGCGTAATAAACACACCCAAAAACCGTCTTCTGACCGGCGTTTTATAAAAATATGTTAATTTTTGTATATTATCCGACTTTACTAGCAAATTATTTTTTTCACATGTTTTAAGATAGTACTATGAAAGTCGGATTATCAAATAATAATTTTGACAGACAAATTTCTTATATGTCGTCGCATAAAAAGCTCAAGAATCTGGGTTATCACCCTGAGAGCACTGGCGCAGAAAAGAAAGTAGGCCAAGGTGCGCACCCAAACAGCACAGACATTGAGTATAAAAATAATTGTAAGGATATAAACAGACCCACTGAGAGTGTAAGCTTCAGTGGGTCTGCGGTTTCTAATGACACTGAATCAGATAAAAAAGAACTTTCTACAGGTGCAAAAATTGCAATTGGAACTGTGGTTGCAGGTACCATAATAGGAGGTACTGCATTATTAATTCGCACCCTTAGAAAAGATGATGTAATAAAAAGCATAGCTGCAAATGAGACATTTAATAAACTACTGGATTTTACAGAAAAAAATGAAAGTAAATTGAGCGCAATTTTATCTTTAGGCTTAGCCGGGGTTTTAAAACCAATATGTGTACTTGCTATGCCAGGAGCCGAAAAAGAAGATAAACAAATGACAGCAACTAAAAACTGTCTTTCTGCATGTGTTGGCCACATGTTAACCTGTGCAATATTAGACCCTATATCAGCAGGCGTAAATAGATTTCTAGATAATCCAAATGCCTATATTAAAGAAGATAAAAAAGGGCTCATTGAACAGTTTGCAAAAGATAAAGCTGAACAATTCAGGGTTCACACAACACAAGAACTTCGTTCATTAAAATATAAAACCAATACATATAATGCATTCAAAACAACATATAAAAAATCTTTAGGTTTAATTGTGGCGCCTTTGAAGGCTGCTATTACAATTGCTTTAGTGCCACATGTTATGAAATTTTTATTCGGAGATAAGAAAAAACAAAAAGCTGAAGAAAATATGAATAAAACACCATTATATATGGAACCTTTAATTAATCCTGTTACATTAAATAGTATTAGCCAAAATACTGCATTTAATATGTTTACAAAAGGAGAACAAAAATGAAAATTTCTCCTTTAGCAAACAATATTCAAACAAATAATAATAAAAATGTTTTAAATAATAAAAATATAAATCAAACCAGTCCTTCTTTTAAAGGCAGAAAAGACGGTTTATTTACCCGTGCAGCAGATAAAATTGGTCTTGTTGAACTTATTGCACAAGGAACTGCAAAACTATCACAAACAAAATTTTCAGAAAAACTCGTTAATTTTTCAAGAAAATTTGCCTCGCCAAGTGCAAGATGGGCAGACGCCGAATCCGTTGCAATTACTTTCTTCTATATGCACAATACCTGGAAATCAGACAAAATCGATGAAGAAAGAAAAGTTCCATCAATGATACAAAATGCCGCAGTAACCGTAGTATCATCACTTGCAGCAGCAGCGGTTGATTCTGCTTGCAAACCATTAATTGATAGACTTACCCTTGCCTACCAAGATTTACCAAAAGAAACAATTGCAAAACTTGGAAACAAAACTCCAAAACAATTCTATGATGCCGCAGGCAGATTAAAGTCAAACACTGTATTTACAGCAATTGTAAGATTTATCATCCCTGTTATGATGGTGCCTGTTGTGGGCAAAATAGTTTCAATGATAAAAGAAAAAGCAGCTGAAAATAATGCTGAAAACGAAAATATACAAAAAACACCTCAGCCTGCGCCAAATACTGAAAAATTATTAAAACGTTCTGACGATAATCATGAACATGACGATGATTATGATGACGACGACGATGATGATGAAAAAAAAATCATCCAAATGCCGGCATTAGAACAATCAATGGCTCAAACACAAAAATTAAATACAACTCAAGGCCATGCACCAATTATTTCATTTGAACAGACAGAAAATAAATTTAAATCTTTATATGCATAAATTAAAGTAAATTATTTAAAATTTCCTTGCTCAATTAAATAATTTTTATGTTTTAATAAATAGTAAGCAAAACTTTTGTATGGAGGAGATTTTAAAATGATTGTTGTAATGGAGCCAAAAGCAACAGAAAAGCAAATAGAAAAAGTATCCAACTACCTTGAAGGACACGGTTTTAAGATAAATTTAAACAAAGGTGAAGTATTAACCGTAATTGCAGCAATCGGCGATAAAAGAATGATTTCAACCGCCACAATAAATTCTTTTGATGGTGTACATGAAGTAAAACTTATACAAGAACCTTATAAACTTTCAGGCAGAAGTTCTCATCCTGAAGATACAGTTATCACATTTGATAACGGAGTTAAAATCGGTGGGCTTCAAAAACCTGTTTTAATGGTTGGGCCTTGTTCTGTTGAAAAAGAATTTGAAGGTCTTTTAGAAGTAGCAGTTGCCGCAAAAGAAATGGGCTGCGAATTTTTAAGGGGCGGCGCCTTTAAACCAAGAACTTCTCCTTATGATTTCCAGGGTTTAGAAGAAAAAGGCCTTGAATACCTTAAAGAAGCAAGCAAAAGAACAGGTCTTCTTGTTGTAACAGAAGTTATGGATACAATTGATATCCCGCTTTTAAATAAATATGCAGATGTACTGCAAGTTGGTGCAAGAAATATGCAAAATTTCAAACTTTTAAAAGCTCTTGGCCACACTAAAAAGCCTGTAATGTTAAAAAGAGGCCCAAGTGCAAATATCAGGGAATTTTTACTTGCAGCAGAACATATTATGTTTAACGGCAACCCAAATGTTATTCTCTGTGAAAGAGGAATAAGAACATTTGATTCTGATTTTACAAGAAACACGCTAGATCTTGCCGCAGTACCGGTTTTAAGAAAATATTCACACCTTCCTGTTGTAGTAGACCCATCCCATGGTACAGGCAAAAGATATTTAATTGAACCAATGGGAAAAGCCGCCCTTGTTGCAGGCGCACATGGCTTGATGTATGAAGTACACCATGACCCAGACCATGCAAGTTCTGATGGAGCGCAAAGCCTTAGCATACCTCAGTTTAAAGAAATTACAAGACAACTGAATAAACTTATCGGAAGGATTGATTACGACAACAAGGCTTCCCAAAGAACAGTGAAACAATAAAAGGAAATTAAAATGGCACTTATCTTTCAGGAATTAATTTTAAATCTTTCAAAATACTGGTCAGATTATGGATGCATAATCCAACAGCCTTATGATATTGAAAAGGGCGCAAGCACAATGAACCCTGCAACTTTTTTAAGAGCTCTTGGCCCAGAACCTTTTAATACTGCAATGGTAGAACCATGCAGACGTCCAACCGATGCAAGATATGGAGAAAATCCAAATCGTCTTGGACATTATTTTCAATATCAAGTAATCTTGAAACCCTCTCCTGATGATGCGCAGGGAATATATTTAAAATCCCTGGAAGCAATGGGGATAGATTTATCAAAACATGATGTAAGATTTGTTGAAGATAATTGGGAATCCCCAACCTTAGGTGCAGCTGGGGTTGGCTGGGAAGTTTGGCTTGATGGTATGGAAATTACACAATTTACATACTTCCAGCAGGTAGGAGGTTTAGAGGTAAAACCTGTTGCACTTGAAATCACCTATGGGTTGGAACGCATTGCAATGTATTTACAAAATGTTGATTCTGTTTATGATGTCATGTGGAACAACAAACTAAAATATGGTGATATTTACCTGCAAAATGAAATTGAACAATCAAAATATAATTTTGAATATTCTACTCCTGAAAGGCTTTTTACAATATTTGATCTTGCAGAAGCAGAATGTAATTCTTGTTTAGAAGCTAAAATTGTGCTTCCTGCCTATGATTGGGTATTAAAGTGCTCTCATACATTTAATTTATTAGATGCAAGAGGCGTTATAAGCAAAGATGAAAGAATAAATTATATCAACAGAGTAAGAAAAATGGCCGCAGCCGTTGCAAAATTATACGTAGAACAAAGAGAGGAAATGGGCTTCCCTCTTCTTAAAAAATAATTTGAGCCAAAAAATAGGTCTAATACGACCAAATAAGGATAATAGATGAGAGATGATTTAAATAAAATCGCCGATAATTTAAAGATTGATAATAAGGAATATAATTCTCTTTTTAATATCACAAAAAATCTACTTAAAACAAAAAGTCCAGACAAAATGATAGATGATTCTAAACATGGCGGACTTCAAAAAACTCTCGGCGCTTTTGATTTAATAATACTCGGAATAGGCGTTATGATAGGCTCCGGCATATTTACAGCCCTTGGAATTGCAGCAGTTGGAGGAAACGGAACACTTGGCGCAGGGCCCGCTGTTATTATTTCAATGGTTTTGGCCTCTTTTTGCTGTATCTTTTCTGCCATGTGTTATGCCGAATTCGCAACAATGATACCAGTTACAGGTTCTGCCTATATCTATACATACGCAACAATGGGTGAATTTTTAGCCTGGATTGTAGGCTGGTCTTTAATCATGGAGTTTTTAATAGGCTACATTGCAGTACTTTCAGCTTGGTGCGGGTATTTAATGGAATTTATAAAAGGCTTTTCAAAATATTTGCCTGAATGGCTTTACAACCCACCAGTTTGGCTTATTCAAGACTACACAACAGCGGCACACAATCTTGAAAAACAAGGTTTAGACCCTGCCTTAATCATCCCGCACATTGGTTCTGTACCTATATGCTTTAGTTTACCTGGAATAATTTTTACAATAATTGTAGCCTCAATTTTAATAAAGGGAATAAAAGAAAGTGCTGCAATGACTGGAGTACTAGTATTTATAAAACTTGGTGTCATAGCGCTTTTTGTAATAACAGGAGCATTTTATGTTAAGCCTGAAAACTGGGTACCATTTGCGCCAAATGGTTTAAATGGTATTTTTGTAGGTGCATTTTTAATTTTCTTTGCATATCTTGGTTTTGATGCAATTTCAACTGCGGCAGAAGAAACCAAAAACCCTCAAAAAAACCTTCCTATAGGTATCATAGGCTCTCTTTTAATATGTACAATTGTGTATATTTTAACCGCCCTTGTATTAATAGGCATAAATCCAATAAACGAAATAAATTTGCAAGCTCCACTTGCCTATGCAATAAGTTCTGTAGGTCAAAATTGGATAGCAGGATTAATTTCAATAGGCGCCCTTGCAGGTCTTACATCCGTTTTAATGGTGATGATGCTTGCTGGCACAAGAATTTTATACGCCATGAGCAGAGATGGTTTTTTGCCTAAATCCCTTCAAGCTCTGCATCCAAAATTTAAAACTCCATACGTTGTAACAATCCTTGCAGCAGTAATATGTATTGTTGGTTCTATGTTTTTGAATATTTCAACCGCAGCAGAACTTTGCAACTTTGGCACATTTACATCTTTTATAATTGTTTGCGTTGCAGTTTTAATTTTAAGAAAAACAGACCCAAATAGAAAAAGACCATTTAAAGTACCGTTTTCTCCCTGGTTTCCTCTAATGGGAATATTATGCTGCGGCGGGCTTATGTTTTATTCAATGAGATTTTTAACAACATCAAAGGTTTTATTTCCAATTTGGATACTTTTAGGTATAATAATCTATTTTATATACGGATACAAAGAACAAAGAAAGTTTGAAAAAGAATAGTGAAAAATAAACACAAACTGCATAGTTTTATAAGTAATCTTTTAAAAAAGAAAACGCCGGATGAATTTATTGAAAATGCAAAAAAATCTGAATTAAAAAGAACACTAAATGCTTTTGATCTTATTATGCTGGGCATAGGTGCTGTGATAGGTTCAGGTATTTTTACAATAGTGGGCGTTGCAATGGTAGGTGAACAGACAGGATACGGCGCAGGGCCTGCTGTTGTTGTTTCAATGTTAATTGCAATGTTTGCATCCCTTTTTTCAATCCTTTGTTATTCTGAATTTACCTCAATGGTACCTGTTGCAGGCACAACATATACCTATACATACGTTACAATGGGCGAATTTTTAGCCTGGATTGTAGGCTGGATTTTAATGCTTGAATATGTCATAGGAAATGTTACTATGGCAAGTTCTTGGACTGGGTATTTTATGGAACTTTTAAAAGGTTTTTCCCACATTTTGCCAAATTGGCTTGTTAATCCGCCTGTTTGGCTGATTAATGATTACAGAACAGCAATTTCTGTATACAATGATATGGGTTTAGACCCTGCCGTTGAAATCCCTAAACTTTTTGGCATAATTCCTTTCTCTATAAATTTACCTGCAATATTGCTTTTACTTATAATAACGGTTATTCTAGTGCAAGGAATAAAAGAAAGCACCAAAACCGCAACTATTTTAGTTTTCATAAAACTAGCCGTTATATTTTTATTCATTTTTGCAGGCGCATTTTATGTTACCCCTGAAAATTGGACACCATTTGCACCAAATGGTTTTAAGGGAATATTATCCGGTGCATTTTTGATATTCTTTGCCTACGTTGGTGTAGATGCCGTATCATCTGCCGCAGAAGAAACCAAAGACCCACAAAAAAACCTTCCAATAGGCCTTATAGGTACACTCATTGCATGCACAATTATATATATTGCAACAGCACTTGTGCTATCAGGCATGGTTGCAACAGAAAACATCAATACTCTTGCCCCAATTGCAGCAGCTATGAACTCCATGGGCTTAAAGAAAGTTGGCGGAATTATTGCAGCAGGCGCGCTAGCAGGCATAACATCTGTTATTCTGGTTTTCCAGCTTGGCTCTGCAAGAATTTTGTATGCAATGTCAAGGGATAATTTCTTCCCAAAATCCTTCCAAAAAATCCATAAAAAACATAATACTCCATACATTGTTACCTGGGCCGCAGGAATATTGGTAATTTTGGGTGCTGTATTTATGGATTTAAATATATCGGCAGAACTTTGCAACTTTGGCACATTTGCAAACTTTATGGTGATATGCATAGCAGTTTTAATTTTAAGAAAAACAGACCCAAATAGAAAAAGACCATTTAAAGTACCGTTTGTACCATTATTCCCAATTTTGGGCATAATTTTATGCGGCGGAATTATGATACATGGTTTTATGACACTTGGAATATCCACGCTTTTATTTTTACTTTGGATATTATTAGGCGTTGCAATTTATTTTGGATATGGATACAAAAAACAAAGAAAGCATGAAATAAAATAGTGAATTTTAAGAATTTTATAAAAAACCTTTTATGCAAAAAAACGCCGGATGAAATGATTGAAACGGCAAAAAATTCTGAACTCAAAAAAACACTGAACGCTTTTGACCTTATTATGCTAGGCATTGGCGCTGTTATAGGAACAGGAATTTTTACAATTATAGGAATTGCAATGGTTGGCGAGCAAAACAGTCCTGGCGCAGGGCCTGCTGTAATAATTTCTATGATAATTGCAATGTTTGCATGCCTGTTTTCCGCCCTTTGTTATGCAGAATTTGCATCCATGATTCCTGCGGCAGGTTCTGCCTATACTTATACATACGTCACAATGGGCGAATTTATGGCATGGATTATAGGCTGGATTTTAATGCTTGAATACGCCATAAGCAACATTACCGTTGCATGTTCATGGACTGGGTATTTTATGGAACTTTTAAAAGGCTTTTCCCACATTTTGCCAAATTGGCTTGTTAATCCGCCTGTTTGGCTGATTAATGACTACAGAACAGCAATTTCTGTATATAATGATATGGGGCTGGACCCTGGTGTTGAAATTCCAAGAATATTCGGTTTAATACCATTTTGCATAAACTTACCTGCAATTTTATTAATGCTGATTATAACAATCCTTTTAATACAAGGAATCAAAGAAAGCACAAAAGCTGCTACAATCCTTGTTTTTGTAAAGCTCTTTGTTATTTTATTATTCATTTTTGCAGGTGCATTTTATGTTGCCCCTGAAAACTGGGTGCCTTTTACCCCAAATGGCGTAAAAGGCATACTATCTGGCGCATTTTTGATATTCTTTGCATACGTTGGTGTAGATGCCGTATCATCTGCTGCTGAAGAAACCAAAAATCCACAAAGAAATCTTCCCATAGGAATTATAGGTACATTAATTGCCTGTACTATTGTATATGTAGGCACAGCACTTGTTTTATCAGGCATGGTGCCTGTAGACAAGATAAATGTTCTTGCCCCGATAACAGCTGCAATGAATTCTGTAGGCCTTCATAAAATAGGCGGGCTTATAGCAGTAGGAGCACTTGCAGGCCTTACATCTGTTCTTCTTGTATATCAGCTGGGTACAACTAGGATTTTATACGCTATGGCAAGGGATAATTTTCTTCCAAAATCCTTCCAAAAAATCCACAAAAAACATAACACACCTCACATTGTAACCTGGGCAGCAGGTATTATCATAATAATCGGCGCTCTTTTTATGGATTTAAAAATTTCAGCAGAATTATGTGATTTTGGTACTTTTGCAAACTTTATGATAATTTGTATTGCAGTCTTAATTTTAAGAAAAACAGACCCAAACAGAAATCGCCCGTTCAAAGTACCTTTTGTGCCGTTGTTTCCTATTTTAGGAATAATTTTATGCGGAGGCCTTATGATACATGGTTTTATGACGCTTGGAGTTTCTGCAATTCTTTTCCCAGTTTGGATAATTTTGGGCGCAATTATCTATTTTGCATACGGATACAGAAAACATAGAGAATTAGAAAAATAATATAAAGCCGCCACTATCACTTTTGATGGGCGGCATTAGCATAAAACTACTCTTAACTCTTAATATATTATCAATCTTTGTTTTTCTTTGCAGTTATGCAAAAAATATTACGATTTCATTTGAATAAGGGAATTTACAACATTTGGATCCCATTTTACAGCGCTTTCTTTCTTTAAAATTTCAAGTGCTTCATCATTTGAAAGAGCTGGTCTATGTGGCCTATCTTCAGTTAATGCACAGTAAGCATCAGCCACTGCAATGATTCTGGAACCAAACGGAATTGAAAATCCACCCAAGCCTTCAGGCTTTCCAAGACCATCCCAGCGTTCTTTTTGATAATGAATATATGGCACAACCTCAGACATAAAGTTTATATTCATCAATAAACTTACGCCAGCATTTGGATGTTCCTGCAATTTATCCCATTCTTCTTTAGATAATTTGCCTTTTTTGTTCAATAAATCGTCATTAATTGTAATTTTTCCAATATTTTGCAACAAACCTGCATAATAGATTAAATCTGTAGTTTTTTCATTCAGCTCAAGAAATCTGCAAATTTCTTTTGATAAATCTGCTGTTCTTTGAGAATGACAATTTTTATACTGACCCTTTAAATCCACAGCTACGGCTAATTTTTCCACAAAAGCCTGTTGTTTGTCACCAAGGTCTCCAATAATTGATGTTAGCTGTGCACGCAGATTTAACAATTCACTTGTTGATACAGTTTCACTATTTACAACCCTTTTTACCTGCTCAATTAATTTTTGAATACCCAAAGATGTTACAAATAATCCTGCTGTTATTTTTAAAAGCTCAATAAATTCAGCTTCCAAAGGACGGTTTATATCCCTTGTTGTTTCAATTGCACCAATACATTCAAATTTATTCTTCATTGGAAAGACAATAATTTGCTTATCATCTTCATTTAGCATTATTACTTCTTCATTTTCATAGCTTCTTGTAATGCGCGCATCCACAGTTTTATTAAAATCATCAGATGAAGTGCCTGCAAGTTTTATAGGTTCATCCTTTTTGGCAAGATAAATTACACACTCATCCAAGGAAAGCATAAGTTTGATTGTTTTTGCAATTGAATTGTAAATAATGTAATCTTCATTTGAATCAAACCCCAAAATTGATAATGTTGAATCAATTGAATAAATTGAAATTAATTCTAAAAGCTGGTCTTTCAGTCTTTCATTTTTAGTTTTTACCTTGTCACTAATTTTATGTGCAAATTCAGAACTTATCAAATGCTCACACAAAAAATCTCCCAGGTTTAAAGCAAAAATCTCTTCCATAGGATCATTTTCCAAAAGACAAACCGTCATAGCATCTGTCATATTTAATTCATCTTCCTTGACTCTTTTTGGTTCACTAAAGTTTTCCATTACAAATTCCTAAAAAAATATTTCTTAGTATATCTATCGGCAGAAATAAAAAAAACTTTAAAAACTTCATACTAAAGTTTACAAAAAACTAACCTAAGTATTAAAAATATGCTAAAATAGGATAATTATGGAAGCTATGGAACATTCACTGGGTTTAACGGAATCAAAAAATTTCACCTATGAGGGTGAAATTTCTCTTACAAGTAAAAAAATATTAAAAAATATTAACATTTGTTATGAAACTTATGGTCAACTGAATAAAAATGGCGATAATGCAATATTAATCTGTCATGCGCTGACAGCAGATGCCCATGCAGCAGGTTATCATAGCCCTAATGATAAAAAACCGGGCTGGTGGGACGCTATGATTGGCCCAGGAAAAGCTTTTGATACAAATAAATATTTTGTAATTTCATCAAATGTTTTGGGCGGATGTAAAGGCACAACAGGCCCTTCTTCAATAAATCCAGATACCAATATGCCATTTGGGCTTGATTTTCCCGTTATCACAATTGAAGATATGGTGCAGGTACAAAAAAAACTTGTAGATTTTTTAAATGTTAAAAAATTAATTGTTGTAGGCGGCTCTATGGGCGGCATGCAGGCGATGGAGTGGACCATAAGTTATCCTGATATGGTAAAATCTACAATAATAATAGCATCTACAGCAAGGCTTTCAGCCCAGGCTATAGCATTTAATGCTGTTGCAAGAAATGCCATTATTTCAGATAAATATTTTAACAACGGAAATTATTATAATAAAGATTTTGCCCCAGATTACGGCCTTGCAATAGCAAGGATGGTAGGACACATTACATATCTTTGTGAAGAAGCCATGCATTCAAAATTTGGCAGAGATTTTAAAGACGGCCCAAGCTTTGATTTTGGGGTAGATTTTCAAGTAGAAAGTTATCTTGAATATCAGGGAAGAATTTTTGTAGATAGATTTGATGCAAATAGTTATTTATATATAACAAAAGCTGTTGATTATTATGACCCTGCAACAAAATATGGTTCTCTTGATGTTGCCTTTAAAAAAACAAATTCCAGATTTTTAATAATTTCATTTGATTCAGACTGGCTTTTTACCCCGGAACAATCAAAAGAGCTTGTCTGTGCACTAATAAAAGCAGGAAAAGAAGTTTCTGCAATTGAATTAAGCAGCCCATGCGGGCATGACGCATTTTTGATTGAAAATGAAAACCAAACAAAGATTATAAAAAGTTTTTTAAAGAAAGATGAAGATGCAAAATAAGGCAGAAATACAATTAAACTATGAAGTTGTAACAGATATAATCCCAAGCAGTGCAAAGGTTTTAGACCTTGGCTGCGGCGATGGCACACTTTTTTCAAAACTTGTCAAAGAAAAAAACATAAAGGGCATGGGCATTGAAATTGACCAAAATAAGGTAATCGAAGCCCTTGAAAACGGTGTGCCTGTTATTCAGGGTGATATAGATGAAGGCTTAAAACAATTCCCTGACAATAGTTTTGATTATGCAATTTTAAATCAAACCCTTCAATCCACTGAAAAACCTGATTTAGTAACAGATGAAATGTTAAGAGTAGCAAAAAAAGCAGTTGTAAGCTTTCCAAATTTTGCATATTGGAAGGTTAGATTTTATCTTTTCTTTAAAGGAAAGATGCCAAAATCAAAAGCTTTGCCCTATGAATGGTATAATACACCAAATATCCACCTTATGACTGTAAACGATTTTTTTGAATTTTGTAAAAAGCGCAATATTAAAATATTAAAATCTGTTTATTTAACAAGAAATAAAGCACGAAGTGGTTTTTTAGTACGCACAATTACAAACTTTTTTTCTGAAGAAGTTGTTTTTGTAATTTCAAAATAATGTCTTAAAAAATAAATGCTTTAAAAGCCTCCTTAAACAAGGAGGCTTTTAAATTTCAAAATTGAAATCCTTAAAAGGACTATTTTACCATAGCACCTTTTACAATTTCTGCAAAACTATCAGCTTTTAGGCTTGCACCGCCAACCAAAGCACCATCAATATCAGATTGAGCCATTTGTTCAGCAATAGTTTCAGGTTTTACAGAACCACCGTATAAAATTCTGATAGATTCAGCAGCTTCTTTAGATGAAACCTTTTCAACAACGCTTCTTATATGTTTAATAACTCTGTTTGCTTCAGCAGAATCACAGGTTTTGCCTGTACCAATTGCCCAAATAGGTTCATAAGCTATAACAGATTTTGCAACTTCATCATTTGATAAACCTTTTAAAGCTTCTGTGATTTGTTTTTCAATATGTGCATCTGTCACGCCTTGTTCTCTTTGTTCCAAAGTTTCACCGCAGCAAATGATAGGAATAATACCATTATCTAAAATAACTTTTGCTTTTTTATTAATCATTTCATCTGTTTCAGCAAAATATTGACGCCTTTCAGAGTGGCCAATGATAATATAAGACATATTAAAATCTTTCAACATATCAATAGCAATTTCACCAGTAAATGCACCTTTTGGTTCATAATAAACATTTTGTGCAGCAAGCTTAATTCTACCGCAGCCACAATGACAAATTTCTTCATCTACAGCATGCAAAGAAGTAAACACAGGCGCTACAACAATTTCAGGCAATTTTTCAAGTTCAAGACCATCTACTTTTTCTTTAATGCCTTTTATTAATTCTTTTGATTGAGCACAATTGTTGTGCATCTTCCAGTTTCCTGCAATAATTGGTTTTCTTGCCATATTCTTAAACTCCTTCTATAGATTATTTTAAATTAAATCATCTTTATAGTACCATAAAAATAATTTCAAAGGAGGTTTTTTGTGGAAATATGGCACCCTTTTACCCAACATGGGCTTAATGAAGATATTATTGAAATTGACACTTCTTATGATGAATTTTTAATCACAAAATCGGGCGAGAAAATAATTGATGGAATTTCTTCATGGTGGGTAAACACTCTTGGACATAAAAACCCAAATATAAGTAAAGCCATTAAAAATGAAACAGGTAAACTGCATCAAATAATTTTTGCAGGCTTTGTACACAACCCTGCAAAAAATGTTGCCAAAAATTTAAGTAAATTTCTGCCAAACGATTATTCCCACATATTCTTTTCTGATTCAGGCTCCACAAGCGTAGAAGTAGCATTAAAAATGGCTGTAGGATATCATTTTAACAACGGCAAAAACAAAAGCAAAATTGTTGCAATGGAGCATTCCTACCATGGTGATACATTTGGCGGCATGTCGTCTGGGGCAAGAAGCGTATTTAATGAACCTTACACAAAAATGCTTTTTGATGTAGAACACATCCCATATCCTGCGCCTGGAAAAGAAGAAATAACAATTGATGTATACAAAAAACTTCTTCAAAAAGAAGGTGATAAAATTAGCGCTATTATTTTAGAGCCTTTGGTTCTGGGTTCAGGCGGAATGTTCTTTTATAAACCATTTGTTATTGAAGAATTGTATAAACTTTCAAAAGAATATGATGTAATTTTTGCACTTGATGAAGTTATGACAGGTTTTGGCAGAACAGGGACAATGTTTGCCTTTAACCAAACAAATATTATCCCTGATATTATTTGTCTTTCAAAAGGTCTAACAGGAGGCTCTATCCCGCTTGCAGCAACGGTTTGCAAAAAAGAAATCTATGATGCATATTTATCTAACGATAAGGCAAAAATGTTTTTCCATTCTTCATCATACACAGCAAACCCTATTGCCTGTGCCGCAGCAAATGCAAATCTTGAAATTTGGCAAAATACGGATGTTTTAGCTGATGTTAAAAGAATTAATAATTTTTATCATTCCCAATTTGAAAGATTTAAAAATCATCCTGTACAAAATATTCGTGCACTTGGCGATATTTTTGCATTTGAAGTTGAACATTCAGGAAATAATTACACCTCAAATACAGGCACAAAATTGTATAATTTTTACAGGAAAAATGGCATACTTTTAAGGCCCTTAGGAAATACAATATATGTTATGCCGCCATATTGCATAAAAGAAGAAAGTTTAAATAAAATTTTTGATACAGTTGAAGCCTCGCTTCAAAAATGTCTGTAATATATTCACTACTTATTTATCGTATTATAAAAAATCTTATTATAAAAAACTCTAAAAAACCCGCCTTTTAAAATCAGGCGGGTTTAATAGTTTTATACTTTTTATTTTTTATTGCTGATACGCTGCAAATAGTGGCATATATAATGATAATGCAAGGAATAATACAATAAAACCAATAAATATCAACAATGCAGGCTCGACAAGCTTTGTAAATTTATCAATAATATCGTCAAGTTTTCTATCAATAAATGTTGTACAATGGTATAACATTTCACCTAAACGACCTGATTGCTCACCAGTTGCTATCATAAATAGCATCATATTTGGAATTTGCTTTGTACTTCTCAATGCTATTGAAAGGTGAATACCCTGCTGCACCTTTGCAGCAGCACCTAAAATTGCTTGTTTTAATACAACATTATCCATAGTAAGATTTGACAAATACAAACAGTCTACAACCGGAATACCTGCATCGTATGCAACTTGCAATACTGCAAGGAAGTTTGAATAGTTCGCATATTTCATCAAATCTGAAAGCAAAGGTACACGTAAAACGTATCTATCTATTGCTCTTCTTGAAGCTTCTGTTGTAAATAATTTTCTGATACCATAACCTGCAAACAACAAACCAGCAAGCATAATGTACCAAAATTTACGCATAAAATTACCAAGATCAATACACAGTCTTGTTGTGATAGGTAAATCTCGGCCTAAATTATCAAACATGGCCTCAAACGCAGGGAATACAAACATAAGCATTATCGTTACAACAATTGCTGCTAAGACAACAACAAATGTAGGATAAACAAGCGCACCAATTACTTTTGATTTAATTGCATCTTGCTTTTTCAATAGTTCCAACATACGAGCAAGAGTTTTGTCTAATTCTCCGGAATCTTCCCCGGCTTTAACCAGCCCTACATAAACCCTGCCAAATATGCTTCTATATTTTTCCAAAGTTTCTGCAAGTGTAGAACCTGCAATAATATTTCTTCTTAATTCATAGGCCATATCCCTTATTGTCGTAGCCTCAGCGTTATTTTCCATAAACACCAAGGTTTCAATAATAGGAATACCTGTTGTTGTCAAAATTTGCAAGGTTGAAGTAAATTCAATCTTATCTTTTAATGACATAGGCTTTAAGTTTGCCTTTGCAAGCTTAATTACCTGTTCGGAAGCATTTTTATTGGTCTCATCTATAATTTTTGTAGGCAAAAGACCAATTTTCTTAATCCCTTCACGGGCTGCTTTTATATCATCGGCTTCTATTTTACCTCTGACAATCGTTTTATTATTTTTAAGTGCTATATATGCAAATAAGGGCATTATTCACCAGCCAATCCTAAAATTCTAACAAATTCATCAATAGAAGTAATACCATTTTTGATATGATCCAAACATGCTCTATGTAAGGTTTTCATACCATGCTTCACGGCATATTCTTCAATTTCTACATCATGCGCACGCTGTGCAATTAATTTTTTCAAATCATTATTTACAACAAGAACTTCTAAAACAGCAGTTCTGCCTTTATAACCTGTATTGCTACAGAATTCACAGCCTCTTGCACGGTATATTTTCTGTTTCATAAACTCTTGTATTTCAAGAGGGTCTGAAAGTACTTTCTTTGCCTCTTCTAATGTTGGAGTATAAGCCTCTTTACAATCAGGGCAAAGTTTTCTAACAAGCCTTTGAGCTAAAACACCATTCAAGGTAGAAGATACAAGATAATCTTTTGCACCCATTTCAATCAACCTGGTAACAGTTGCAGAAGCAGAATTGGTATGCACTGTGCTCAACACAAGGTGACCGGTTAAAGATGCTGAAATTGCAACTTCCAATGTCTCAAAGTCACGAATCTCACCAACAAGAATAACATCAGGGTCTTGTCTTAATATCGCCCTTAATGATGAAGCAAAAGTTATACCAGCTTTAGGGTTTACAGAAGACTGGTTTACCCCTTCAAGCTTAATTTCTACAGGATCTTCAATCGTAGTAATATTAACATCTTCTTTATTCAAGCTTCTAAGTAAAGCATAAAGGGTTGTTGTTTTACCTGAACCAGTAGGGCCAGATGTGAGCAAAATACCGTTTGGTTCAGATATTAAATATTGGATTTTTTCTATATCTTCTTTTGATGCGCCATCTATTTGAATATCGTTGCCCATATCATCCATAGACGTAACAGCAGGAGCCAATACCCTGATTACCATCTTTTCTCTACCATTTACCGGAAGCGTATTGATACGGAAGTCAAACTGCATTTTTTTATATTTGATTGTAAAGCTACCGTCTTGAGCACGTCTATGTTCAGCAATATTCATACGCGCCAATACTTTGAAACGAGAAATAACAGCGCTTTCTACCTTTTGTGGTATTTTCAATACTTCTTTTAATGCACCGTCAACCCTATATCTTACAACATAACCTACGCTTCTAGGTTCAATATGAATATCTGATGCCTTTTGATCGATTGCAGATGTAATAATCTTATTTGCAAACTTAGAAACAGTACCAGTGGTATCTTGTATTTCTTTTTCAACTTGTTCCCAAAGAGTATCCTCATTGGTAACATCAAGTTTTTCTCTTTCTATCTGTTCTAAGATTTTATCAGTTTCTTGTTTATCAGTTTGATAATATGTCTGCACAAAATTTTCATACTCATAGTGAGTAATCATCATAATTGTTGGCTTTAAACCAGTTTGATAAACAATTTCATCAATAACCCTTGTATCTTTTGGATTAACCATACCCACAACAAGAGTTTTATCTGTCATAGATAAAGGAATAACACGATTCACTTTTACAAAATCTTCAGGCAAAACTGAAATTGCGGTAGGCAAAGCTTTTAATTGATCCGCAGATGCAAGTTTTAAACCCATCTGCGCGCCCAAAGCTTCTTTTAATTGTTTAATTGTTACAAAACCAAGCTTTACAAGAACAGAGCCAAGAGGCACATCTAAAACTTTTGCCTCAGCAAGTGCAATGGTAAGCTGCTTTTCACTCAAAAGCCCTTCTTCCATCAAAATTTCACCAATTTTTTTGGTCTTAGGGGATTTTATTGCAGTAATTGGCTTAATTGCCTTCTTGGAAAGATTTTGTATATTTGGATTTTTTCTTGGTGCAGGCCTTCTTTGCGCTTCCATAATTGTATCAGATTCAACTACATCAACTTCATCATCATCAATAGTTAAATCAATATCATCACCAAGAGGTTTGGGCTGTATAACTTTTTTTACAGGTGGTTGAACACTTGCAGCTTTTACCTGAACAGCTGTAGCAGTTTTTGCTGGCTCAGGCACACTATCAGGATTCATTGAAACATCTATATCATCAAGCCCATCTAATTCAACAGTAGATGAATCGATATCAAGGCTATCAAAATCATGAACTTCATCATGCACAGCACTAGAAGATTGCGCACTTACAGTTCCTTGATCAGGAAGTGCATCCAATGAACTTAAATCTTCAGAAGAGCTTAATTTAACATTTCCATATTTAGAGTTAAAAATCTTCAAAAATTCATCAAACAAAACATTGAAATTTGTTTCAGAAAGAAATATGAACTCGATTCTAGCATCAAAAACAGACTTAATATATTCTGTTACTTTTGTTTTATCCGATGTAGCCGACACAGCAACAAAAAACGCGTCACCCTGCATATTTATCGGCACAAATGATAATTCTTTAGCTTCGGCAAGTTCAAAATGATTTGCATAATCAAAATTAATTTTATTTATAAGTTTAACTAATAATTCGTTTTTCATAAGGTTTTATTTGACTCGTATCTAAAAATTCTATCTTCAAAGGAAATTATATTGGGGAAAAGGGAAGTTATATTTGTCAGGCAGGGTATATAATGTATAACCCTGCCGTACAATATGCTTCTTTTAAGTTTATTACAAATCCATAGCCTTAATTTCTTTAGCCTGTTCTTCTGAATAAACTATGTGAGGAGTAACCATAATTACCAATTCTTCTTTTGCCTTTTCGTTTCTAGAGTTTCTGAAGAATACACCTAGCAGTGGAAGGTCACCAAGAACAGGAACTTTAGTTACGCTTTGTTTTTCACTTTCTTTGATAAGACCAGCTATAACAAGAGTTTCACCATCTTTAATTCTAAGATTATTTAATTTCAGATTACGTCTTTGTAATAGGGTTGCTGCAATAATTTCTTCACCATAGCTGTCAGTAGTCATTATTGGGCTGCCCTTTTGAGTTGAAAACTCAGGTGTCATATTCAAAGATACATAACCATCTTGGCTGATAAATGGTATCAATTCAATTTTCAAACCTTCATCATTACCAATTTCATAGGTTCTAGTAACAATTGGAGTATCAGTGTATGAATTTGAATTCATTTCAGTACTTGTTGTTTTAACATAATCAGATGTTAGATTAATAAGAGATTTCTGACCATTTGTAACCATTAATTTTGGATTTGTAAGAACTCTGCCTTTGCCATTGTTAATTAAATATTTTAATTCATAAGTAAGTACAGAGCTACCACCGTATTTTGTACCCTTGCTGCTATCAGGACCAAACACTACCGGGTTTCTTTCAGCTGTAGATAGACCGTTTGATGAGAATCCAAGGCTTAAAAATGGTGTCCATAAATCCCACTTGTTATTAAATTCTTTTGAACCATCTTCATTAAGTTCAATAACGGCAAGTTCAATATATGCCATTGGTTGCTTAATATCATTTTTAGCAATGAAATCTTTTATAACTTCAACTTGTTCAACAGAACCACCATAAACTGTTACTAATCCCAAATCAGGTGAGAAAGTAATTGTAAGAGGCACTGTTTGGAATGGTACCATAGTGGTGCCGTCAGTGTTAGTAATAGCGCCAACACCACCTGTAGCATCAACAGCTGTAGAACGGCAAGCAACAAAACCGCCACCAAGTCTTATGCTTTTAATTTCATCCTGTTCTGCATCAGTTTCTGTATCACCATCATCAATCTGTGAATCAGAAGATTGGGTTACAGTACCTTGGTTGTTTAATGAGTTATTTGAAGGCATCATAGTGTCACACAATAATGCTGCCATCTGTTTTGGTGTTGTATGATTAACTTTAAAAATATTTACCATTGGTTTTTTATCAAGCTGTGCAATAATTTTTTCAGCCAAAGCAGCATCGTTATCAGAACCAAAAATTAATACTTCATTGGTACGAGGGTTAGAAGCAACAATTTGTCTGTTAGAAATGCCAGATACTTTGGAAGAAAATACGTTAGCATTCAAAAATTTAGCAACAGCAGGAGCTTCAACATATTTAACCGGAATAATCGTCATATTTTGTTTTCCGATACCCAAATCCTTTGAAGCTTCAATTGTTGAAACAATTAAATTTTTACCTTCCTTAGCGTATGTTAATTCAGAAGATTTAAGCACAAGTAAGAAAGCATCATTTAAAGTAACATCAACCAAATCTAAAGTAACTTTGCCTTCAACTGAACTATGGAAAACAACGTTAATCCCTGCTTTATCAGCAAACATTCTTAAAACCTGACGAACATCAGAATCTCTCAAAGAAAGAGTAATCTTGTTTGGAGAATCAGTAATTGATACACCACCGTCAAGCTTGATTTTAGCACCTGTAGCTTTAGCTTCAGGGCTATGTATGTTTAATATAGAATTATTGCTGCCATCAATTGTTTGTTTAAGCGTTAAAGTTGAAGACTCATCAGACAATTGGGCATCATCTACATTCATGCTTAAAAGTTCGTTTTGAGCAAGCGGTTCATCTTTTTGCTCGCTTAGGAATCCTGCCCAGCAAGTTTGAACCAAAGACAAGGCAAGCGCAAAAAGCGTAATGTTCCTAAATAGTTTTCTTTTCTTGTGTGTTAACATTTTATTCTAACTCCTAGATTAATTTTTCTTAATTTCCGTATAAATTATTTTACACTCACTTCTACTTCAGAAGCTGACGTATATTGCTTAGCACCTGCAAATTTACCTGAAGTCTGTCTTGTTGCCATACCATCAACAGGAGCCTTAGTGCCAAAGTTTTCACCAACTTGTGCTTTATAAACATTTGAGCCGTTTTTAATAGCAACATATTGTCTATTAATAGCAACAACTTGGAAATCATCCACCTTATCGCCCACTTGAACGTAATAATCAGAACCGCTTACGCTCACAATGGCAGAAGGCTTAACACTGTCAAACAAAATACCAGATACTGTAATATCCATAAGTTTTTTAGCCTCTTCGGCAACTTCTGGCTCAGGTACTTCTTCTGGCGGAGAAAGTATTTCATATCCTGAAGATAATGTATACTTAGCAGCTTCAAATCCGCTTGGCGGAACAAAAGGATTAATTCTACCACCATTTTGTATTGCAAAAGTAACTAATTTTTGCTCATCAGTTTTTTCTTCTTTATTTTCATCTTCACCATTTGAAACATTTGAATCAGCTGGCGCATTAATGTCAATTGCAGGTTTATTTATATCATCAGCAATCATTGGTGCAGTTTCTTGAGGCTTGCTGTTATTCAATAAACTTGAAGCATCCAGCCCTGCAACAGATTTTCCATAAGTCATAAATAAATATACAACACCGCCGATAAATAACAATGCTACCATTGCACCAACTAATGCAGGGAAAACACCTGATGATGATTTTTTAGCTCTTCTTGGTTCAAAATAAATATCATCATCATCGCCATTTTCAATAGCAGCCTTTCTTCTTGCAGAAGGCCTGTTAGTTAAATCAGGCGTAAAGGCATCGCCAGGTGTTGATGGAACAGATGAAGGATCACCGCCAAATACATCAAAAGCATCTTTTCGTGGTGCTCTCTGTCTTTGGACAGGTCGAGGCCTAATATCTTCCACCATTTCATCTGCAAGGGATAAATCATTGGAAGAATCCAATAGGCTTTCATCATCAAAATCTTCATGCTTTTTAACGCTGCTTAAATCAATACCAGCATCGTCGTCCAAAAGGTCATCCCATGTGACAGTCTTGTCTTCGCCATCCATGTCTAAATCAAGATCATCGAGGGCAGCATCTGTCATATTCTCTTTTTCGTCTTCAAAATACATTGTCAACTCTGTTATCTATTACTCTACTACACTAAATCTATACTATCTTAAAGTATACTTACTAACTAATATCATACATTTAAGCCGATTTGTCATCATGATTTAAAATAAATCCACCAAATGTATTAGTAATTTGTTTCATAATCACCAATATATGATGTTTCAATGTGCGACACCATCACGGTATCATTCTCTTTTAGGCCCATCTTCTTTAATTCCTGATAAACCCCCATAGAATCTAATATATTAGCAAGCCTGCGCATCTGTTGAATATTTCTTGTGTCAGTTACACCTGCTAATCTTCTTATTTTACCACCATCTACCAAAAAAGTGTTTTTGTTAAGCTTTGCTACATGAAATTCGCTGTCATCATTATCGTCAAAACCATCGTCATATTCTATTTTTAGAGGATTTTCCGGATGCGGTATTTCATCTGTTTTTTTGTAAAGATGATTTAAGAATTCTTCAATCCCATCTCCTGTTGCACAAGACACAGCAAATACATCATTATTAAATTCCTTAAAATCATCCATCGTCTTCTTGATATAATCAGCATCAAGAATATCTGTTTTGTTTAGCATAACAACCTGATATAAAGAAGCTAAATCTTCAGAATATTTTTTTAGTTCGGCATTAATTTTTTTATAATTTTCAATAGCATCTTCATTTGAAATATCAACAACATGAATTAAAAATCTGCATCTTTGAACATGTTTTAAAAACTCAAACCCAAGCCCAACACCCTGATGCGCGCCTTCAATAATTCCAGGTATATCAGCTACCACAAACCCATCTCCTGATGGTTTTCTTACAACTCCAAGATTAGGAACAAGGGTGGTAAATGGATAATCTGCGATTTTAGGTTTGGCAGATGAAATTTTTGATATAAAACTTGATTTACCAGCATTAGGCATTCCCAAAAGTCCAATATCTGCTATCAGCCTTAATTCTAATTCCAATTCTCGGCAAACTGGCGCTTCCCCAGGTTCGCAAAATTGCGGAGCTCTTTTTTGTGCAGTAGCAAATCTTGCATTTCCCCTGCCTCCTCTGCCGCCTTTTGCAATTAAAATTGTTTTTTCATGGGCATCTAAATCAGCAATAATTTTTCCATTCTTTAAATCACGTACAATTACTCCAACAGGAGTCTTTAAAAATATATCTTTGCCATTTTTACCATGACAATTTTTATTTTGACCATTTTCACCATCTTGCGCCTTGTAAACAGATTTATATGTAAAATCAAGAAGCGTGGACATGTTTTCATCGGCTACAAAATATATATTTCCACCCCTGCCGCCATCACCGCCAGCAGGACCGCCTTTATCCACAAATTTTTCCCTCCTCCAAGCCACAGCGCCGTTTCCGCCCCTGCCGGATTCAAGTTTAATTTTTACTTTATCAATAAAAGCTGCCATAAAATAATTGTACCGTTTACACGGCATTTTTTCCACCAAATGAATAAAAATATACTTCTGCCTTTACAAATATTTACTTAAATTTACTTAAATTTTTTTAATATTTTATAAATAACAACAATTTTAAAAAATTACAAACTTTATAGGAAACATAAAAGAAAGGTTAAGGCAATGAAGATTCAAAATTCCTCAAATACAAATTCATTCAATAAAACAAATTTCAAAGGAAAAACACCGCACACAGCAGCAAATTTTAATCCTGAAAAGAAAATTGGTATTAAAGAATATAAAAAACAACTTCAAGGCCTTGTACTTGCAGGTGCCGCCATGCTTGCCGCATTAAATATTTCAGGATGCACCGTCCAGGCTAAAGAATCAGAAAAAATACAAAATTTAACACCAATAGAAGAAATCTTTGATAACAATGATTGTGATTATGATTGTGATTTTGTTATACCAATAGATGTATACAAGGATTATTTAGAAAATATACGAGCAGCCAAAGATACTGAAAACAGAATCGCTTCGCCCACCAGTACAATTATAGATACAGATGCTTTCAGCTCAATAGAAGCACAAAAACGTTTTGAAGATTCTAAAAATTACATAGAAGATGCAATAAAAGAATATGACAATCTCTACAATGAAATTTGGCCCAGCTATACAGAAGCATCAGCACTTGATATCATAAAACTCTTGGATGGTAAAACCTTTGATGGCTCACAAAATGATACAGAGCAATTAATTCAATATCAAGATGAAAACAGAAACCTTAAAGGATTTTATGAACACTATTCAATAGCGCAGATTGCAGCAGGAGAAATTACTCCCTGGAAAGATATTGAAACAGAAAAAGATGCTGCATATTTTATTGAAAGATTAATAGAGGAAGCAAGCAGCGATGCAATATGCCACCCCTTTGTCAGCGACAAATCTGCTATAACATCAAAAGGCAACATTAATAAAGGTGAATTAGAAATTATAAACAAAGTACTAGATGAAATTGAACAAATAAACGATGAGACAAAAGCTGTTGCAGAAATTTATAGAAAAGAACTTGAGGCAGCAACACTAAAAAGCAATGAATGGATGGCAGAAAATAGTTTGGAAGCTGAACTTTCAGGACTAGATGGAAGTGATATTAAAGATTATTATGTTTTAATTGCCGATCATATCAAAAACCAAGCAGAAAAAATTAAAGAAGCAAAAACAGCCTATAAAACACTTAAAAATGATTTCATCCAAAACCAAAACAAAATGCCTGAAGATGAAAAGAAGGAAATGGCATACAAAATTCAAGATGCATTACATAAATACGAATCAGCAGTTAATATGCAGATTGCAAATGGTAATTTAAATCCAAACCTTGTAAATAACAATATTGAGATTTTAGAAAAATATGCAAAAGATGTTATTAAAAAAGCTCGCGAACAAATTTTTAAACCAGTTAAAATAATAAATCAACCTTCAACAAAAGATACAAATAGCAATATAGAAAGCAGTCAAATGAACCCCACCACACCGCCTGCAACAGAAGAATTTATTGACAACACGGGCATTGGCACTATAGATGAAGATATTAATTATTCTCTACTTGAACCCTGCGTTGAAGAATAACAAATTTATAAAAACAAGCCCCTGTTAAAAAACAGCGGGCTATTTTTTATTTACAATAATTCAAGTCTTCTTTTTTCTTTGACTAATTCATCATATACCCAAGCAGGCACAAAATTTTTGCCCATTAAAATTGCCCCATGATTTACAGATGGTGCATGAAAATCTGAACCACCCGTAATAATAAGCCCGTATTTTTCTGCCAAAGAAGAATAATGTTCTACAACAGCAGGAGAATGTTTTCTATGGTATGCTTCAATTCCGCGCAGGCCATAACTTACAAGCTCCTTTGCAAGCTCATCCGATATTTCAACATCAATGGGATGTGCAAAAACAGGAATGCCGCCTGCATCATAGATAATTTCACATGCATCATGCGGAGAAACAGTTTTTCTTTGCACATAAACATTTGATGAATCGTTTATATATTTTGCATAGGCTTCCATAACATTATTTACTCCGCCTGCATTTGTAATAGCGCGGGCTATATGCGGCCTTCCAATACTGCCGCCTTCCGCTACAAGAGATTTTACATCTTCAAATTTAATTTTTATCCCGGCTTTTTTATTCAAAAGCTCAATAATTTCATTAGTCTGTTTAACACGAGCCTCTTGTTGGGATTTCATAAGATTCAAAAATTCAGAATTTTTCGTATCCATAAAATAACCCAAAATATGAACTTCATGCCCTTTATAAATAGTATTAATTTCAACACCAGGGATAATTTCTATATCAATATTATTTTTTTGAACATAATCACCAGCAACTTTATGGGACAAAACATTGTCATGATCAGTCAGTGCAATAACATTAAGACCACACCCAATAGCCGTATTCACCACCATTTCGGGAGAATATGTACCATCAGAATATGTCGTATGAATGTGCAAATCTACCTTCATGGCTTCATTTCCTCATAATTGTAATTTAAATTTATTCTCTCGATTTTTTGCGCAACGCCGCTTTCAAAATCAAACTCTACACTGACAGCATTAATTTGCCTAATACAGTCTAATGCAACATCAAATCTTTCAGGAATAGATGAAACAAGCCTTTTTAATGAACTTTCATATTCCATTCCAATAATACTTTTATATGAACCGCAAAAACCAACATCACTTATGTATGCCATAGATTTTTTAGATGTTAAAACATTTTCTTTAAATACTTTTGGAAAATATTCAAAAGCATCATTCAACAAAAAATCATAATCAATAAGCTTTTCATCAGCTGTTTGCACATGGGTGTGCGTTCCTAAAACAGCACTTACCCCTAAAGATTTTGCAAAGTGAGCAAGACAAATCTTTTCAGCCGTAGCTTCCGCGTGAAAATCAACAATGACAACCATTTTAGATAAATCACAAGTCTCATTCAGTGAAATCATAACATCGTAAAGCGTTTGAAAAGGGCAAACAACAGGCTGCATAAAGGTTTTACCTAAAAGATTTAACACAATAATTTTATCGTTAAATATTCTAAACCCGGCACCTCGTTCTTTTTTATGGTAGTTTAATGGACGCACCAAAACACTGCTATCATCTATATAGGCATACACATCCTTTTTATCCCAAATATGATTGCCGGATGTCATACAATTAATGCCATAAGATATCAAATCATCATGATTTTTTTTAGTCAGTCCAAAACCATGTGATGCGTTTTCAACATTTGCAATCACAAAATCATAATCTTGATTTTTATTTAAAAATTTCTGAACCGCTTCTCTTCCAGGACGACCTACTAAATCACCCAAAAAAAGCACTTTAATTGTTTTAGACATTCTTATTTCGCAATTTCGGTAACTCTAGCTTCCCGAACAACCGTTACACGGATTTGGCCGGGATATTCAAGTTCATCCTCAATGCGTTTTACAATGTCACGGGCAAGTTTGGCTGCAGCGGCGTCGTTGAACACATTAGGCTGAACTACAACCCTAACTTCACGACCGGCTTGCACTGCAAAGGATTGCTTAATACCCTCATAGCTGTTTGCAATTTCTTCCAGCTTTTTGAGGCGTTTAATATAGATTTCAAGCGTATCGCGCCTTGCACCTGGCCTTCCTGCGGAAACCGAATCTGCAATTTTGACAAGTGCTGCAACAAGTGTATTTGCGGCAACATCGTCATGGTGCGCTTCAATTGCATGGACAATTTCTTCCTTTTCGCCATATCGCCTTGCAAGTTCTACTCCAAGTTGAATATGGGTTCCTTCCTGGTCATGGTCCACTGCTTTTCCTATATCATGCAATAAACCAGCACGTCTTGCTTCATTAGCATTTGCTCCAAGCTCCACAGCAAGCATACCAGCTATCTGCGCAACTTCAATAGAATGCCTTAAAACATTTTGTCCATAGCTTGTTCTATAATATAAGCGTCCAAGAGTCCTCGTCAGCTCTTTGTTAAGGTTCATAATTCCAAGGTCAAGTGCAGCCTTTTCGCCTTCCTGCCTCATTTTGTTTTCAATCTCTTTTTTAGATTTTTCAAAAACTTCTTCAATGCGTACAGGGTGAATACGCCCATCCTGTATAAGTTTTTCAATTGTTAATTTTGCAACTTCACGTCTAACAGGATCAAAAGATGATAAAACAACAGCTTCAGGTGTATCATCAATGATTAAATCCACCCCTGTTAATGTTTCAAGTGTTCTAATATTTCTGCCTTCACGGCCAATAATTCTTCCCTTCATTTCATCGTTTGGAAGGGAAACCACAGAAACTGTACTTTCAATAACCTGGTCTATCACGCATTTCTGCATTACCTGCGATAAAATCTCACGGGATTTTTCTTCTGCTGTTTCTTTTATTTTTTGCTCATTTTCGCGGATTAATTGGATTTGTTCCTGCGCTAATTCCTGTTTAATTTGTTCTAAAAGAATATTTTTAGCCTCTTCTCGACTCATGGAAGATACACGTTCAAGCTCTGCTAATTGTTTTGCAACAAGCTCTGCCAAATAATCTTCTTTATCAAGCAGCTCATCATATTTTTTATTCAATTGAAATTCTTTATCGGCAACTTTTTGCGCTTTATCTTCAAGGCTATCTTCTCTTTTTGAAAGAGAATTTTCAAGACGATTAATTTCAGATCTTCTTTGTCTGATTTCATCATCAAGCTTTTGCCTATCATTGTGCATTTGTTCTCTTGCAGCAACAATTGCTTCTTTTTTAATATAATCTTCTTTTTGCTTGAATTCTGCTGTCATTCTTTCAGCGTCTTTTTGATAAAATTCAAGCTTTGTTCTCTGCCTTGTCCATAAAAGTGTGGATATAATGGTGGCAGGTGTTAACACAAGTATTGTAAGATATAATAATATTGATTCTATTTTCCCATACCTCAAATTAAAATTTAATAAAAAAGCACGTTTGTCAGGCCTAAAGCTTTAACCATGCATATCTTATTTAATTTTTTATATAAAATTTAACATTAGTAAACAGTTGATAATAAAAATATATCATAAACTTAATAAAATTAACAATAATATTATTAAGTTTTGTCAAATTGTAGACTTTATGGTGTATTTTTAATAAAAAAATCTTAACATTTTTTATATTGAATACGATAATAAATTATGACTTTTAAAATTGTATAATTAAAATTCTTAATGCATTGTATTTTGTTTTTTTTACCAAAATGCAGGTTAGAAAATTATTTTCAAGGAAAGTTAAGGTCCAAAAATGTTTACAAACTTAGTATCCATCATTACAAAATCACTTGCATCTACAAGCACACAAAGTATTCAAAAGATAGAAACAAAGCCTTCAAGCTACAACCCTTTCGGTCAAAATGAAAGTATGAACCCCTTTATGAATTCAAACTTTAAGGGAAATGAAAACTACGCAAAGAATACACCCGT
This sequence comes from Candidatus Gastranaerophilales bacterium, assembly GCA_910587815.1. Taxonomy (GTDB): domain Bacteria; phylum Cyanobacteriota; class Vampirovibrionia; order Gastranaerophilales; family Gastranaerophilaceae; genus MGBC122484. The sequence goes on along the minus strand of CAJUNK010000001.1, from coordinate 113,582 downwards.
TTCTGGAGGTTATTTTGCAGGCTACTACAATGGAAAGCCAAATATTGTAGGAAGAAAATTATTCATTGAAGTTTAATTGCCGCAAATATTGCAAATTAACAATTCAAAAGCTTTTCAATATTTTCTTTAGGAAGATACATTGTGCCTATATTTATAGAATTATCTAAAGCACTTTGCATATTCAAATTTCCTTCTTCTTCAAGTTTGTTTATAATATTTTCCTTATCATCTTCTATAAATTTAAACCCAAGTTTATGATAAAAAATAGTAGGCGCGCAAAAAGGGTCTTTAGGATTGCATGCTAAAACAGAAAGCTTGCCATCATGCCCTGTTTTTATACTTTCTTTAAGCGCACATTTCACAAGGTGTGTGCCCACTCCTGAAATATCAGGATTTGTTCCACCTTTATATGAAAACATCTTTTTAATATATGGAGCATCTGAAAAATATTCTTTCAAATGTTCTGGAACTATGTTTTGCATACTATTCATATTTTTAACATCCAAAGATAAGATTAAATACCCCAAAGGTTCATCTGTAGATTGTTTTGATATCGCATATAAAACTTCATCATCTGAAATTTTTTCCCTGTGAATTTCCCCTGCCAAATTCAAAACCCCATCCTTTGACCTGCTTTTTAATGTCACAAAATCAGATCCTGTAGCATATTTTGGATATTTGAAGTCATCTTCTTTATAATCAGGCTTTATATTTTGAAATTCTTTTCTTTTTGCACCAATGCAGTTTTTTCTTGATATTTCATACCCAAAAACAAGACTGCGCTTGAAATTATTTAGTATTGGATTTATCCGCATGATTACCCTCAAATGCCATTTGGTGTCTAATTTTGTTTTCAAGATTTGTTATGGCTTGGTTTTCAGTGCTGCCGGTATCATTTTTCCTCATAGCAAGAACAACCTTTGTTTGCAATACACCCATAGCCCAAATACCAAAAGCAATTGCAGAAACTATAGACAATCCTTTTGCAGCCTTGGCGCCTTTTAAATATCTCTTAACCTTATCAGCATTATTAAGAACATCTTTTGAATCCATATTATCAATGGTTTTAGTAAGTTTTTTAATATTTTTTCCTATAGCTTTTGTGTCAATAAAGCTTAGTGAATCAATTTCATCAGTTGCCTTTTTAACATTAAATATACCGAATTTTTTCTTGCCTGTAACCTCGCTCACAGTGGCCACATCACCTGCATCCTTTAAAAATTTAACAATAGGATTATCAGGATTATCATAGATGAAATTCAATAATTTTTTATCTAAATCAGCATCTTTACCTATTTTTTCAATATCAAAATTTTTATTAAATTTTGTTAAGGCTTGTTTCATAGAATTATCAGAAAGGGATTTCTCAAACCTATCTGATGCCAAAATACTGTAATCAAGATTTGTATTTTTATTAAATAGTTTGCCAAAGGCAAAATCAAAACCTTTTTGAATAGGGGCTGCAAGTGGATATAAAAATGCAATTTCAAAGGCCTCTTTTGTAAGCACGCCTTTTCTTTCACCTTCTCTTGATGTTGTTCCCCGAAGCCCGGTAATACCAATATCAAGCAAGAATTGATTTAAAACAGGATTGTACATAAAGGCTGAAGCTGCATTTGAAATGGCACCTTTAAATGAAAGATTTTTGTTTTGACCATCATTCATTTTAGAACCAAACATTTGCCCTACAGCAGAAGTTTTAACACTATTCCTTAAAGAAAGCTGCTGTGCCATCTCAAGTTCAATTTTATTTTTCACCTTTTCTTCGGTGCTTTTTTGCTTAAATAAAATTATCCCGCCCAAAGCTAGCATTGTAGCACCGGTTGCCGCAGCAAATTTTGTTGCAAACAAACCCTTTGCAAGCTTTTTATTGTTTGCAACATTTTCTAAAATTTTATACTGTTCTCCACCTGCCTTGCCTTGCTCCTTTAATTTATTCATAGCAAAACTGATACTATCAGGTGTACCGTTTTTTAATTTTCTTATATCGACATCAGGACTCATTTTAAAGGCTTTATAGAGGGTTTTATCCATTATTTTTTTAATAAAAGGAAGCCCGCCAAGCCAAATAGCACTTGTGCCGTTTTCTTCTACAAATTTTTCAAAGGCGTCATATTTTCCGCCTTCTTTATGGTATTGAGCTACCAATACCTGATTTTGTATTAAATCTTTTGTTGCAATAGGAATAACAGAACCTGTGTTATTTCCTAAAGATGACAATACTGTTGTTGTAATATGTGAAAGAGACATTTTATCAAATTAATCCTTATAATTAACTAAAAACTATAATCCCCAAATAAGATTTCTTAATCTTTGATAAAGTGCTCGAGTGCATTTTTTATTTATTTTCATTACCGGTAATTTCCTTTTTGCTTTTACTATAATAACGTTTGTGATGGTTTTAAATTGCTAGTTTTTTACAAAATATTAATACAATCTAAAAAAGCCCTCCTTTTAACTTTCAAGGAAGGCTTTTGAATTTAAAATCTTTTTAATGACGATTAATCGTTTTTAATAAAGACAAAGGCATAGCTTTCCTTGAACTTACAAAACAACATGCGTCGGATAAAATTTTCTAAAATTTTCATCATATAATTCATATCATCCCTTAAAAAACTTTAAGCTCTGACATTTTACACCCAACATATTTTTTTTGCAAGAGCAATATTATACTTTTATAAAAAATATTAAACCTATTATGGATGCAGAATTTTTAAAGATAAAGCTAAACACAGCTTTTATGGGCACAAAAATAGCTCCTATCAAGGAGCTTAATTTAAATTTGGGCCGCAGAGGACTCGAACCTCCGACCTCACCCTTATCAGGGGTGCGCTCTAACCACCTGAGCTAGCAGCCCGCAAAATTATTCTTCTGTAAAAGTTCTTAATATCTAAGGGATGCTTGGTCTAATTCACCTTTTAAGGTCAACAGAGCCTTAACCCTATCCACAAAATATAAATTACCATAGACAAAATTCAAAATCAACTACATTTTTTCTGGAGCACTGATTTTTAATAATTTAAATACTACAGCAAGCACATTTTTCACCGCAGCCACAACCATAAGACGACTTTTGGTAAGTTCAATATCATCAGATAAAACTCTTGTAAAATTATAGAAATGGTGAAAATCGTACGCTAAATTTTGCGCATATTTGCACAATAAATATGGAGCTCGAAGCCTGGAAGCACCCTCTATTGTGCTTTTGAATTCTTCAAGTCTCAAAATAAGTTTTCTTGTGGCATCCATTGATTTTTCATCATCCTTATCATAAATGATATCTATTTTTGCCGCATTCAAAACCTTATCTAATTCTTCTTTTTTAATATAAGGAGGCAAGATTTCACCAGTTTCTGTATCAATCCTGTCTTCAGCTGCCCTCCTTAAAATAGAACAACATCTGGCATGGGCGTATTGCACGTAAAATACTGGGTTTTGGTCGTTTTTAGATTTTGCTAAATCTACATCAAAATCAAGTGTTGTATCAATGCTTCTCATTAGCATCCAAAACCTTGTGGCATCCACCCCTACTTCATCTACAAGTTCATCCAGTGTCACCATCTTTTTTCTTTTTCCCATGCGCACTGCTTCGCCGTTTTGGATAATATTTACAAGCTGACCCAACAATACTTCTAAATTTTCGCTATTATAACCAAGCGCATCAATAGAAGCCCTCATTCTTGGAATGTATCCGTGGTGATCTGCACCCCAAATGTTTATCAGGCGTTCAAACCCTCTATCAAATTTATTTTTATGATATGCAATATCAGCAGTTAAATATGTGTTTGTGCCATCTGTCTTTTTTAAAACCCTATCTTGATCATCAGTATAATCAGTGGTTCTAAACCAAAGAGCACCGTCTTTTTCGTATAATTTTCCAGCTTTATCCAATGCTTTTATGCAATCTTCAACCTCATTATTTTTATAAAGAGAAGTCTCAGAAAAAAAGCAATCAAAATGAGTTTCAAATTTTTCCAATAATTCTTTTTGAAGACGAAGCATATCTTTTTTTGCAAATTCACCATAAGGTTCTTTTTCGCCCGCTTCAATATATCTTTTGGCACAATCTATTAAATAATCGCCCCTGTATGCATCTTCAGGCCAAGTTACTTTTTCACCCTTCAATTCTTTAACGCGAAGCTCTAAAGACATTGCAAGCTTATTTATTTGGTTTCCTGCATCATTTATGTAAAATTCTTGATAAACATCATATCCTGTAAATTTCATCACTTCAGCCAAAGATGAACCTAAAGCCGCCCATCTGCCATGACCTATATGAAAAGGCCCAGTAGGATTAGCGCTAACATATTCAATATTCACCTTTTGGTTATGACCTAAATCCATCCTGCCATAATCATTTTTAGATGACAAAACTTCTTCAACAATTTTTTTCAAAAACCCTTCTTCAAGTTTAAAATTTATAAATCCCGCAACAATATTTACAGAAAAATTATCCTTATCTATAAATTCTGCTATTACATTTGCAATCATAGGCGGTGCCATTTTAGCATCACGTGCCAAACTTGATACATTCACTGCAAAATCGCCAAATTCAGGATTTTTAGGGGTTTCGCAAATAAATTTCACGCTGATGGTTTCAGCTTTTCCCAGTTTTTTATTTTCTACAGCCTTTTTTGCTGCATTTTCCACTATTTTTTCAAAAAATTCTTTAATCATCATAGGTCGTATTATAGCCTAAAGATAGACATTAAGACAAAGAATTTTATTAAAAAATGTAAATTTTGCCAAAAAAAGTGTTAATTTTGACTTTATTTATTTTTTTATTAAAATGTATAGCGCAGGTTATGCGTTATCAATGCATAATTTACAACATTAATAGTTAGCGAAAGTTTTTAGGAAAAATGTCAAAAATTAATGCAATAAATGGCATGAGTGCGATTAATTATGGCTCCACTATCTCCACAAAAAGGGATGGCGGCGATAATTCTAACTATTTTATTGCAAGCAAGCTAAACTATTTATATAATCAAACCCTTGCTGTTTCAAGAAAAAACAGTACTTTAAATTTTAGAGGACTAAAGAAAATCGTCCAAAAAGGTATGGGCGAAAACCTTGATAAGGTTGTGTAAAATACACAGTTAAAATATACTAAAAGCCGCCTGAATTACAGGCGGCTTTTAGTATATAAAATAAAGTCTGTAAATAAATATAAACATTTAAAAAAACGACGCAATTGTTAGTCTTTACTTGTTTTCAAATGGATACAAATTTTAGAAGGAAGGAAGCTAAAAATGCAATTAAACAGTGTATCAAACAATTACAATGCAGTCTTAAATAAAAGCTGCAAAGTAAAAAATAGCCCAAGCTTTGGTTCATTAAGAGCAGATGCAACAGGTATGCTAACTAAAGCAGTTGAAACGGCAAATTTAAATCAAAAAGGCAAGGTTGCAGCTTTGGAATTAATAAGAGATTTGGCACATAAAACAAGCAGTGATGTTCTTGATATAGGTCTATCTCAAGACAAAACTCTGAATTTTATAGATAAAACAACGGGCGGCAGTCTTTGCTGGGATGCTGGACTTGGCAGAATTAAATCAATAGATAATGTATTAGATAAAGCAACTGTTACTGTGGTTGGCAATAAAGGTTTGCCTAGCAACTTTAATAAAAATAAAGTTACAAATATGGGTTTTGAAGAAACTTCGGAAAATATTTTTCAAATATCTTTAGAAAAATTTGTAAAAATCCTTAAAGAATGTTTTTATAAAGAGGAAGAAAAAATTTTCTCAAAAAGGCAGTTTCACTCTTAAAACAAAGAATCTTAGCATTATAAAAAGAGGTAGATTTTAAACTCTACCTCTTTTTATATCTTTTTAATTAATTTTGCATGAATTGTATTGGCAGAACTTAAATACTCAATCAAAGCATTATATCGTTCATCCGATTCACCATAAGGAATTTTTTTAGATAATAAATCTTTTGCAGTTTGATTTAGCAGATTTAATTTTTTCAAACCCCGCTTTAAAAGAAAACCTTTATATAGTTTTGGAAAATACTTATATAAAAATTTACCAAAAACATTACCGCCTGAAAATTTATCACTAGCTTTTTTAATTGCAGAATCTTGTAAAATATCAAAATCAAAATCGTTTAATCGTCTTTTTTCAATTTTTTGTTCAATATTTTCTTTTGAATTCTCCTCAACAGTTTTTTTTAGAGAATTATTTGCACTATCCAAAATAGGATTATCTATAAAAGGTGAATCTTTAATGTCACTATTTACTTTTATAGCTAAAGGATTCGCCTCTTCAACATTAGAAGCAAAACCCATTTCCTGCAATTGTCCCAGTAGGGAATTTTTAAATAATTCTTCCATTATACAATGATTATGAAGCAAAATTTATAAGTTTTAAACCCTATACAAGTAGTATTTTTGATTTATAATTTGGTTGTAAAAAATAAAGTTTTTAAAGGTAAATATAAATTATGTGGGAATATTCTGATACTGTAAAAGAACACTATAAAAACCCAAAAAATGTAGGTTTCATTGAAGATGCTGATGCTGTGGGTGAAGCAGGGGCACTAGCCTGCGGAGATGCATTAAAATTGTATCTAAAAATAAAGGATGGGATAATAACCGATGCCAAATTTCAAACATTTGGCTGCGGTTCCGCTGTAGCATCTTCCAGTATTTTAACAGAAATGGTAATTGGAAAAACAATAGAAGAAGCTAAAAAAATCACAAACAAAGATATTGCAGATAAACTTGGTGGTCTGCCCCCTGAAAAAATGCATTGTTCTGTAATGGGCCATGAGGCGCTTGAAGATGCATTGAAAAATTTTGGCAATGACGATGAAAATGATATACAAAAGCCAAAAGAAAATAGAAATAAAATCATCTGCAACTGTTTCCAAATTTCAGAAAAAGCAATCAGAGAAGCAATAGAACACAACGGGGCAAAAACTGTTGAAGATATAACATCTTTGACATACGCAGGGGGTGCATGCGGAAGATGCAAAGGGAACATTCAAGCAATAATTAACACTTATAATATGGAAGCCAAAAATACAAAACAGGAATTAAACACCGTACAATTTATTTTAAAAGTAAACAGCGTGATTGAAAAAAACATCATGCCTGAACTTTCTAAAGATTGCGGCGGAATAGAGCTTATAAATATTGAAGAAAAAGACGTATATGTGCGCCTTACTGGCACCTGCAAAGGATGCAGAAACTCAAATTTGACATTGAAAAATTTTGTCGAAGCCCAATTAAGAGAACATGTAGACAACAATATAAACGTTATAGAAGTTGAATAGGCGGAAATATTAATATGATTTATCTTGATAACAATGCAACAACAAAAGTAGATGAAAAAGCATTAGAAGCTATGCTTCCTTATTTTTGTGAAGAATATGGAAATCCTTCTTCCATCTATGATTTAGCACACACTGCAAATTCTGCCGTACGCCGCGCAAGAAACGTTATCAAAGATTTTTTAGGTGCCAATGATTCTAAAGAAATCATTTTCACATCCTGTGGTTCAGAAAGTGCAAACACAGCTATAAAAGGAACATTGGAATTAAACCGCGCAAAAAAACATATCATAACAACAAAAGTAGAACATCCTTGCGTTTTAAACCTTTACAAAGAGCTTGAAAAACACGGCTATCGCGCTGATTATATCGGGGTGGATTCAAATGGAGACCTTGATGTAAATGAATTAATTTCAAAAGTAGATAAAGACACAGCAATTGTTTCTGTTATGTATGCAAACAATGAAACTGGGGCAATTTTTCCCGTTGATGAAATTGCGCAAAAAGTAAAAGAGATAAACCCTGAAACAAAGGTTTTTGTGGATGCCGTTCAAGCCGCAGGCAAAATTCCAATTAATGTTAAAGATACAAAGATAGATTTTATGGGAATTTCAGCTCACAAATTCCATGGTCCCAAAGGAATAGGTGCACTATACGTTAAATCCGGCACCATGGTTTCCCCTTTAATTGTGGGCGGCCACCAGGAAAGAGGCAAAAGAGCAGGAACTGAAAATGTACCATACATAGTGGGCATGGCACGCGCAGCAGAGCTTGCTATGGAAAATATGGATGACGAACTTTCCCGTGTAAAAAAATTACGCGATATGCTTGAAGATGGCATTTTAACCAAAATTAAAAACGCAAGATTAAATTCCACATCAAAAAACAGGGTGCCAAACACCACAAATATTGGCTTTTTATACATTGAAGGCGAACTTATTTTATTACACTTAAATGACGAAGGAATTTGTGCAAGCTCAGGCTCTGCCTGCACATCAGGCAGTTTGGAACCAAGCCATGTGCTTCGTGCAATGGGTGTTCCATTCACATCACTCCATGGCAGTATAAGATTTTCCCTAAGCCGCTATAATACAGAGGAAGATATTATTCAAGTTATCCAAACTCTTCCGCATATTATAGATAAACTGGCTAAAATTTCACCTTTTCAAAAAGAGCTGGGTGAAATTTTAAGACCTTGCTAAATTTAAATCAATAAAAGGTCTAAATTGCAATTTCTTCTTGATTTTGAAGAAATTTCGGCTCTTGTTCAAAAAGAGCTGGATAAATTCTGATATAATCATCTAAATCTCTATAAAATGCTTCAAAATCAAAACTCTTACCTTCCTTTATAGGACTCATTTTAACACCATAAGCATGATAGATTGATTTTGTAAGCACATTTGCAATAGAATCACTCCCTCTTTGATATGGCGTTTCTTGCGCTATCAGCCAGTGAATAGTGGCAACACAGCGGTTAATATCTTCTAAAGAAGGGTCATCCATCTTTTTTAACTTTTTATATTCTTTTTTAGCAAGCTTAATATTTGATTTTTCTCCATTCCAGCCGTATTCAATCTCTACCCCTGGCCTTGGATAATCACGGAATGTAAGAAGGCAGGTATTTGCATCTTTATATTCTTCACTTGGCATGGGTTTTATGAAATTCTTAGGTTCATCAGAATCAAAATCAAATAATTTTAAATATACAGGCCAATATTCATTACCTCTTCCAAATGGACCTAATTCGTAATAATCTGATTCTGTACGCTTTTTGCCCCATTGCTTTTTCTTTCTTATTTTTCTTACACCATCTTCTGTTTCACTTAAAATATCTGAAAATTTTTCATCATTCGATATCATTTCTGAAATTTTATAGGTAAGACCATTCATTTTCTGCGCCCAAGCGTGATTATTGCTATATCTATCCATCCTGATAAGATAAAGATTGGCATCTAAATCCAAAGGATTCGCTTCAATTTTTGGCTTTTTTAAAATAAAATGTTTGTAAAATCCAACAAGCTCATGCCCAGGCAAACTTGTTTTGGATTCTATATTATTTTTAGAATCATCGCCGTTTTTACCAAAATAAATATTACAAGATGCCTTTGTATTATAAATGCACCTTTTATTTATATTAAAGCTTTGATATGGATTTATTCTCATTTGGTTTTGGATTATCTAAAAAGGTATTCATATTAAAATCCAAAAATAATATCTTTTGCCAAATTCAAATGCTGATTTTTAAAAAAATTAAGACTTATCACTCTACAGTTACAGATTTTGCAAGGTTTCTCGGCTGGTCTACATCTTTTCCTAAATATTCTGCAATATGATAAGCCAAAAGCTGCAATACCACTATATTTAGGGCAGGTGATACTATATCAGAAATTTCTGGAATTATAACTGCATCATCAAATAAATTTTTATGTTTTTCATCAATAAAATTTGTTACCCCAATAAGTTTTGCCTGTCTTGCTTTTGCTTCTTCACAATTTGACAGCACCTTATCATAAACAACCCCTTTATTTAAAATTGCAAGTACAGGCATAGTTTCATCCAACATTGCAATAGGCCCATGTTTTAATTCACCAGCAGGATAACCTGTTGCATTAATATAACTTATTTCCTTTAGCTTCAAAGCACCCTCTAGGGCTGAAGGATAATTTATGCCGCGGGCAATAAAAATAAAATCTTTTGAATTTGAATATTTTTTTGAAATATTTTGAATATTTTTTGTGTCATTTAAAATTATTTCAAGTTTGCTTGGCAAGGTCAAAAGTTCTTTTTTAATATCTGAAATTGCCTTTACATCAGGGTTTTTAGTGTGTTCTGCAAGATAAATTGCAAAACAGTAAATATTCAAAAGCTGCGCCATGTAAGATTTTGTGGCAGCAACAGACACCTCAATCCCGGCATTTATGGGCAAAAGACTATCTGCCATTCTTGCCATAGCACTATCTTTTCTGTTTGTAATAATTAAAATGTGGGAATTTTTCTCTTTTGCTTGTTTTATAGCAGTAATTGTATCTGCGGTTTCTCCTGATTGAGAAATCCCAATTACAAGGGTGTTTTCATCCGCTATTGTGTTTCTGTAAATATATTCGCTTGATGCTTCAACATCCACAGGAATTTTGGTTAATTCTTCAATCACATACTTGCCAACAAGCCCTGCGTGTAATGATGTTCCGCAAGCAATGATTTGAATTCTATTAATTTTTGCTAACTTTTCCTTGCTTAATTTAACATCATCTAAAATTATTGCGGCATTTTCATCCTTAATCTTATCTACAAGAGCATTTCGAACAACATCTGGCTGTTCGTGAATTTCTTTGAGCATAAAATGCTTATAGCCCATTTTTGATAGTGCAATTGGTTCAAATGGCAAATTTTCAATCTTATTTTCTATTAAATTTCCATTTTCATCATAAATTTTAACACTGTCAGCCTTTACTTCTGCTACCTGATTATCACTGACATAAATCGCTTTTTTGGTATATTCAATAATTGCAGGAATATCAGAGGCTATAAAATTTTCCCCATCCCCAATTCCAATAATCAATGGAGCATTTTTACGCGCTGCTATAATTTTTTCAGGACAAGATTTATGCATAATTGAAAATGCATAAGCACCCTTTAATTTCTTCACAGCAGATTGCACCGCCTTCAATAAATCCTTTTTTTCTTCAAATTCATGCGCTATTAAATGTGCCGCCACTTCAGTATCTGTCTGCGATTTAAAGTTGCAGCCTTTTTTTTCTAATTCAGGTTTTAAATCTTTATAATTTTCAATAATTCCATTGTGCACTATTATCAAACTGCCGCAATTGCAGGTATGCGGATGAGCATTTGTTTCTGTCGGAAGACCATGTGTTGCCCATCTTGTATGGCCAATACCAGCTGTAGCGCTAATATTTTCTTTATTTTCAAGACAGATAATTTCCTTTAAATTGTTTAATTTACCAGATGCTTTATAAATATGGGCAGCATCTGTTGATACAAGGGCAACTCCAGCCGAATCATATCCTCTGTATTCAAGATGCGATAAGCCTTTTAAAATTATATCAACGGCGCGTTTTTTTCCTATATATCCTACTATTCCGCACATAAATCTCTTTTTCCTCTATTTTTTATTTAATTCTTTAATTTTATTATGCACTGCATTTATTTGCAAATTAAGATTTGATAAAGATATTTTTAAAAATCTTCTTCAATTATCTCCACTTTATCAATACACAGTTTTTTTGAAAATATTTCAATACTTTCTTTTGCAAATTCTTGTATTTTTTTTACTGTATAAAAATTATCATTCATAGGAAATAACTGCATAATTTTTTCTTTGTTTTGATTTTCCACAATCTTACCTGCTGCAAACCATATTTGCTGCCTTCTATTGGCATTTTTATTTATTATCTGAAAATAAAAATCTCCGTCTTGGCCTTCTGTACAGTTTGCCTCAAATTCTTTATTATTAATATTTGTTTTTGCTATTGTAACAGAGTTTCTCTGTTCATATAATCTTTCCCCTGCTAAAAACGCCTCTGCGCCTTTTTCGTCAAGCCACATGGCAAGGGCAGACATTCCATCAGGCAGCAATTTTGAAACAGAAACATTGTTTCTTGCGGCATAATCTATTGCAGCAGCATATTGGGGAAATTCAGATGCAACTTGAAAATTATTTTTATAATAAAAAACAAAAGGTGGTGGAAAATTTGATGCATTAAGGCTGATTTTTCCTTTATGACCACGCCTTTTGCTTTCTTCTACAAGACATTTTAAAAGCTCTGTGCCAGCCCCTTTATAATGTCTTCTAAAATTTTCTTCAGTATAAAGCTCTTTTACATATAGCTCATCACCATTTTTAGAATCATACATTATTGTATGACCAAGCTTTTTTCCGTCCACATTTAAACTTAGCATTTTTGAATTTGTACCAAAAAATCCAGTATCATCTTTATAAAATTCTTCCTGTATTACAGCATCAACATTGTTACCTTTTACATCCTTTATAGTGACAGTTTTTATAGGAGATTTTTCAAATACATCTTTTGATAAAAACCTTACCCCGCAAAAACTTATATTATTTTTGTTTTGAATTTTATCGATACATCTTATGTTAAAATTGACATTTGGCGCTATATTTGGAAATTTCATATTTTCTTAAAACAAGTAAATATACAAAATTGCCTGCAAATAAAATAATTTACAGGCAAAATATGTAAACATTAGTTTTAAACAGATTTTTTAGGCATTTTCCTGTTCAAATTTTTTCATAAATGCTACAAGCGCCTCCACGCCTTCAATTGGCATTGCATTATAGATAGATGCGCGCATACCGCCTACTGTTCTGTGTCCTTTTAATTGTACAAGGCCATTTTCAGCTGCTTCTTTAATGAATTTTTTATCCATTTCTTCATCTCCAGTTACAAAAGGAACGTTCATTAAAGACCTGGAACCTTTCTCTACTGTAGCTTTAAAAAGTTTTGAAGAATCAAGAAAATCATACAAAATTTTTGCTTTCTTTTCGTTTAATTCTTTCATTTTTTCAAGCCCGCCAAGGTTTTTCAGCCATTTAAATACAAGGCCGCAAATATAAATTCCATAAGCAGGAGGTGTGTTATATAAACTGTCATTATCCGCATGGGTCTTATATTTCAGCATAGTAGGGCACCATTTTGGCAGATTTTCATCATCCTTAATTAAATCTTCCCTAATAATTACAATCTGCACACCCGCAGGACCAACATTTTTCTGCACTCCGGCATAAATTAGACCATACTTTTCAACATCTACAGGTTCTGATAAAAAGCAGGAAGACATATCTGAAACCAAAATTTTACCTTTTGTGTTCGGTAAAGTGTGGAATTTTGTGCCATAGATTGTATTATTTTCGCAAATATAGACATAATCTGCATCTTCAGAAATCGGCAAATTTGAACAATCTGGAATATATGAAAAAGTTTTATCTTCTGATGTTGCTACTTTATTGATTTTACCGTATTTTTGGGCTTCTGCGTATGCTTTTTTTGCCCACTGCCCTGTAACAATATAGTCTGCAACCCCTGTACCATCAGTCTTTAAAAGATTTATCGGCACCATTGAAAATTGCAAATGTGCACCGCCCTGCAAAAATAAAACCTTATAATTTTCAGGAATGTTTAATAATTCTCTTAAATCTTTTTCTGCCGTTTTTATAATATTATCATACGTTTTAGACCTATGAGACATCTCCATTACGCTCATTCCGGAATTTTCATAGTTCATCATCTCATCTGCTGCTTGCTTTAACACGCTTTCTGGCAAAACCGCAGGCCCTGCTGAAAAATTGTATACTCTGCCACATTCTCTTGTCATTTTTTATACTCCTTTTTTTAAGTTTATTTTAGCACTATTTAACAATTTTCGATATTTTTTAAATTTTCAGGTTTAAAAATTCCATATTCAGTTATAATGCCTGCTATCAATGTGTTATCAGTAATATCAAAGCTTGGATTGATGATATTTACCCCTTCAGCACAAATCCTCTTTCCATTCACCATAGTCACTTCATCTTCATCCCGAAGTTCAATTATAATATCGTTTCCAGACTTTATTGATAAATCTATTGTAGATTTTGGCGCTGCTACATAAAACGGTATATTATAATACTTGGCTGCAATTGCGACTGTTGATGTGCCGATTTTATTTGCCGTATCACCATTTGCGGCAATTCTATCTGCACCAACAACTACCATATCAATCATTTTATTTCTCATAAAATAACTACACATGCCATCTGTAATAAGGGTTACAGGGATGCCATCTTTGATTAGTTCAAATGTTGTAATTTTTGCCCCTTGGCCTCTTGGCCTTGTTTCGTCTGCAAAAACTTTTATGGTGTTATCGCGCGCAAAAGCTGAACGCACCACACCAAGCGCTGTTCCATACCCCACAGTAGCCAAAGCCCCTGCGTTGCAATGTGTTAAAATACCTGCACCCTTTGGAACTACATCAGCGCCAAAATCTCCAATTTTTTTATTTATTTCTATATCTTCATTTTCAAGTTTTATTGCATTATTTATTAAATTTACGCAAACATCTTTTAATGCAAGATTTTTAGAGTTTTCAACCACCTTTTTTTGTTCCCCTATTGCCCAAGAGAGGTTCACAGCGGTTGGACGCGAAGAATTAAGATAATTAAAACCATCTTCTAATTCTTCAAAAAATGAATTTCTTTTATTTTCATCCAAATTTTCTGTTGTCACATGTGTGATATTTTGCCACAAATCTTCTGTTGGTGCGTATTTTGACAGTAATTCAAGCGCAAAAAGCGCACAGCCATGGGCTCCTGCTATGCCTATAGCCGGCGCACCTCGCACTATCATTGTTTTTATGGCGTCATACATAGATTTAAGTGTTTTTATCTCCACTTTTTCAAATGCGTATGGAATTTTTGTCTGGTCAACCATTAAAGAATGGCCGCCAGTTTGTGTTTTCACCCATTCTATAGTTTTAATTTTAGATTGAAATTCACTCATAGTCTTTGTTTTGCTCCTATTAATTTTAAATTTTCAAGCCATATCTGATTTTCATGCGTGTACGCTAAAAAATGCAAAATAGCAAGTTTTAACAAATTTTACTATAAAAAATGAGCAAAAAATGGGTTATAGAACATGTCCTTTTACAAAAATTAATCTGAAATTTTTGGAAATTGTTTTATTAAAACCCCGATAAGAAGGCCACCCGCAGCGTTTGTAGTGATAAAAATTAACATAATTACAATTAAAAATACTATTGCAAGAAAAAAATTTAGAAAATTTATTCCATAGGTATAGTAAGTTTTTACAAAAAAATGAATCAAAAGCACCATTGGGCAAAAAATTGTAAAAAAGGAAAAACCACTAATAGCGCCAATTATACCCCCCAATATTGCATAGTTTTTCATCTCAACAATTTTATCCACATCTAAAACATGATGCATTTTCATAAGCAAAAGCACAATAATTGCAGCAAGAAAAGGGAGCACAAAAAGACTAATTATTGGCATTATGTTTGGAATCAAAGCTGCAAAACCAAGTATAGCACCGAATATACTGCTATATACGCAAGTATTTTTTAAAGTTTTTATATCAGTTATCATATATTTCCTCTTTAATTTTAGTTTAGGTTTTTTATAAAATTTTTGGGCAGAATTTTACAAAACTTAAAACTTCTTTATAAAATTTAAATCTTTAAAGATTTAAATTTCTAGCATGGCAAATTCCTATTGCAATAGAATCTACAGTATCATCAAGTTTTGTATTTTTATTTAATTCTATAAATTTTTCCACCATACGCCGCACCTCATCTTTTGATGCTCTTCCATGACCTGTTAATACCTGTTTTACTACAAGGGGTGTGTATTCTGCCGTTTTAATCCCTGATTTTTCAAGTGCTGCAAGAATTACACCACGCGCTTCAGCCACAGGAATTATCGTTTTTTGATTTTTAAAGAAGAAAAGCTGCTCAATTGCGGCTTCATCAGGATTATGAATGCGGCAAATTTCCATAATATCATCAAAAATTTCAATTAATCTTTTTGATACAGTAAGATTTTTATCTGTCTGAATACTTCCTGATGCCTTTAATTGATAACCATCCTGGGTGGCCTCTATTACACTAAAACCCACAATTCCAATCCCAGGGTCTATTCCTAAAATTTTCATGAAAATAATTATAGCATATTTTATATGCCATCTTGGCATTTAATTTATATTGATAAATTCAATATGCAAAATTATTTATTATTTATGCTTCAGCAAAATAGTTCATTACCTGGTTTGTGCCGCCGCCAAAAGAATTTGCATAAGGATTTGTATATCCAAAATTGGTGTAATTATTAGCATATCCGCCAGTAAAGCTTGTATTATTGTATGATTTTGAACTTGCCTCTAAGGCATCTTGCGGCACATCATAAACAGATGTATCACCGGCTTGTATTCTTGCAATCAAGGTATCTAGATTTGAAGATGTATTTTGCGCTGTAGTGTTTGTTCCTGCACCTTTAAGAGCACCAAAATTCAAGCCATTATAATCGTCTGCATTCTGCTGAAGATACTCAAGTATTTTTTCACTATCTTTTGAAAGCTTGCCATCATCTGCCATGTCTTGCTCTATCATTGCATAAACGGTACTATTTAATTCACTCATTAATGCAGAATCCTGAGATATCATTGCAGCCTGCGCTTCTATTTGTTCGTTCATTACCTTATCTGTATAATCTTCACCAACAATTTTTTCTGTTACTTTACCTGCAACAGCAGAACCTATAGCACCGCCAACAAGATCTCCTATAAATCCGCCAACCACTGCGCCAATTGCTGTGCCAACTACAGGAATTGCAGAACCTATAGCACCGCCAAGCCAAGCCCCAAGTGCCTTACCGCCGGTAGCCCCTGCAACCCATCCTGCTGTAGATGCTCCAACTTTTGCAGCAGATTTTCCAACTTGTTTCATCCCTTCACCAAAACCACCTTGGCTGAATGCTGGAATAACGTCTGTGAATAGAGCAAGTCCGCCTTCTATAGCAAGATTGAAACCTGCACCGCAGGTTTTATAGGCCTTTGCAAATTTACCAGCCCCTTTGCTTATTAATTTTCCAGCAGAAGTTGTGGTTAAAAATTTGCTGCCAGCTGAAGCTGTTGATTTATAAAAACTAGAGCCTAAAAATGTTTTTCCAACACCAGTGCCAGAAAGCCATTTGCCTGCCTTTGCAAATTTGGATGTTTTTTGAACAACATCTGTTGTCTTTTTGCCAAAGGTTTTTATGATGTCATCTGCATTATTACACCCTTTTAAAAGTTTCGTAATTTCTGCTTTACTTTTTCCTGATTTAGCAAAATCTTTCACCAGGTTTGCAGCTTCCAAATTTTTTGAAGCATTTGATAAACCTTTTGAATTATTTAGAATTTTTGTTAAATTTGCATCCTTTAAAACATCATACATTATGGCTGTAGTATCTACAAGGCCTCTTATTCCCGCACGTTTATATTTAGCATTTCCAAAAAGTGTTTTTGCAGGCTGCCCTGTAAAAATACTTGTGGCTTGTGTTGTAGTTTTTTTCAAAACCTGACCGCCAGTAAAAATTGTACCATTTATACCGGCAACAAGAGGAACAGAGCCAAAGGCGCCTGAAACATCGTCTATAATGCTATCATTTGCAACAGGCTGGCCATTTATATATTTTAGTGCATCTTGTGCATATATACTATTAACAGAGGAAATACCTGTCATAAAACTCCCTTTATAAACTTAATATCTTCCCTTTGTATATTAATAAAGTATTTTTGGACTGGAAAATTGATATTTGGCAAAATAATGTAACAAAGTGTAAAGTTTGACAAAAACACACAGATGGAGCACCTATACAAATTTATGATAAAATTTTTGTATGGAAAGTTTTGATTTAAAAAGATATGCACATCTTGGTGATAGTGTTTATGAGGTTTTTGTTCGAGAAAATATTATTTTCAAGACAAAATCTTCAAATATTATGCACAAGTTGACAACATCTTTTGTAAATGCAAATTTTCAAGCTAAAATGGCAGAAAATATTTGCGAAAATTTTTTAAATGATGATGAAAAAGAAATTTTCAGGCGCGCAAGAAATTTAAACCTCACAATCAATAAAAAAAATAACCCAGCCATTCACCGTCATGCTACAGCATTTGAAGCCATCATTGGGTATTTTTATTTAAACGACAAAAAAAGGCTAAATGAACTGTTTGATATAATAAAGCATGAGTTAAAAATTAATTAAATTTTAGTATATAATTTAAAGTATGCATAATAAAACAGTAAAGGATGAATTTATATCCACCCTATCCCATGAAATAAGAACCCCTTTAACAAGCATTAAAGGTTTTTCAAAAACAATGCTTGATAATTGGGAATTATTAAAAGATGAGGATAAAAAAAAATTCTTAAATATTATTTTAGAACAATCTGATAGGTTGATAAATTTAGTTGAAAATGTTTTAGATGTAGTAAAAATAAATTCTAATGTTGAAATTGTTCTAAAAAAAGTAGATTTGCCAAGTTTAATTAAAAATGCTATTGAAATTTTAAAGATAAATTATAAAGACAAAAAATTTAATATTAAAATATCTAAAACCATAAATTCTATGGCGGATAAGGATAAACTGGAACAAATTTTTGTAAACATCCTTGAAAATGCCTGCAAGTATTCAGGAAAAAATAATGATATTGAAATAAAAATTGAAAACAAAAATGACTATAATGTGGTTTGTATAAAAAATTTCGGTTCATATATTGATGAAATTCACAGAGACAAAATTTTTGAAAAATTTTACAGAATTGATAATTATTTAACTTCCTCCGCACAAGGTAGCGGCCTTGGACTGTATATTGCAAAAAGCTTAATAGAAAAAATGGATGGCAAAATTTCATTAAATTCTATCAAAAATGATACAGAAATGTTTACAGAATTTTTAATTTATGTTCCCGTTTTAGATTCAGAAAAAATGACAAAAAAAATAAATAACAAAAACACAGGGGGCAAAAATGTATAGCCCGGAAGTCTTTATCATTTCCAAAAGAAAAGAATTATCAATAAAACACAAAAAAATTATTGAAACACTAAATTGCAATGCAAAAATATTTTCAAAACTAGATGAAGCAATTTTTGGAATCAAAAATGATGAGCCTGAAATTATTATAGTTTCTGATACTATTGACGATATTTTAAGCGATTTTATTAAAAAAATAAGGGTGCTGACATATAATTTCAGACCAGTGATTATTGCCATTTCAAAATCTGATGCAATGGATGATAAATTAAATGCACTTGAAGCAGGTGCAGATGATTTTTTAGATGAATCTATCCAATCTAAAGAATTTAGTGCAAGGCTGAATGCACATATAAGGCGATATCTTGAAAATTCTGTTAATTCTATCACAAATTTTATTAATAATAAGGTTATAATTAAGGCGCTAAAACGCGAGCTTAAAACAAATTCTTCAAAAGCAGCGCTGCTTATTAATATTTCAGGAATAAATTTTTATAAAGAAATCTATGGCGAAATAGCTTATGAAAAAGTATTGCAAACACTTGGCGCCATTATAAATTCCACTCTTCAAAAGGAAGATGCCGCAGGACACTATTCAAATAAAGAATTTTTACTAATAACATCAATTTTCAAAGCAGAAAAAATTGCAAAATTTTTAACTTTTGCATTTGATAACATTTTAGAAAGATTTTATACAGAATTTGACTATAAAAATAATTTCATGCTCTATTCTTCAGAAAGCATTGAAGAGAAAAAGATTCCTTTAATGAAATTATCCATTGCAATAGCTGAAATTGGAGAAAACAAATTTGAAAACGAAAAACAAATTTTAAATTTATTATTCAATATTTTAAAACTTTGCAGGCCTTCTAAAAATTCCTGCTACATGATAGATAGACCAAAACTATATGGCGAAGTTTCAGATATAAAAACAAAAAACAAAGTAATGATTATGGAATCTGATTGCGCCTTGAATTGTCTTTTAGATGTAAGCTTAAAGATGCAAGGATATGAAACATTTTCCTGTAATAATTATGATGATTTTATTAATAAATATACAAGTTTTACCCCGGATGTTCTAATTTTAGATTATGGAGAAGCATACAAAAAACAGGGCCTTTGTATGCTTGATAAAATTAGAAAAAATAAAGACATAAAGCAGCCTAAAATAATTTTTTCCACCACAATTTTGGATAAGAAAAATATATTATCAAAGGGGGCAGATATTTACCTGCCAAAACCTTATGATATAACATCTTTAATAGACTGGGTTAAAAAACTAATATAATTTAATTCTTAAAACCCATTAAATTACCTGCTATGAAAAGAAATGGCCGCGTTTTGAATCAAGGGTAATTGTATCAAAAGAATATAAAGCCGCAGGGCGTTTTGAACCTGATTTTGAACATTCATTTAAATCTATCAAAATATTTGTTGCAAGCATTTTCTTTCTAAAGTTTCTTTTATCAAGCTCTTTCTTTAAAATTAATTCATAAGATTTTTGCAATTCTGTAAGAGTAAACTTCTTTGGCAAAAGCTGAAATGCTACAGGGCAAAGCTCAAGTCTTTCTCTTGTACGTTTCAAACTGTATTCTATAATTTCTTTATGGTCAAACGCAAGCTGCGGAAGGTTTTCAACAGAATGCCATTCAATTTCTGTTGCCTGAGATTCATCCATAATTTTTACATCTATATCTTCAGCTCTTAAAAGTGCAAAATAAGCACATGTTATAACCCTTGCATCAGGATATCTTAGGGGGTCGCCAAAGGTATAAAGCTGTTCCAGATAAATATTTTGAACGTTTGTTTTTTCTTTCAAAACACGCAAAGCCGCATCATCAAGATTTTCAGATAATCTGACAAAACCGCCAGGAA
Source organism: Candidatus Gastranaerophilales bacterium (assembly GCA_910587815.1). Classification (GTDB taxonomy): domain Bacteria; phylum Cyanobacteriota; class Vampirovibrionia; order Gastranaerophilales; family Gastranaerophilaceae; genus MGBC122484. Next base: position 92,886 of record CAJUNK010000001.1, on the reverse strand, counting down.
TCGCCCATCTTCCGCGAAAGGGCTCATTTGCCCTTTTCAATAAAAGCACCTTTAAAGTGTTTTTGACAATGGTCAAAATTACAACGTCAACGGTAACTTCATGAGTCTTTGTTTCTGTAAAAGTTTTAGCCATATTATTTTAAAATAAACGCCTTCTAAATTTAAAAAGCCCTGTTTATCCCTTTTATGGCCATCATACAAAAAACATTATTTTAATTCAAGCCTTAAAGTTTATTTAAATTAATCTATCACTCTGCCATTAAATTCTCTAAGCATTTCTTTGGTTTTGCGACCATAATTATTCATAGCAGAAGTTTTTTCCGCATCAGACGCTTCAAAATCAGTATTTACATTGGGCATCGGTACTTCATTTTCCATAACTTGTGGTTTTACAGGCACATCTTCTTGCTTTTTTTTAGGCATGTGTTCAAATTCAGGTTTTGAAACATTATTTTGAACATCATTTTGTGCCTGTGGATAATTTGGTCTTGCTGGTGCTTGGGGTTTTAGCTTTACATCAAGAGTTTGAATATTTTCAGTGATTAAAATAAACTCTGCCACCCAGTTTTCTCCAAGTACAGTATTTATTGCCTTTGTCAGATGTTTAAATTTTGATTCTGATTTTGCCTGATTTATAGCATTTTCATTTACAAAACCTAGCGTTATTTTATTATTTTGTACACCAACAAGCTTTCCAACACCTGAATAGAAAAATTTTGCAGGAATTGATTCGATCACATTTAAAACATTTGTCCAAGCTGCCGCAGGATCACTGACATCAGATGCGGAAGATGATGCCTGATTTGGTGTTTTAGGTGCAGCAGAATGAACAGGCGCAGACATTCCAGATGTTTGCACCGCAGGCATTTTGATTTCAGATTCTTTTGCTTCTGCTTTTTCGTATAATTCTTCTTTATATTCTCTAGAATTTTGCGGACCTTGCTCTTTTTCTTTCTCTTCTTGTTTATTTGGCAGCGCTTGCATATTTTGAACAGGTATCTCAATTTCTTTCAAGGTTTCTTTAACTATACTTTCGGCAGGCAAAATAATGGATGAATCTTTTATTTGCTGCGCGCTATTCTGTAAAACCGTGTGTGAAACAGTTTGTGAAACTGTTGGCGCAATAGCAGATACAGAAACATTTTGCATAACGGTTTCTTGAACAGGAATAACTTGAGATACAGTATCAGTTTTGCAAAGATTAATTACCATAAGTTCTGCCCAAAGGTATGGATTTGTTGCAAAACGAATTTCTTTATAATATTCAATTACTTTCTCTAAAATCCTAAATATTCTTCCTGTATCAAAATTTTCAGTATTAATAAATTCGGAATTTATTTTTTCTATATCACCTTGATTAAAATTTGTAAATTTCAATGTGCTTGAAACATCATCAGATTTTAGTGCAAATATTAAATTTCTTAAAAATTCTATAAAATTTTCACAAAAATTCTTTGGTTCTAAGCCCTTATTGTAAATTTCATCAAGGGCTGAAAGTGCTGTTGTTACATCATTTAATAATATTTTATTTAAAAAATCAAACGCAACATCAAAGGTCACTTTACCAAGAAGGTTTTCAATATCTTCTTTTGAAATTGTTTCTCTTGCACCTAAAATGCTTACCTGGTCCAATAGTGCTAAAGAATCTCTTAAACCGCCTGAGACATTTTTTGCAATGGTATAAAGTGCATCGTCTGTGATTTTTATGTTTTCAATATCCGAAATTTCTCTTAATCTTTTTGTAATATCATCCGTTGTAATCCGCCTCAAATCAAACCTTTGACAGCGGGAAACTATTGTCTCTATTACTTTATGAGGTTCTGTTGTGGCTAAAATAAAGATAACATTATTAGGAGGCTCCTCAAAAGTTTTCAAAAGCGCATTAAATGCCTCATTTGACAGCATGTGAACTTCATCTATTATGAATATTTTATATTTGCCATTCATTGGAGCATATTGCGTTTGGGCAATTAAATCTTTTGCATCATCAATACCCCTGTTTGTAGCAGCGTCAATTTCAATAACATCCAGCCCTGAAGCATTTGTTATATCAAGACAGCTTGGGCATTTTTGACATGGTTCAAGCGTGGGGCCATTTGTACAGTTCAGCGATTTTGCAAAAATCCTGGCACAGGATGTTTTTCCTGTACCTCTTGGCCCTGCAAAAAGATAAGCATTTGCAATCCTATTTAGTTCAATTGCATTTGAAAGAGCCTTTACAAGGCTTTCTTGCCCTACAACATCTTTAAAGCTTTGCGGCCTGTATTTTCTAAATAATGGCAAATATTTTTCACTCATAAAAACATTATATGATAAAATAGATTTTATGGAAAATATAGGAATTATAGCGCCTTCAGGCACAGTTTGTGATATTGAAAAACTAAATAAAACAAAAACCTTTATGGAAAATTTTGGCATGAGGGTAAAAATTTTTCCATCCTGCTATGAAAAATTCAGATATATGGCAGGAGATGATGAAGTACGCCTGAAAGATTTGCATAATGCTTACCTTGATAAAAATATTGATACCATAATCTGCGCTAGAGGCGGCTATGGAATAATTCGCCTTTTAGAGAAGATTAATTTTAATATCATAAAAGATAATCCTAAAAAAATTATTGGAAGCTCTGATATTACAGCACTTTTAGTTTCAATTTATAAAAAAACAGACCAAATAACATACCATGCCAAAATGGCCTTGAATGGTATATCAAATATGGAAAAGGAAGAATTTTTAAACTATAAAAATTCAATTGAAAATAACATTTATAATCTGCCAAAATTTCCTATAAAAGGTATTCTTTGGGGTGGAAACCTGGCTACGATTGTTTCTCTTTTTGGTTCCCCATCTGAAAACTATATTCCAGATGATGGTATTATTCTTTTTTTAGAAGATATAAATGAGCCTGATTATAAGATAGACAAGATGCTAACCCAAATTTTACGAAACAAACCGCTAAGGTCAAAAATAAAAGGAGTTATTTTTGGTGAATTTATAGGCGCAGGACAATATTTAAATGAAATTTTGGAAGAATTTGCAAATATTTTAAATGTTCCATTTGCTTATGATAATAAAATTACCCATGGCAATAATAACACCGTTGTTCCAATTGGGGCTTCTATAAAAATTTAAAAAATATTAAAAAGTAATAAAAAATGTAAATAAAATACTACGGTCGTAAGTCTAATCAAAAAAACTTTATGGTATAATTTTTCCCATAAAAGTAGTTATGGAGAAAATGTCCTATGAGCAATGCTTGCACTGTTGATGGTTTAAAAACAAAATCTGATTATTTAAATGATGTTATCAGTTCAACCATTTCAAAAAATCCAAATGAACCTGAATTTTTACAGGCAGTAAAAGAGGTTTTATCCACGCTTGAGCCTGTTGTTTTAAAACATGAAGCTGAATATAAAGATTTAGCACTTTTAGAACGTGTTGTAGAACCTGAAAGAATTATAACATTTAGGGTTCCCTGGATTGATGATAACGGTAAAGCAAGAGTAAACAGGGGGTTTCGTGTACAGTTTAATGGCACCCTTGGACCATACAAGGGCGGTCTTAGATTTCACCCTACTGTAAATCAAAGTATTATGAAATTTTTAGGGTTTGAACAAATATTTAAAAATGCACTCACAGGCCTTCCAATTGGCGGCGGCAAGGGCGGTTCCGATTTTGACCCAAAGGGAAAATCTGATAATGAAATTATGCGTTTTTGCCAAAGCTTTATGACAGAATTACAAAAACACATAGGCCAGGATGTAGACGTACCTGCTGGTGATATTGGTGTTGGTGCAAGAGAAATAGGATTTTTATTTGGTCAATACAGAAGAATCAAAAACAATTATGAAGCAGGTGTTTTAACAGGAAAAGGGCTTGATTACGGCGGCTCACTAGCTAGAAAAGAAGCTACAGGCTATGGTTTAGTATATTTTATGAGAGAAATGCTAAAAGCCAATAATATGGATTTGAACGGTAAAACCGTTATTATATCAGGTTCTGGTAATGTTGCAATATATGCTTGTGAAAAAGCTTTAAGCTATGGTGCAAAAGTTGTTGCCATGAGCGATTCAAATGGTTGCGTTTATGATAAAGACGGCATAAATCTTGATATTATAAAAGATTTGAAAGAAGTAAAGCGTGCAAGAATTAAAGAATATTTAAATTATTGCCCAAATGCTATTTATAAAGAAAACAATAAAGATATTCCTGCTGTATACACAATTAAGGCAGATGTTGTGCTTCCTTGCGCAACACAAAACGATATTAATTTAGATGCAGCAAAAGTACTTGTGGAAAATGGCGCAAAAGCTGTGGGTGAAGGCGCCAATATGCCTTGCACAAATGAAGCAGTTGAATATTTCTTGCAAAATGGCGTGCTTGTAGCACCTGGCAAGGCTGCAAATGCAGGCGGCGTAGCAACTTCAGCACTTGAAATGTGTCAAAATTCTATGAGATACTTTTGGAGTTTTGATGAAGTAGATAAAAAACTAGATGGCATAATGTCAAATATTTTCTGTGAAACCAAAAAAGCGGCAGAAGAATATGGTTTTGGCAATAATTATGTTGCAGGTGCAAACATTGCTGCATTTAGAAAAATTGCAAAGGCAATGAAATCACAAGGATTGATATAGCTTTATAAAAGCTTTTCAAAATGGCGAAAGATATTTAAGCAAAAGCATGATTATATAAATAATGAGGTATTTAAATGATAAAACTTGGAATATTAGGATACGGGAATTTAGGCAGAGGCGTTGAAGCTGCGGTATTGCAAAACCCTGATATGGAGCTTGCAGCAGTTTTTACAAGAAGAAACCCTGAAGATTTAAAGATAAATTCAAAAACAGCAAAGGTTTTAAACGCTTCAGAAATTGAAAACTGGAAAGATAAAATTGATGTTTTAATTCTTTGCGGCGGTAGTGCCACAGATTTACCCGTACAAACACCAAAATACGCTAAAATATTCAATGTGGTAGATAGTTTTGATACCCACGCAAAAATTCCTGAACATTTTGAAAATGTAGATAAAGCTGCAAAAGAAGGTGGCAATGTCGGCATAATATCAGTGGGCTGGGACCCAGGGCTTTTTTCTTTAAACAGAATGTATGCAAATGCAATCCTTCCTGATGGCAAGGATTATACATTTTGGGGAAAGGGCGTCAGCCAGGGGCATTCAGATGCGATAAGAAGAATTGAAGGCGTAAAAGATGCAAAACAATACACTATTCCTGTGGAATCTGCATTAGATGCGGTTAAAAATTGCAAAAATCCCGAACTTTCAACACGTGAAAAACACACAAGAGAATGTTATGTTGTATTAAAAGAAGGCGCAGATGCAAAAAAAGTGGAAGCAGAAATTGTTAATATGCCAAACTATTTCGCAGATTATAATACAACCGTACATTTTATATCTGAAGATGAATTAAAGAAAAATCATTCAGGTATTCCTCATGGCGGTTTTGTATTTAGATGCGGTAAAACAGGCCTAAATAAAGAAAATGACCATATTATAGAATATAATCTAAAACTTGATTCAAACCCCGAATTCACATCAAGTGTACTTATAGCTTATGCTAGAGCAGCATACAAAATGGCAAAAGAAGGATGCTATGGCTGCAAGACTGTTTTTGATATAGCACCAGCGTATCTAAGCCCAAAATCAGGTGAAGAACTAAGAAAAACAATGCTGTAATTCATCTAAAATATATTGAAAAACAGCAAAAACAGGTTATAATAAAAGTAAGCAGTTATGATACGGTAAATCTGGATACCGAGCCAACAGGCGACAGAGGGATAATTCCAGTCCTCACAATCATTGCTGCTTTTTATTTTTTATTCTTCTTTTGTTGCTTATATGAAATGAAACTAAAAAAATTTTCTTCGCCATTTTGTGTTGTCTTTATAATTACTTCATAAATCTTATTATTGATTTCTTTAAATATTTTAAAAACTTTTATATGTCTTATTTTGTCAGGTACACAGATATTTGCTGTCTTGATTATAAATGAAAGCTTTGCATAATCATCATTTTGGATATCAGGATTATTAATTTTATTTTTAATCAAACTATCTAATGACAATTTTACACAAGAAACCTTGCTATCAAGCATCTTTTTATATTCAATAGACAAATCACAAATAAAACAAAATTCATTCAGAATTGTTTTGTTAAAATTTTTACGCACAAAATTTACAGAATCCTTTTGGGATAAATTTTGCGCCTTTATTATTTCTGTAAGCTTATCAGCTTCCCCGCAAAAGTCTTTTATATCATTCGTAATAAAATGAAATTTACACCCCGGTGGAGCCAAAACCACCCTCGCCGCGTTTTGTTTCGGTTAATTCACCCAAAACAATTTCAGCGCGAACAACAGGAGCTATAAGCATTTGTGCTATTCTATCGCCCCTTTTTATTGTAAAATCTTCATTTGAAAGGTTTATAAGTCCCACGCATACTTCGCCTCTGTAATCTTCATCAATTGTACCTACACAATTTGAAAGTGTAATACCACTTTTTATTGCAAGGCCGCTTCTTGGGCGAATTTGCGCTTCATATCCTCTTGGAAGTTCAATCTTTATGCCTGATGGAATAAGCGCACGCTCCAACGGTTTTAAGGTAACAGGCTCCATGTTTGATGCCATAATATCCATGCCTGCCGCACCTTCTGTTTTATATTCAGGCAAACCCACACAATGAGGTAATTTTTCAATCTTTAACGTAATCTTTTCCATCTTTATTTCCTTATATTAATTATTTAAATCATATAAATATTTCAGCCCAAAAAGCGTCAAGTCTTTATTTATATAGTCAAATTCTCTTTCCATACTAGAGAACAATACACTTGAAAAACCGCCTGTTGCAATAATTGTAGCTTTTTGATTAAGCTCTTTTTCGCAAAGTTTTATCATCCCATCTATCATACAAGCATGACCTTTTACTATGCCTGAAAGCATTGCAGATATTGTATCTTTGCCTATGGCATCTTTTGGAGCTTCAATTTTTACCTTTGGCAATTTTGATGTAAAACTACTCAAAGAATTTGCCTGAATTTTAAGACCTGGCGTAATTATACCGCCCACAAAATTTTTATCTTGATTTACAATATCAAAAGTGGTTGCTGTGCCAAAATCTATAACAATTGCAGGTAATTTATATATTTTTACTGCTGCTGCTGCATTTGCAATTCTATCTGCACCAAGCTCTTTTGGTTCTTTTAGGGCAATTTTAAACGGCAGTTTTGATTTATACGAAACCAAAACTGCATCTATATTTAAATATTTTTTCAAAGCTGTTTTGAATGTTTCCCCTAAAGGTGGCACAACTGTGGATATTATTGCATTTTTTGGGGTAATTTTAGGATCCAGATTTCCTTTTATAGAATTTATAAGACTTAAAATTAATATGCCATATTCATCCTGGGTTCTTTTTAAATCTGATGCAACATTCCAATTTGTAAGGAGTGTATCATCACAAAAAACCCCAATATTTGTATTTGTATTTCCGATATCTATCACAAAAAGCATAAGGCGATTATAGCATAAAAGAAAATGTTCTATGTTTTTCTTAAATAATTATCATATTGAAATTGGGATTAAGCGTCCTAGTCTTGAATTATTATTTTTAAACGCCCAAACGCTTCAAATAAATATTAAAGAACTTTTTGATTTTGAATAAATTAGCAAGCTGCTTTTATTCCATATTATTTAAATGAATACCATCTTTTTTTGCGCAAAATAGTACTAGCGTACCATTTTTATAAAAAGAAGTGCGGCTTTTGGCCGCACATGTCATAAAATAAGCATAATTTACAACTGAAAGAAAAATTGTTTTTAAATAAGATAAAGAAAAATTAAATTTATCCTAAATTAAGCGCTCACATTTAAATTTGAGCCACATCCAGCGGGTGCTGGCGGAGAGGAAACAAAACCCGTTTGCATATTGTTTCCATTTTGCGTTGTTGAATTAGTTCCTTGCGAAATATGATTTTGGTATGTGTTAGACACGTTATCGGGTTTTATAGTTTGGTTAATTGGCGGATTGTTTAATAATTGTACAGTCAATTAATCCTCCTTACACTTTTCCTTCAATTTTAAAGATTAGCTTCCTTATATTTTAATAAAGTTTTTCAATAAGTCATGATTTCAAAAAAGCCATTTTTATTTACAATACTTTACATTTATGTGTCCAAAAGATGCGTTAAAGCAATAATGTAAAGTTTTATTAATAAAGTATATACTATATAAGCAATTTTTATATATCAAAATACTTTATACATATAGAAAACGTATAAAACTACAAGGACAACCTTAAAATGGGTAAAAACAGAGCATTTAATACTATAAATCTTGCACGGTTGTTTGCAAAAATGCAGGTAAGCATTCTTGAGCTTTCCCTTGTAAAAATTTCGGATGATAAACAAACTTTCCAACGTATTCAATCTGCTATCACAAGTGGCATTCTTGATAGAAAAGAAAACGAGCTTCAAGCCATTGATGCCCAGTTTGAAGGTGATATCACAACAGATATGCGTATGGAAATGATGAATATGAGAAAAGATATTGAAAATAAATTCCAAGCAGAATTAGATACCCAACTGGCTCAGGTTCAAGCTAATGAAAAATTCTATGACCAAAAGCAACAAAGAGTTGAACAGCAAATAGAAGTATGCAGAGCCGATGCGGAATCTTATGATGAATTTATGAATACCGTAGATTGCAGCTATTTTACATAATATTTAGAAATATAATAACCCAGGCTAAAAAAATTCTTCATATATTTGAATTATTGATTTTGGGTAAAAAATTGATTAAAGTATTTAGAAAGACTGCCGATATTTATATAAATATCGACTATTTTGTATAAGGCGTTTATTCTAGGGTTCTAATGCTTAATCTGGAAAAAGAATTTTTCATAGATGGTATGGATGATATCTTGTATTCAAAAATGCAATGCGATACAAGCACCATCCTGCTTGTAGATGATGAAATCAATAATTTACAGCTATTAAAAAGAACCTTTCATAGAAAATATAAAATTTTAACCGCACAAAACGGTTTAGAAGGTTTAAAAGTTTTTGAAGACAATCGCGATAAAATTTCTCTTATTGTTTCAGACCATAAAATGCCAGTTATGGAAGGAACCGAATTTTTACAAAAAGTAAATGATATAGCACCGGATGTAATAAAAATCCTTTTAACAGGTTTTGCTGATGTTGAAATACTGTCTGATGCTGTAAATAAATGTAATCTTTTCCAATATATGTTAAAACCATTTGAACCTGAAGAATTATCAAGGGTTGTAGAAATCGGAATAAATAAATTTAATTTAACAAGTTCAAAATCTGCAATTTTAAAAGACTTAAAAGAATTATTCTATAAAACAATAAAATCAATATCATCTGCCCTTGATTCAAAAGACCCTTATACTCATGGACATTCCTTGAGAGTAACATTATATTCCCTAATTTTAGCTAAAGAAATTGGTCTTGATGATAAATTATTAGAAGAAATTGAAACAGCAGGGCTTTTGCATGATATAGGAAAAATAGCAATTCCGCAGTGTATTTTATGTAAACCAGGAAAATTAACCGATGAAGAGTTTGCTGTGATGAAATCCCATCCAAATAATTCCGAAAAAATGATTTTAAGTATAAAAAAACTTGCAGGAATTTCAAGCTGGCTAAAGGCACATCATGAAAGATGGGATGGAAAAGGCTATCCCGACGGCCTTATAGGCGAACAAATTCCCCTTTCATCTAGAATTGTCGCAATAGCTGATACTTATGATGCTATGACATCAACACGTTCATACAGAAAAGCATTAGAACATGAAGTTGCCATTGAAGAAATAAAAAGATGTTCAGGCAGTCAGTTTGACCCTAATTTGGCAGGCAAATTTATAGAACTTGAAGAAACAATAAAAGCTGCAAAAGACAACCCTGAAGAATATTATTCTAAATACAGCTATCTGCAAAACCAAAGTAATCTGCGCATAGTTTAAAATTTGTATTTTATTTTTAATAAAAAATGGTATACTTGTTTTATTGATACAATAGGCAATTAAACAGGTATTTTATAATGTATAAAAAAAGCGCATCAAACCTTACAATAATCTATAAATCACTTTCAACATTTTTCTATAAATTGCCCCAATTTTTAATGTATATTTTATATCCGGTGTTTGGCCAATTAATTGGCATTTATCTTGCGTTTGCGCCGTTTCTAATGGCTTCAAGCCCTGAAAGTGTATATTTACCGGCAGTTTTAATAACAGCACCTTTGGGTATTGGAATATTTTGCCACAGTTTTTGGAGATTTTTAATAGTTTCAGGCGGACTTGTTTTAATTTCAAAACAAATAATTGAAAATGAAACAGTTCGGGAATTTAAATACTACACAGAAGTTTTCCAAAAAAGAGCATCTGATTATATAGCTTATCTTTTAATATTGTGCTTTATTTGGATAATAATCGGAATAACAATCACAGGCATTGCATTTGTTTATACTATTGCAAACAATTTAAGCACTTCAGGGCTTACTATACCAATTGCTTTTGTAACAATTGCATTTTTAATATTAATGCCACTATTTTCAACAATTCCAATACAATCTTTTGTTTTAAGCCCCAATTTAACACCATTTGAAAGCATTGTAAAATCTATAAAATTAACTGCAAGAAATTATTTTTCAGCAATTGGATTTTGGATATTAATTGTTGTAATTACAGGCTTATATGGCGTTTTGATTGATTATTTTTTGAAAACATTAATATTCACCCAAACTTTCTATATGCAATATAATCATACTGAAGCTTATAAAGCAATGGCAACATTATTAAATGCTTGTGCTTCTGGTGCATTGGCAAATATTTTGCTGCCATTCATCACACTATGTTTCACTTGGTGGTATCTTAGGGTTGAAAAATCAAGAAATGCAAAAATTGCAGGATACAGATAAAATTTTTATCAAAATTGGATAATTATTCTTACAAAAGCGTCCCGTGTTCATCAGTTCCGCCAGTTTGAATTAAATCAAATTTTTGGGCAAGCTTATACGGTTTTTTTCTTGAATGAAACTTTATAATACCGCGATGTCTGGCATAAGGATAATTTGTTTCAATTCCATCCAGACCAAATGATTTTAATTTTTTAACCAAACCATCAAGACTTAAAACAGATGAACAGCAAGGATGAGCAAATACTGCAATACCACCTGCCTTATGAATGGCATCAATTACTTTTTTTGGGTGTCTTAAATGCAATAAACGCACTACATCATATTTTGTATCCTTTTTATCTTTAGCACAAAGACTTAATATTTCAGAATTATTAATATCTATCCCATATCCCAAAATATGAATTAATGTGGTTGAATAAAAACAATCAAATTCCACCCCATTGATTAAAATAGGGTTGTTTGAATATTTTGAATTTTTATACCCATCAACTGTGTTGTGGTCTGTAATAGAAAAATGTTTCAGACCCTTATTTAAAGCCTGTTCTACAAGTGTATCAAAATCTTCCCTGCCATCAGATATATTTGAATGACAATGAAGATTTGCAAAATTAAAATACTCTTCTTTTTTTATATTTGCGATTCTTGTTTTTAGCGCCTGTGATTTCATAAAAACAATTCTAATCCATCAATTATTTTTTTTCAAAATCATCAACAAGATGAGTCAGCTCTTTTTTGGTTTTTTTCTTTTTCTTTTCTTCTTCTTTTTCATCCTCGTCTTTTTCGTGGATGTTGAACTTTTTGATTCTAGATGCATTTAAAAGCGCAAGTGAATCTAAAGCCCCTCTTAGCTGAGCCGAGCGGTCTACAAATGTATTATTCTCTCTTCTTTCTTCTTCGGGTTCTTGCTCACCTTGGGCAAAATACTCTCCGCCCTGCCCCATTTTTTCATCCTGCGTTTTGTTTGCCATGCCTGACGCATCACCGGATTTAAAATTAAAGCCACCTGTTAAACCAAAAAAACCCGTCGAGCGATTGTCGACCATAGTTTATTTTACCTCTCACCTTTTTGCTTGTAAAACCCTATTGTCCTTCATGTTCCTTATTTGTGTTTATTATTTTAATTGTAGCATTTTTTTAGATTTTAGGCAAAAAGACGTTTTGTAATATAAAACATGGAATAAATTTTTTTTGCTAGCACATATAAAAGTTTTTTTAAATAATGTAATTTAATTTTTCTAAACATTTCGAAACATTTCAAATCTCACAAGGCAAAAAATATGTTTTTTATTTTTTATGTGTAATAATATATATAAAATTCTGCTAATAACGTATTTTACCGGCCAAAGGATGAAACAAAAAAATTGAATAAAAATATTTCATTTAAAACTAATACCATAAAAGATATAGCTCTATCTGCAAATGTCTTGTATGACAGAAATGCTAATGCTTCAAAAGATGATAATGTTGTTGCACCTTTATTAGATGCTCTTGAAAAATATAAAAATAATCCTTGCACTGGTTTTCACATTCCCGGGCACAATAGGGGAGAAGGTGTTTTAAAACGTTTTCAAAATTTAATTGGAGAAGACGCACTTTTATTGGACACAACAGACGAGTTTGATTCACTTGGCACTCTTCACCCGGCAACTGGCGCCATAGCAGACGCTATGAAACTTGCAAGCATTGCATACAATTCTAAAAAAACATTTTTTATAACATCTGGTAGTACAATTTCAAACCTTGCAATAGCTTTTGGCGTGGTTTCACCAAATGACGAAATTATTGTTGCAAGAAATTCACATCGTTCTGTAATCACAGGTATGATGATATCAGGCGCCAATCCAAAATGGCTTATGCCAAAACTTTTAGATAATTGGTCTATTTTTGGGGCAATTGAAGCTGATGAACTTGAATATCAATTAAAATTAAAACCTAATACAAAATTTGTTTGGGTGGTAAACCCAACTTATGAAGGTATGATTTCTGATATTAAAAAAATGTCTGAAATATGCAAAAAACACAATGTGCCTTTAATTGTAGATGAAGCCCACGGTTCTTTATGGAATTTTAGTGATGAATTGCCAAAATCTGCACTTGAATTAGGCGCAGATGCCGTTGTACATTCTTTGCATAAAACAGGCGGCTCTATGACGCAAAGCTCCTTATTGCATATTTCAAAAAATTCAAAACTTGATATTCATAAAATTGAACATGCCTTAAAACTTTTACATACAACAAGCCCATCTGTTCTTTTGCTTGCAAGCCTTGATGCTGCAAGGGCTCATCTTAGCAGTGAAAATGGTCAAAAACTCATTAAAAGAGCAATTGAAAATGCAAAATATTTTAGGCACGAAGCTAAAAATATTAAAAATTTATCCGTTCTTGGCGAAGATGATGGTGTAAAATTTGATGTTACAAAAATTTTCATTAAAATGAAAGGTCTTAGTGGAAAACGCCTGGAGACCATTTTAGAATTAGATTTTAATATTGAAATTGAATCTGCCTCTGATGAAGGGGTATTAATTCTTTCAAATATTGGAAACACAAGAGAAGAATTTGAATATTTAATTAAAGCACTAAAAGCAATATCTATCAGAGAATATCCTGATATTTGCCATCTTGAAGGTAAAAAATATATGCCTTTAATGGAGCCAATAACTGTAATGAACCCAAGAGATGCATATTTTGCTCCTAAAAAACTTGTAAAAATTGAAGATGCCATTGGGCGTATATCAGCAGAAGTAATAGCACTTTGCCCTCCAGGAATTTCTGTATTACTGCCTGGTGAAATTATCCACAAAGAACATTTACCTTATCTTTCAGATTTTTCTGAAATTGAAGTAATAGATAATATTACAGAATGATTTTATTTTAAATCTCTGTCTTTAAATTCAATATCAAATCCTAAAATATCTGCTATTAATTTAATTTCCCTGTATTGTATTGTTTCGGTACGTAATTTTTTAGTCAGATTATTACCCGTATATTTTTTATTCAGCCTTTTTCCAAGCTCCTGCGCCAATTTTTCCTGTGTCCAGCATTTTTTTAAAAGGAGCATCTTTATTTCTGTCTTTATATCTTCATTCATACCCATAAGTAGGATTTTACACTTATTATTCATTTTTTACACTTGTATGTGTATTCATATTGACAATATGACTATATAGTATATAATTTTCCATATAAGTAGGAAATAATTACAATGTGTGAACAAAAATTAATAAATATCAAAGAAATAGAGACTGAACTTATTGAAATATCAATGTATATTTATGTACTTGAAACAGCCCTTGCAAATCCGGATCAAAAAACAAGTGACACCTCCCCATACGCAGATATGGTAAAAATAATCGGTAAAAAATTGCAAAAAGTAACGGACATCCTTTTTAATTAAAGGATGTCCGGCAGATTAATTATTTAGTTTGAAACTTTTATACAGCTACAGGCACTTCAAGCTTTTTTCCTATGCAATAGTACTCAAAACCTTTTTCTATCAGTCTTTTTCCGTTATATTGGTTTCTGCCATCAAAGATTACAGGGTGTTTCAATAGTTCTTTAATTTTTTCAAAGTTTGGACGGCGAAACTCGTTCCATTCTGTCAAAAGCAGCATAGCATCTGCATTTTGAAGTGTATCATAGGCTGATTTTGAATATTCAATCTTATCTTGAAAAATCATTTGGGCGCAATCAAATGCTTTTGGGTCATACGCCTGAACTTTTGCCCCTCTTTTTAAAAGCTCATTTATGATAGTAATACTTGGAGCTTCTCTCATATCATTTGTTTTAGGCTTAAATGCAAGACCCCATACAGCAAAGGTTTTACCAGAAACATCTCCGTTAAATCTTTCCAAAATTTTATTTATAAATAAAACTCTTTGTTCTTTATTTACAGCATCTGCTGCCTCTAAAAGAGAGGATGTACAGCCATTTATTTTTGCTGTTTTAATCATAGCTTTTACATCTTTTGGAAAACAGCTGCCCCCATAACCAAGCCCAGCAAATAAAAACTGCGAGCCTATGCGTTTATCAGAGCACATTCCAATGCGAACCATTTCAGCATCTGCACCCACTTTTTCGCAAATATTTGCAATTTCATTAGCATAAGAAATTTTTACCGCTAAAAATGAATTTGCTGCATATTTTGTCATTTCAGCAGATTTTACATCCATTATGATTACAGGATTTCCTGTCCTTAAAAATGGAGAGTATAGTTCCTGCATAATTTCTGTTGCTTTTTGGGAATTTGAACCGATAACCACCCTATCAGGTTTTAGAAAATCATCCACAGCAGCGCCTTGTTTTAAAAATTCAGGATTTGAAACCACATCAAAGTTAATATTTGTTTTTGATTTTATAATTTCTGTCACTTTTTGTGCCGTACCAACAGGAACTGTAGATTTATCTACAATTACTTTGTAATCATTCATATATTCGCCAATGCTTGAAGCCACATCATAAACATAAGATAAATCCGCAGCGCCATCATCCCCTTGGGGCGTGCCAACAGCAATAAAGCATACGGAAGAAGCTTGTACAGCCATTTTCATATCATTTGTAAATTTTAATCTGCCTTCAGGAACATTTGCATTTATTAATTCTTCTAAACCAGGTTCATAAATTGGTACAATACCTTTTTCAAGTTTTGCAAGTTTTTCTGTATCTTTATCAACACAGATTACCTCATTTCCCATCTCTGCAAGACAAGTACCCGCCACAAGGCCTACATATCCTGTTCCTATAACGCATATTTTCATTATTTATTTTCTCCGATTTTCTTTTCAAAATATTTAATTGTTTTTAAAAGACCTTCTTCAATATCCACCTTTGGCTCCCAGTTTAATTTTTCTTTTGCAAGCGAAATATCTGGTTTTCTTTTTGTAGGGTCATCTTTTGGGAGGGGTTTATGAATGATTTTTGAATTAGAATTTGTAAGTTTTATAATTAATTCTGCAAAATTCAAAATTGTTCGCTCTGATGGATTTCCAAGGTTTACAGGACCAATAAAACCTTCTTTATTGTTCATCATTTTTATCATGCCATCCACTAAATCATCCACATAGCAGAAAGAACGCGTTTGGGTGCCATCACCATAAATTGTGATATCGTGGTTTTGCAAAGCTTGTACTATAAAGTTTGAAACCACTCTGCCATCGTTTGCATCCATATTTGGCCCGTATGTATTAAAAATCCTTATAATGCGCACATCTACTTTATTTTGCCTGTGATAATCCATCATAAGTGTTTCAGCACAGCGTTTCCCTTCATCATAGCAGCTTCTAATGCCGATAGGATTTACGTTTCCCCAATAATCTTCTTTTTGCGGATGCACCATCGGATCACCATAGACTTCACTTGTAGAAGCCTGCAATATTGTTGCTTTGCATCTTTTTGCAAGACCAAGCGTATTAATGGCGCCTAAAACAGATGTTTTTATGGTTTTAATTGCATTGTATTGGTAATGCGGAGGACTGGCAGGACATGCTAAATTATAAATCTGATCCACTTCTGCATAATATTCTTTTGTAATATCATGCCGCACAAGTTCAAAACGATTATTACTAATCAAATGGCGGATATTATCCTTTGAACCTGTGAAAAAATTATCAAGGCAAATAACCTCATTGCCTTCATTTAAAAGCCTTTCAGATAGGTGGCTTCCAATAAAACCGGCCCCGCCTGTAATTAAAATCCTCTTCATTAAACTCCCCAAAGTATTAATAATAAGATTATATCATAGAAAGGCTTTGGAGCTAAAAATAAAAAATCAGTATATTACTAAAAAAGACCCCTATTTGGGGTCTTAATAAATGGTGGGCGTTGAGAGGCTCGAACTCCCGACATCCTCCTTGTAAGGGAGGCGCTCTACCAACTGAGCTAAACGCCCATACTGACTATTAAATTATCGGCTTCGCCTTTCGACAATTTCTATTATACATAAGAATTTTTTCATTTCAAGTATTTTTTTAAAATTATTTTTAATATATTAACAACTTCTATTTTAATTTCACAAAATTTTTGTTTGAAATATAATTAAGATAATTATGGAAAATAGTTTTAATATTATAAATTTCAAAGAGATAGAATCCACAAGTGTTTGGGCAAGAAAAAATCTTGAAGATTTGGCCAATTTTGATGTAATAAGTGCAGATATTCAAACATTGGGGCATGGCCAATTTGAGCGAAAATGGTTTTCATCCGATAAAAATGGTGGAAATATCTATATTTCAATAGTTTTAAAACCTGATAATATATCTCATTTAAACGAACTCACAAGATTTACAAGTTATATCGGCGCAAAAACAATTGAAGAATATAATATTAAAGCACAATTTAAATACCCAAATGACATTTTAATAAACAGCAAAAAAATAGCTGGAATTCTAGCAGAATCAGTATTTATAGGGAATGTATTCAAGGGTGTAATTGTTGGAATAGGGATAAATTTAAATTTAGATAATGAAGAAGTAAAAAATATTGATATTCCTGCAACTTCTATATCAATTGAAAGCAAAAAAAATATTAACAAAGATGAATTTTTAGAAAGATTTCTTTACAATTTTAAAAAAGAATATGATGATTTTCTAAAAAACGGCATGAATTCTGAAGCATCAGAATTATTAAAAGTTTAGTTGTTATTACGTGATACAAAAAAAGAGGATAAAAAAATGGCAAAAAAACAAATCAAAGTTATGGATACCTCGTTTCGTGACGGTTTTCAATCAGTTTACGGGGCAAGGGTTTTCACAAAAGACTTTCTTCCTGCCTTGGAATCTGCTGTAGCAGCAGGTTTAAAACATTTTGAAGTTGGCGGCGGAGCAAGATTTCAATCTCCAATCTTTTATTGCAACGAAAACGCTTTTGATATGATGGATACAATCAGAAAAACTGTTGGTCCTGATATCAATCTTCAAACCCTGGCTCGTGGCGTAAATGTTGTTGGTCTTGATTCTCAACCAAGAGATATTATAAATTTGCACGCTAAAATGTTTAAAAAACATGGCATGACAACAATCAGAAACTTTGATGCCTTAAACGATGTAAATAATTTAATCTATTCAGGCCAATGCATCAAAGATAATGGCCTAAAACATGAAGTAACAATCACTATGATGGAACTTCCAATAGGATGTGAAGGTGCACATGATGTTGCTTTTTATGAAAGAGTTTTAAGAAATATTTTAGATGCAGGCATTCCTTTTGACAGCCTTGCTTTTAAAGATGCATCAGGTACATCTGCCCCAAGAAAAGTATACGAAACAATCAAAAGAACAAGAGAAATTTTGGGCGAAGATATGCACATCAGATTCCACAGCCATGAAACAGCAGGCACAGGCTTAGCTGCTTATATGGCAGCTTTGGATGGCGGTGCTGATGGTATCGACCTTTCTATGAAACCTGTTTCAGGCGGAACTGCACAACCTGATATCGTTTCTATGTGGCATGCGCTAAAAGGCAGCGAATACGACCTTGGCATTGATGTAGAAAAGATTTTAGAAACAGAAGAAATCTTTAAAGAAGCAATGAAAGACTACTTCCTTCCTCCAGAAGCTATGGCAGTTAACCCTGTTATTATTTCTTCTCCATTGCCTGGCGGTGCTTTAACTGCAAACACTCAAATGATGAGAGATAATAGCACAATGGATAAATTCCCTGAAGTGGTTGCTGCAATGAAAGAAGTTGTTGAAAAAGGCGGTTTCGCAACAAGTGTTACCCCTGTTTCACAATTCTATTTCCAACAAGCATATTCAAACGTTATGTTTGGAAAATGGAATAAAATCACAGAAGGCTACGGCAAAATGGTTCTTGGCTATTTTGGCAAAACTCCATGTGAACCAGATACTGAACTTGTTAAAATGGCATCAGAACAATTAGGCTTGCAGCCAACAACTGAACTTGTTGTTGATTTAAATGATAAAGACCCAAATAAAGGTATTGAAGCAGCAAGAAAAATGTTAAAAGATGCTAATTTAGATGAAACAGAAGAAAATATCTTTATTGCAGCTGCCTGCAAAGAAAAAGGTATTTTATTCCTACAAGGCAAGGGTCAAATCGGTGTTAGAAAAAATGCAGATGTTAAACAATGCTCCGTAGCTGGTGAAAAGCCTGAAGGATATACAGTTTCAGTTAATAATAAAAAGTATTCTGTTAGAATTGAAGGCTCTAAGGCTGTTGTTAATGGAAAAACCTACGATATCAATGTTAAAGAAGGCATAGAAGCAAAAGCAGGTGTTGCAGATTCCAATGCTACACCAATCAAAGCTGCACTTCCAGGCGCTGTTCTTAAAATTAATGTTGCAGAAGGCGATTCTATTGAGGAAGGCGATGTGCTTTTAGTTTTAGAAGCTATGAAAATGGAAACTGAAATCAAATCTCCAAAAGCAGGTGTTGTGGCATCAATTGATGTTAACGTAGGCGACCAGGTTAAAAATGGCCAGGTTATGGTAACACTGGGTTAATAGGAGGGCTGAAATAAATGAATTTAACGGAAAGTTTACAAAGCCTATGGCAATCAACAGGTATTGCCAATATGATATTAGCGCCAAACCCTGAATTATCAGGCGCAGAACAAATTTTATATCAGTACGGTTCGCCAATTATGATAATAGTTTGTCTATTCCTATTGTGGCTTGGTATTAAAAAACAATTTGAACCACTATTATTGGTTCCAATTGCATTTGGCGGTTTATTATCAAATATTCCGCTTGCTGGAATTGCAGAACCTACTGGTTTTTTAGGAATAATCTATGAAGCAGGTATTCATCAAGGTATTTTTCCTTTGATTATCTTTATGGGCGTAGGTGCTATGACAGATTTTGGCCCGTTAATTGCAAACCCTAAAACTGCATTATTGGGTGGCGCTGCACAGTTTGGTATCTTTGGCGCATTGCTACTTGCACTTTGTGTATTTGGTTTTACAATGCCGCAGGCTGCATCAATCGGTATCATAGGTGGTGCAGATGGTCCTACATCAATTTATGTAACAAGCAAACTTGCTCCTGAATTATTAGGTGCAATTGCAGTTGCAGCATATTCTTACATGGCACTTGTTCCTGTAATCCAGCCACCAATTATGAAACTGCTTACAACAAAAGCTGAACGTCAAATAGAAATGACACAGTTAAGAGAAGTTTCTCAAAGAGAAAAAATCGTATTCCCGCTTTTGGTATTAGGACTTTGCATACTATTATTACCAGATGCATGCCCTCTAATTGGTGCTTTAGCTTTTGGTAATTTATGTAAAGAATCAGGCGTTGTAGAAAGATTATCAAAAACTTTACAAAATGAACTTATTAATATTGTTACAATTTTCTTAGGTTTATCTGTTGGTTCAAAGCTTTCAGCAGGGCAATTCCTTACAATACAAACATTATTTATTTTAATTTTAGGTATTGTAGCATTTGGTCTAGCTACTGCAATGGGTGTTATATTCGGTAAGATTATGAATAAATGCTCTAAAACACCAATCAACCCTCTTATTGGCGCAGCAGGTGTTTCAGCAGTACCTATGGCAGCACGTGTTGTAAACAAAGTTGGCTTAGAATACAACCAAAATAATTACCTTCTAATGCATGCTATGGGACCAAACGTATCAGGCGTAATTGGTTCTGCTGTAGCAGCAGGTGTATTATTGGCACTTTGCCATTAATATGAAATAATTAATCTTTTGATACGGTGTTGCTTGTGTAGCACCGTATTTTTATGCGCAGCCTTACAGATTTTACGCAACTTTTTAAGCAATTTGTTTTATTTTATATATATGACAAATTTTTCTATACAAAATAATTCCAATATTTCATTTGGCAGAATAAAAATCCCAAAAATAAATTGGCCAAAACCACAATTATTGCACCAATCAAAAACATTGGATAGCATTGCTGATGATACATTTCAAAGAACATTACAAATTCCTGAAAGTATTATTAAAGATAAAATAGATGAAAAAACATTCAACAATGCAAGAAACTTTGTTATGAAATCTATAAATGGTGCAAACCCAAAAGAGGGTACTGTTATCATAAATAATGGTAAAATAGTGGCATCAAAAGTGTGCAGCGCACATTCTGGATCAATTAGTGGTGATAAGATTTTAAGGCTTGCAAAAAATCCCAAAAATAATATTTCTGTTATACATAGCCACCCAAAAACCTCTTATGGCAATACTATGCCTATTTCTTACGGTGATTTTGAAACACTGAATAAATATCCTGGTCTAAAAACAATGTATGCCATTGATGCAAATGGCAATTATTCTTTACTTAGAAAGACTAGAAAAGAAAAAATATCCGATAGTGCTGTAAAAAATATGCTTAAAAATCAATATTTATCAGGATATGTAAATTGGATGAATAAAATTGATGACCCCGATTGTGAGAATTTGGTTGATTTATATAAATATTTAAAATTTGAATTCAACGGTACAGAAAAACAAAAACTTGAGCTTTTGGATGAATTTTCAAAATTACAGGAAAGCATTGATGATGCAGGCTATGCAGCAGGCTATATAGATAGCTTTTGGAAAAAATATGCAGATAAACTTGGTGTTTTTTATGAAACTAATTTTTTAAACCTGAATTAATTTTGTTATTTATACACCATTGCAACACATTGATATCATTACACATTTTAAAAGTGTTAAATTTTATGAAGTTATATTGTGAAATTTAACAAATAAAAACTTTGATTATTTTATAATAGATAGGCAAAATTATTTTAAAAAAAGATATGAATATTTCAAACATAAATTTTAACGGTATATATAAAATTAAATGCAAAGATTTAAATCAGGCAAAGAAAATAAAAGAATCTCTGCCTGATACTTTAGATTTTAATCAAACAGGGAAAGATATTGTAATCATGTCATACCCTCATAACGATAAATCAGGCAAAGTGCTTGATTTATTAAAAGAAAACACGGATATCCATGATAAAAATTTGCACAACACAGCAATCAATGCGTATAGAAAAACTTCTCAAATGGCCCCTGGCCGAATAGTAGATACATATAGATAGCTATCTTATAAAATTAGTGTACTCTACATTTTCCTGCCTTGGCACCATTATTCCTGCGTTTTTACCAGCCTCAATGCATTTTAGACAATAGGCCATATTACGGGCAAGAAATCTCATATTTTGCATACCTTCTATATCTTGCTGTACTTCATCAGGCGTGCTACCATGTACCATATTCCAGTATCTGCCTGAAATTATTGGCATTTGAGTAATTGTAAAATATTTATTTAATTGGTCTAATGCAGCAGTTGTGCCTGCACGTCTTGCGCTTGCTATTGCAGCGCCCGGTTTATGGGTGAAAACATTTTTCCCAGATGCACTGCTTACAAAAAATGCCCTATCTAAAAATGCGGTAATGGCGCCTGTTGCTGCTGCATAATGGACAGGAGAACCAAAAATAAACCCATCATAATCTGCTGCAAGGTCTACAAATTCATTCACTTTATCATTAATTACGCATTTTCCTATTTTTCTGCAAGCAAAACAAGCCCTGCACGATGATATAGCATCGGTCCCGATTTGATAAATTTCAGACTCAATGCCTTCTTCATTAAGTGTTTTTTTAATTTCCGATAATGCAATATATGTGCATCCTTCTTTATGCGGTGAACCGTTTAATAATAATACTTTCATGGTTTTTATTCCTTTTAATTACATTTTAAATTATAAAACAAACTTTAAATTGTAAATATATTTTAATACAATGCACTTTTTGTTACATCCTTGCTTTGATATGCATCGCAATGGTATGATTTAGCTTTATAAAATGGAGAATAAAATGAAAATATATGAGGGCACATTAAAATTATTTTTATTGAAAGATATCTTCAATAAAAATTATCAAGAAAAAATTGCCGCAATCATTGATAAAAGCTTTTTAGTTTCCGATGATAAGAAACTTTTTCACAAAGAAAGAAAATTAAAAGGTTATGTCTTTAACGGATTCTTTGATAAAAATGCCAAAGATAAAGATTTCAAATATCCAGCAGGCAATGTATATTCTGTAAGGATAAGATCTTTAGATGAAAATTTAATGGAATTTTTCAAACTTCATTTAGGAAAAATAAGAACTGAAGAAATGCAGGCTTTAACTTTTGAATATAGAACTTTGCCTGATACGATTGTAAAGAAACTTTATTCTGTTACTCCTGCTATTTGCAAATTTGAAGACGGATATTGGGCAAATTCACACACCATAGACGATATTTTAAAGCGAATTGAACAAAATGCAAGAAAAAAACTTGCCCTTGTAAATGAAAAAATACCGGATGATGTTGATTTTATAATTAATTCAAAAAGACTTAACAATTATCCAATAGTAAGAGAATTTAACAATAAATCATCCAATAATAATTGTAATCAAAAGATAAAATTTTTATGCGATAAATTTGAATTTGAAATATCACCAAACGAAAGTTCACAAAAACTGGCTAAAGCAATAATAGGAGCAGGCCTGCTTGAAATGAATGCAAGAGGTTTTGGTTATGTGAATGTTAAAACAATATAGGAGCATTTATGCTAAAAGATTGTATTGAAATTCTAAAAAAAGAAATTGAACTTTATAAAAAAGATTACCCAAATGGAGATGAAATTTCATTTATAACAGATAGTTATTCTTTAACCGTAGGTACATATTACCTTCTTGATATAGAAACAGGAAACATAAAAGACTCTCTTGAAGTTGATAAAAATGCAGACAAACAAACAGATTTATATCGTAAATTTGCTAAACTTGAATATTTAAGCATGTATTTAGATTCTAATAAAGCAGTTGCTGATAAGAATATTTTTTCTAACAATATATTTTCTTTCATTGTAAAAAAAGAAAATATTGAAGAAAAAATCACAGAATCAATAATTGACGGGTATTATTCAAAAATTTTAAAATTTAGTGAAAATTCAGATACAGATAAAAGAAAATTATATATTGATTATGAAACAAAATATGGAAAAACAGACAATACTTTGGCAGATAAGGCTAAAGACAAAATTAAACAATTTATAAAAAACCTTAATGTTAAAAATCAAAAAGGCAGGCTTGCAGTATTTTTTGATATAGATATCACAGAATACAAAAAAGAAAGTAACCGATATATTCTTGCAAACATATACAATGCCAATAAATATAATTATTCAAAAAACAATTCTGTTTTTGGATTGCCAAATAATAATATGGGTTTAAATGATAAAAAACCGTATCTTAAAAATAAATCAAGAAAAAGCAATTTACCTTTTGCTATCTCGCAAGACGATATTTTATTCCAAAAATTGTTTTTTGATTATCTTATGAATTTGTTTGATAATAAAAAATATTATCTTTATTTTACAGAAGATGGTGTTCAAGCATTTGGAAGCAAAGCATATCCACAAAAAGATATTTGTGGATATTTTATGCGGATTATGAAGGCCCAAAAAGAATGTGAAATACTTGAATTTTTAAATGTTGATAAAAGAAATGATAAAGTTTCCATCAAAGTTGACAATATTTTAAATATTGAATATTCGGATAAAATTCAGCAAAACTTAAATTATAAAAAATATACCTCTTTAAACGAATTAATTCCCGTTATCAGTGAAATTTTATACAGCAAATGGCTTGAAAGTAATTATTTTACTGATGCAAAAGATATAAAAATCAAAAATGATTCAGGAAAACTTAAAAATATTCTGCTAAAAACAAGGAAACTGTGGGCAGATTGGTTTTATTTAGGAAAACAGGAAAATTTAAAAAATACTTTTGAAAAATTTTCAATGGAAATAATAAAAAACACTATTGAAAATTTTTATATTCCAAAAGCAAGAGAACAGTATAATCTTAGGATGGCATTAATTGATTATTTTAATAATAAGGAAAAAAATATGAGTGAAAAAATTAAAACCATAGTCGAGGTGCTTGATAAAAAAATCAATAGCAAAATAAACGATGAAATTGAAAATGATGAAGAATATTATTTTGCAGTAGGTCAGGCTGCAAATTATTTTATAAGCAAAAACAAAACCACAAAGAAAAGTCATTCCCTGATATCACCAATATTGCAATGCAGAACAAATGCAAAGCTGAAAGAAGCCCTAAAAAGAATGTTTGAAAAATATGCCTATGCAATTCAAAACAATTCATTAAGATTTAATAACCTGTATGGAATGATAAGCCGTTATGAAGCAAAAAATGAAATCAACTTTGACATGTTAATTGGCGGATATTTATATCAATCTTTAATTTATAAAAAAGAAGAAGGAGAAGATAATGAATAAAAGAGTTTATGGTGTAATTGGAATTAAATCCATAATGGCTAATTGGAATGCTGATTTTGAAGGTAATCCTAAAAGCATTTCTGATGGAAAAATTTTTGGAAGCGACAAAGCATTGAAATATCCAATGAAAAAAATGTGGCAAAGTGCAGGCGAAAAAGTTCTTTATATCAAGTCCTTTAAAACTGATGAAAAAGACAATAAACTCCGTCCCCGTTCATTAAAGGAGCGTTATGAATACATATTTGATGTAAAAGATTTAAAACAGCAAAAGAACAGTAATGAAGTGTTAAAAAATCTCTTTTCTGCTATTGATGTTAAAAATTTCGGCGCAACATTTGCGGAATCTGATAATAATATAGGAATCACAGGTGCTGTTCAAATTGCACAAGGATTCAACAAATACGATGAATCCAAAACAGAAGAACAACAAATTTTATCCCCATTTAGAGATGGAACAAAAGAAGATGCTGACCAATCCACATTAGGCACAAAGATTGCAAGCAATGAGGCACACTATGCTTATCATTTTGCAATAAACCCTGATGCATACGCAGATTTTGTTGAAATGGGCGTAACAGAAGGATACACAGAAGAAGATTATGCAAAATTTAAAGAAGCTGCGCTAACTTCTGCAACATCATTTAATACAAACAGTAAAATTGGATGCGAAAATGAATTTGCGGTTTTTATTGAAACGGATAAAAATACTTATTTGCCCGATTTAGCCCAATATGTATTCTTCAAAAAATCTGAAGATGAAAAAGCGAAAGATACAATTGAACTTAAATTTGACAAAATATTAGATGATGTGAAAGATAAAATCCAATCTGTTGAAATATATTATAATCCTTACACCACAATTATTTCAGCAGATATTCAAAATGT
Organism: Candidatus Gastranaerophilales bacterium; assembly: GCA_910587815.1. Classification (GTDB taxonomy): domain Bacteria; phylum Cyanobacteriota; class Vampirovibrionia; order Gastranaerophilales; family Gastranaerophilaceae; genus MGBC122484. The sequence continues at coordinate 66,782 of CAJUNK010000001.1, read as the reverse complement.
AAAAATGATGAATATTTTTACCCAAGACGAGGTTAAATAATGCAAGCTTTAAAATTTAATTTAAGCGGAAAAACAGCCATTTTTAAAAGGCCTGATGTGAATGTGCATTGTTATTTTACATATTCACATATTCATAAACCTGCATTATTAGGAATTTTAGGTGCAATTTGCGGCTTTAGCGGCTATAATCAACAAAAAACCCATAATGATAAACAAATCAAAGAAAAACAATCAGATATTCTTGAATTTCCTGAATTTTATGAAGAATTAAAGGATATAAAGATTTCTGTCATTCCAAAAGAACCTACATTTTCTGTAAAAAAGCAAAAATTTAACAATAGCGTTGGTTACGCTTCACAAGAAGAAGGTGGCAACCTTATTGTAACAGAACAATGGCTTGAAAATCCGGCTTGGGAAATTTTTATATTGCTAGATGAAAGCAAAGCGGCAGAAGACCTGAAACAAAGATTTTTAAATCGGGAATTTGTTTTCATTCCATATCTTGGGAAAAATGACCACTTTGCAAATATAACGAATATCGAAATTGTTGATTTAGAAAAAGTTCAAAACTGTTCAAAAATTGTTTCTATGGTTTTTGCAAATAAAATTGATAAAACAGAACAAGATAACAACGCTTGGGAAGATGAAACTAATTATTTTAAATATACAGAAAGACTTCCTATCGCCCTTGATGGAGCTGATAATCAATATATTTTAGAAAAATTTGTATTTACTAATTATAAAGTAATATTGAATAGTTTTGAAGATATTTATTCTTGCAAAGATATAAATATAGCATTCTTTTAAGGTGAATATGTCAATTGCACAATATTTAAATAATGATAAAAAATACTATGCACATAAAAACGGCATATCAAAAGCCAATGAAACCCTTGAAGAACACTCGTCTTTAGCACTTGATTATGCAAAAAAAATTATTAAAATCCAACACCTTGAAACTATAATTCAAAAAATTGGAGAAAGCTTTTTTGAATGCAATTCTGATGATTTTTATTTATGGAACCAAATGTTTTTTGATACCATTTATTTACATGATATTGGAAAAGCAAATACGGATTTTCAATCCATAAAGATGAAAAATAAAGAATTCAAAAAGTCTCAAAACAAAAATCCCGAACATTCCCCATCTTCTGCAAGTTTATATTTCAGCAAATATCTTGATATTATTAAAAACAAAGACAATAAAAATGATTTTTTGCCTTTTTTATTCATTAATTCATATATAATAAGCAAACACCATGGGTATTTAAAAAGTTTTGAAGATTTTTTGGAAAAATTTTGTGATGCAGATAATTTTTATAGCATATATTCAGATTTATTGAAGGATATTTCTATTGATTTTTCTGTAATGAACAAAGAAAAAATACTAAGCAACGTTAAGACATATACAAAAAATAAAATATCTGAACAGGAAAATAAAGAAAAATTAAAAACCATAGATTTATATATTTATTCAAAATTATTATATTCCCTGCTCGTTTCATCAGATTTTTATGCAACCTCAGAATATATGAACGGATTTGAAGCTAAAACCCCGGAAGATTTTGGAGTTATTGTTGATATAAACAAGTTTTTTGGACCTTTTTCTCAAACTGAAACTTACCAAAACATACAAAAATATTCAAAACATAGAAAGCAAAAAGATTTTATAGATATTAACGAAGCAAGAAGCGAAATGTTTTTAGAGGCTGAAGAAAACCTGCTTAAAAATATTGATAAAAATCTTTTTTATCTTGAAGCACCCACAGGAAGCGGCAAAACAAATACAGCAATTAATTTATCATTACAAATAGTTAAAAAATGTCCAAACATTAATAAAATCTTTTATGTTTTCCCGTTTAATACACTTGTTGAACAAACTAAAGATACATTATTAAAATCTTTCCAAAACAAGACAACAGCAGAACAAGAAATTGGCATCATAAATTCAATTACACCCATTTATAAAGAAGACGAACAAGATGACAAAATAAAAGATAAAAACGGACAAACCATAAAAGACCTTGACTATACTTCAATTCTCATGGGAAGGCAATTTTTACACTATCCAATGGTTGTGACAACCCATGTTAAATTATTTGATTGGCTCTTTGGAACAGGCAGAGAATCTCATTTTCCATTATGTCAACTTGCAAATAGCGTTATTATTCTTGATGAGATTCAATCTTATAAAAATTCTATTTGGAAAGAAATTGCAATTTTTCTGCAAAGATTTTCAGCGCTTTTAAACATCAAAATTATCATTATGTCTGCAACCTTGCCAAAAATAGATAAACTTATCCCAAATATACAAAATGAAAATATTTTTCAAGATTTAATTTTAGACAGAAATAAATATTTTAACTGTCCTTATTTTAAAAATCGTGTCCAGCCTAATTTTGATTTAATAGAAGAATTTAAAAATGCCAATGAAGATGAAAAAATAAACATCCTTCAAGAACAAATTTTTAAACAATACAAATCAAAACAAGATGTGCTTGTTGAATTTATCAACAAAAAGCGTTCTCTTGAATTTTTCAAATCTTTTAAGGATAAATATGATAACATTAATTCAAAATCATTATTATTGTTAAATGGTGATGACAACCTTTATACAAGGACTGAAATTATAAAAGAAATAAAAAATCCTAAACGTAATTACAATGTAATTTTATTTGCCACACAGGTTATTGAAGCAGGTGTTGATATTGATTTTGATATCGGTTTTAAAGACATATCAATCCTTGATGCAGAAGAACAATTTATGGGAAGAATAAATCGTTCTTGTAAAAAACAAAATTGCATTGTGTATTTTTTCAACCTTGATGATATGACAAAAATTTATAAAAATGACAAGCGCAATGAATTAACACTTGAAAACAACAATGTTAGAAAATATCTTTTAAATAAGGATTTTGGAATGTTTTATAAAAAAATCCTTGAAAAACTTGAGGATGAATCAAAAAGAAACACATTACAAAATTTTGAAGAATTTAGGAAAAATACTTTGCAGATTCTTGATTTTGAAGAAATAAAAGAAAGGTTAAAATTATTAAAAGAAGATGGATGTTATACGGTTTTTTTAAACAGAGAAATAAAAACAGAAAAAAGAATAATATCAGGTGGAGAAATATGGCAGAAATATAAAGAATTGCTTAATGATTTTAAAATGCCATACGCAAAAAAACAAATTAAAATTTCTGAACTAAATGAAAAATTGTCATATTTTATATATTCAGTTAGAAAACTTAATCAAAATTATAACGATTTAATTGGCGATATTTATTATTTTGAAGATGGAAAACAATTCTTTACTAAAGATGGAAAATTTGACAGAGCTTCATTTGAAGGAGGGCACGATAAAATAAACTATGAATTTCTATGATTTTAGAGAAGAAAATTTAACCGGAACAATAATTAACTACTATATGCATTGCAAACGGCAATGCTGGTTATTTGCTCACAGAATAAACCTTGAGGATAATAGTGAACTTGTTAAACTTGGAAAAGCAATCCATGAAGAAAAACAAACCCAGGAAATTGAAATTGATAATATTAAAATAGATAAAATTTCAGACGAATATTTAATTGAAATTAAAAAAAGTGATGCAGATATTAACGCTTGCAAATTTCAAATCCTTTTTTATCTGCAAAAATTAAAACGAAAAGGAATTGATAGAAAAGGCCGCTTGGAAATTATTGAGAAAAAAACAAAATCAAGAAAAACCCATATCTATATTTTAGACAAAGAAACAGAAAAAGAACTTAACCATATCAAGGAACTAACGATAGAACTATTAAATCAAGAAAAGGTTCCTGATTTTGTCCGCACAAATAAATGCCGAAATTGTGCATATTATTCATATTGTAATATTTGAGGTTTAGAAAAAACATGTCAACAAAATTTTTATTTAGCAAGGGAACTCTTGAAAGAAAAGACAATTCAATAAACTTTAAAAATGAAAACGGAAATAATTACATTCCCGTTGAAAATATAGATGAAATCTATTGTCTTGATGAGATTAGTTTTAACACAAAACTAATAGATTTTTTATCCAAAAACGGAATTACGCTGCATCTGTTTAATCATTACGAAGGCTATTCAGGAACCTTTTATCCAAGAGATAAATATATCAGCGGAAAGCTAACAATAAAACAGGTAAAGGCTTGTGAAACAAAAAGAGAAAAAATTGCAAAAGCGATAGTAAGGGGTATTGCTATAAACATCCATGAAGTATTGTATCATTACTACAGACATGATTGTTCAGAATTAAAACCGTATTTAGACCTTATAAAAAATGAAATACCGCAGGAATTAGAGAATATTAATACAATAAATGAAATAATGCTGATAGAAGCAAAAATTTGGAATGGTTTTTATGAACAATTTAAATATTTTTTAAGAAATGATTTTGTTATGAATAAACGTGTAAAAAGACCGCCTGATAATCCTATAAATGCACTGATTTCTTTTGGTAATACAATTTTATACACCAAAACAATTAGCCAAATATATCAAACCCATTTAAATCAATCTATAAGCTTTTTGCATTCCCCTGGAGAATCAAGGTTTTCTCTTTGTCTTGATTTATGCGAAGCTTTCAAGCCCATAATTGTTTATAAAACAATCTTTGATTGCGTGAATAATAGAAAATTAAGCGTTGAAAAACATTTTGATAAAAAATTAAATTATTGTTTACTAAATGAAACAGGAAAAAAGATTTTTATTTCTGCCCTAGAAGAGCGATTTTCACAAACTATAGAAAATAAACAACTAAAAAGAAAGGTGTCACTTTTAACATCAATAAAATATGATGCGTATAAACTTATTAAGGAAATTTTAGAAGATAAAGACTTTGTGCCTTTTTCTTTAAAAGAAAAGCAATAGAATAAAGGATATTTGTGATGAATTGTAATTATGCGTTTATTTTTTATGATGTGGAAGAAAAAAGAGTTCAAAAAGTTTTTAAAATATGTAAAAAATATCTAAACCATTATCAATATTCCGTTTTTCGTGGAGAAATCTCCCCATCTCAGGTTAAAAGATTAGAGACAGAATTAAAAAAGATCATCAACCCGGAAGCTGATTTTGTATGCTTTATTTTATTGCAAGGCCAGTATGTTTTTGAGGAAAAAATATTGGGAAATAAAGGCAAAGATACAGAAGGCATTTTCTTGTAATATTTTTGGATTTTTTATAGACTTACGGGCGCTTTATAATTTTCTAGGTTTTTGTCGGAAGTTTCCAAGTACAAAATAATTAAAAACACCAAAAACCCTTGCAGCATAAGAAAAAATAAGATAAAAATTTTTAATCCTTTAAAAAAATAATCGCCTGGAAAAATTAACCCCAAGTGTAAATAAACATATAGGAATTCGGATTTATGATAAAATGAAAAATACAGATATAATCTGCATTGAAGCTCAACATTTAATGTATTTAAATAAAATTATTAGAGATAGTGCGTAGAAAACATCCGCAATTGAAGCTCAACATTTAATGTATTTAAATCGGTTTATTTAGACCCTGAACGGATGGAAGAAGTAAATTGAAGCTCAACATTTAATGTATTTAAATATAATCAAAGCCGATATGTTTGAGGCTCCGGATGAATTGAAGCTCAACATTTAATGTATTTAAATGTAGGTGGTACTATTACAGGTTTAGATGCAGGAAAATTGAAGCTCAACATTTAATGTATTTAAATAAATAAAACACCTGAACAGATTAATAAATGGCGGATTGAAGCTCAACATTTAATGTATTTAAATTTTTGTACAGAAAATGAGCAAAAAAGATACACAAAAATTGAAGCTCAACATTTAATGTATTTAAATAAAAGTAAGCAGAAAAGCTAATAGAAAATGAAAAATTGAAGCTCAACATTTAATGTATTTAAATTGGAGAATGTACAATCAGGCAAATTGAAGAATTACCATTGAAGCTCAACATTTAATGTATTTAAATATAATTTTTTACATAAAAATAAAGACCGCATTTAAGATTGAAGCTCAACATTTAATGTATTTAAATTCAGAGGCAATTTATGGAACTATTAATACACTTGAGATTGAAGCTCAACATTTAATGTATTTAAATTAAAATCACGTGTGGCAAGCTCGTTAAGGGCTTCCACATTGAAGCTCAACATTTAATGTATTTAAATGAAAAAATGGCTTATGAATTTAAACGAGCAAGAAAATTGAAGCTCAACATTTAATGTATTTAAATCAATAATGCTTAATCATCTTTTGTTTTCCTTTAAATTGAAGCTCAACATTTAATGTATTTAAATAAGATGAGTACGAACACGCAAAATCGGAATTAAAATTGAAGCTCAACATTTAATGTATTTAAATAAGCTAGCCTTCTTCCACAGCGTGCTGTGCCTGCATAATTGAAGCTCAACATTTAATGTATTTAAATGCGTTTTAGATATGAAGCCGATAAAAATATAATACATTGAAGCTCAACATTTAATGTATTTAAATTGCGGTAAGTCGTGCAAATAACAAGCGTGATTGAATATTGAAGCTCAACATTTAATGTATTTAAATTGTGTAAGCATGCAAACAGCCAACCATGCAGAATAGATTGAAGCTCAACATTTAATGTATTTAAATAATAACAGGGTTAGAATTGATTTTAAATGGTTTGATTGAAGCTCAACATTTAATGTATTTAAATTATTCTGAATCACAGTCACTAAAATAATCATCAGATTGAAGCTCAACATTTAATGTATTTAAATAGATATATGTACTCTTTGTACAAATGCCAATAAATATTGAAGCTCAACATTTAATGTATTTAAATAAAGATGATAAGAATGTAACTTGGTTGAATGCGGAGATTGAAGCTCAACATTTAATGTATTTAAATAAAATGACCGATAGAGAGTTATTAGAGGCTATTTATTGAAGCTCAACATTTAATGTATTTAAATAACCTATTGCAAACATTCAAAAGGCAAATGGGCACATTGAAGCTCAACATTTAATGTATTTAAATTTAAATGTCTGTGAAGATTGCCTGGAGCAATTAAAAATTGAAGCTCAACATTTAATGTATTTAAATAATTTGAGAAGGCAAACAATAATAGCAGCACAAATAATTGAAGCTCAACATTTAATGTATTTAAATACAAGGACAAAGTAAACTAATGGATACGAACGACCCATTGAAGCTCAACATTTAATGTATTTAAATCCACAATAGAATACCTTTAAAGTATAACCACGAAAAATTGAAGCTCAACATTTAATGTATTTAAATGCTTTGCATCCAAGACCGCCCCGTCAGTTGCTTATTGAAGCTCAACATTTAATGTATTTAAATTTACTTTTGCTTTTTGTTCCAGATAAAAATTTATTATTGAAGCTCAACATTTAATGTATTTAAATCGCGAATGACAATGAGCACGAACAGCAGAACCATATTGAAGCTCAACATTTAATGTATTTAAATCCACAATAGAATACCTTTAAAGTATAACCACGAAAAATTGAAGCTCAACATTTAATGTATTTAAATGCAGTTTTATCTACTTTAGTATCCGTAGTGCCTTGATTGAAGCTCAACATTTAATGTATTTAAATAGCTGGAGTGGAGATGTAACATTTGAAGTTACGAGATTGAAGCTCAACATTTAATGTATTTAAATCAAAAAACGCTTGATGAGTACAATCCAGCTGTTAAATTGAAGCTCAACATTTAATGTATTTAAATCAAAAAACGCTTGATGAGTACAATCCAGCTGTTAAATTGAAGCTCAACATTTAATGTATTTAAATAGCGGATAATTTGCCATCTCATCCAGGCATTTTTGATTGAAGCTCAACATTTAATGTATTTAAATATGAAAATTGGGGCCGCCTGGGCCAAAACAAGCCAATTGAAGCTCAACATTTAATGTATTTAAATGGAAAACCTGAACCGGTTTCTGCTATGGCGGTCGGATTGAAGCTCAACATTTAATGTATTTAAATTTAGGCATTTTAATTCCTCCTATTTAATAATTTTATATTGAAGCTCAACATTTAATGTATTTAAATTGGTAAAAAAGGTGCAAGGTTCAAAGGCTATTGGTATTGAAGCTCAACATTTAATGTATTTAAATTAAAAAACAATATACCGCGATGCTCAAAAACTATGCATTGAAGCTCAACATTTAATGTATTTAAATTCCCACCCCAAAACCCTAAGGGCAAGTTGATAATTATTTTATTATTCATAACAGTATAATTACAATAGATAAAACCAAGGCTAAATATATATTTTAAACATATTGAACAATTTATAAATACAATGTTATATTGTATTCCAAACTATTCGCCTCAAAATAAAAATATCAACATATAGTTGTTCAAGAGCCGACATAAAATTAATTTCAATAAACAAGGATTCTAGTAATAAATACAGTGCAAGAAAAAATAAAACCCTTATGAATCCTTTATATAATTTGTTTGAAAAGTTATTTGATTTCAATAACCAAAGACTAATATTTAAAAATATAGATAAGAAAAATCTTAATGAGCTAGAACAAAAGGTACAAATATCGGTTAATTAGTTTAGACTATCATTAAGAAATAATAATTTATTACAAAGATTACTTATTTTAAGTATATCGTTAGAAACCTTGTTGAGCACTAAAAAGGTTGTTTTATGGATGCATTTTTTATTCCATCCAAACATTATAACAGAATCTGCTTTATTTATTTTTACGCAGGCTTGAAAATTCTTATAGCAAACATCATAAATTTTCATAAAATCTTTCATGGGTTCAACTTATTCACCCTTGCATTTAATTGTAGAATTTCACCATTACTTACATAAAAACAAAAGACAATCTTTAGACAGAAAAACGACAGTTGGATGACCTTTTAGGACTTTCGAAATGATTATTTTTCGACACTTCCGACCACTAAACCCCCGAATGTAAAGTTCAATTTGGGGTAATAATCATTTTAACCATACATAATACTTTCGTCCGTTAAAATACACAAATTCTTGAAACAAAATTGAACAATGACAATAAAAAGGCTTTTAGGAAATTCCTAAAAGCCTTTATCTAATTGGTTGCGGGAGCTGGATTTGAACCAACGACCTTCGGGTTATGAGCCCGACGAGCTACCAGACTGCTCCATCCCGCGATATTTAATTTTGAACCGAGGGAAACTCCCTCGACACAACTATTATTAAACGCTGAAAATAAAATTTCAAGTGTTAAAATTTTCAAAGATTTTTTAGTTTATCCCTACAATTAATTGTAGGGATAATTGTAATAATGGGGCGAGAAAATAATTTTAAAAAATATAGTGAGCGGGATAAAAAGTTTTAGCTTGATTTGTTTAGGTGGAGAATTATACTAAATTTGCAATAAGCAGGAATGGTATTTGCAGTTAATTCTGCACTAAAAATCTTTATAATTCGGCGACAGCGAAAAAGATATTTAGCAAACAATATTTTATTAAAGTATTCTATAAATGCCAATAACACTTATTATACCAAGCAAGAAACCCAATTTAAAATAAGCCTTATGAGCCAACGAGCTACCGACATATTTGTAATTATGACTTTGTATTATATAATCAAATTATGACACTGGATTTTATTGTTCATATTAATTATGATGCACATCCTGTTTTGAATTTACTATCAAGCGCTTTAATACCTCTGTTTGCAGCTGGTTTTGGTGCGTTTTGTGGCAGTGCTATAAATCAGAGGAATAAAGAATTTAATGATTACAAATTGGATATACAATATATCGCATATGCGAATTCTATTTTATTTGCATTGTTAGATTCTTTATATCAATTAAAAAAACAATTTATCTGTAATGAAAATGTAATTTCAGAAATGAAACTACTAGAAAAAGTACAATTCACAACTTTTTCGCAAGTTTTAAATGTTAAGATAGAAAATATTAAAGATAAATTTAACCAGTTTAAGTTTTGTAGCAAAAAAATAATAGTGTCGGATTGTCTGTTTCCTATAAATGAAGAAAAGTTGAAAATACTTGCAGATGTAAATATGAATATTTTCAACTTGATTGTAAGCTGCAGGGAAAGCTTAATGAATATAAATGAAGTAATAAAGCAATTAAATGAACATGTTTGTATTTCCGAAGATGATATTAGAAAAACTGCATTTGACGGTTATTATAGCAAGTGGTATGAATTAAGAAATATTTTTGCAACTTGCGTTGATGATTCAATAGTTTGTATTATCTTATTAATTGAATGCTTGAATAAAAGCGGCACAATATTGTCAAAAAAATATAAAAGAATTTCATTCAATACTATTCCTGTAGATAAATTAAAAATAAATGGATTATATCCTAAAATAGAAAGTCCAAATAAAAAACTTTCAGAATGGGTAAAATAAGATATTTAACCCCCCATAGCCCCTTTTGTGGTTTAAAATTGGTTTGGTGGAAGAGGATACAAGATTTCGGCTGTAGAATTTTTTTCGGTGCTTGAACCCATTTTGAGTTATTTATCCTTATTTGGATTACATATTTTAGATATTTGTCCAATTATATCAATTACTTCTTTAGGAATTATTATATTTTCATCCTTCTTAGTTGTTTTTTTTCTTGAGAAGAATTCTTTTGCTAATTCAAGCTTAATATCTTTTGCAGAAACTTTTTCATTATTTTCTTCAATTTCTCTTTCGGATTCAACAAGGTCTATATTTTTTAAATATGGGTCAATACTTGAAATTTTAATTTCAAAATCTCTTAATTCAATTTGGTGGTTATGTCTTTTTTTGGCTTCCATAGCTAGATAAAATGCTGGAGCATAAAGGATAAGCGCAACAGGTAGGCGTGCAAGCATATTTAGCCAATTAATTGTTTGATTAATTTTAAAATCTTGATAAGCAATGAATGCCATAAAGCCAGAAATTGCAAGCATAATTAAAAATGCTAAGCCGTAAAGAACCCAAATCATAACAGTTTCTCCATCAGCATATTTTTTATACTCGCCACATGAAACAGTCTTTCCAACCAATCCATATAGTTGTTCAATTTCTTGCTTTCGTTTTTTGATTTCAACCAATGTTATGTTTGCTTTATCCGTAAGGTTATTTCTTAAATCATCAAAATTGCTGTCGTATTCATTTTTTATACTAGTCCATTCTTCTTTTTTCTGAGCAGCATACTTATCAACAACTTCTGCTATTTCCTCCCATTCTCTTTTTATGCCATGTTTAGTGTTATTCCAATCAGTTTTAATTTTTTCTTGATTGTCGGCATTTTTTTCATTAAATTCTGTAATTTTTTCTGTAAACGTAGTACTATTTTTTAGCTGGCTATCGTTAAATTGTTGAGAAAAACCATTAATAATGCTTTGTTGTTGCGCAATTTTATCATTTAATTGTTTAATTTTTTCAGTATTGTTTGCAATATTTATTTCATAGTCTTTAATTTTTGCTTGCAAATTGGATAAAGTTTTTTTGTAGTTGCCAACGGTAACTGATAAAGACTCTTTTATTGTTTCTTTATCATTGAAACATAATCTTGGCATAATGTTTATGATTACATCAATGTGAGAATTTGCTTGAATTTTGTAGTTCTCATTCCTAGTATTTAGATAATTAACTATATTATTGTTTATGTTAATTATTTGTGTATTTAATTCTTTAAAAAGTTGGTTAGTAAAAAACTCTGCTTGAGTTTTTTCCATTTTTTGTATTAAGGTTTTTAAAATAATCTCAGACCTGTTTAAAAGTGTCTTTAATTGTTCATTATCCTTTTGTTGTTCAATAGTATTGGAAAAAGCCCTTATTGACTTATTAAGATTATCTAAATCTTGATTAGGTTCTGGCAATGCAATGTTTAGTTCCATTAAAATTACTCCTTTTAATTCAATTTATGATAAAAAGTTGAATTAAGCAATTCTTTATAAACAATATTAAGAGTATATTAAGAATGAAACTGTTCTCGGGCGAATGATGAAATGTTTTAGGGTGGTGAGGTATAAAATTACCTGTAAAAAATTAAACCGTAGAGATGAATTTTACAGTAGTGTTTTTAAAATGTTATCTATGGTTGCAAGCTTTGTCCTATCACTCTTAATTGTTTCTAAATTCTTTAGAATGTTTTGATATAATTCTTCATCGGTTTTATTTCCGCCGAAAGAAAATAATTCATCAGGTTCTAGATTTAACCCCTCTAAGATTTTTTCTAATGTTTCGGCGGTCAAAAATCCATTGCCTGTTTCAATAATACTTAGAGCATTTGTTGATACACCAAGCATTTCGGCAAATTGTATTTGCGAAAACCCTTTTTCTTTACGTATTTGACTGATTTTTGTTCCTAATAGCTTTTTGATATCTGCCATAATGCACCTTTTTTCATGTTAGATTGTGAACTCAACCAAAAGAACAAAATTAAACTGTTGACACACCCAGTTTGCTTTGGTATTCTCAAGGTATGAAAAAAGATTACAGAAAAATGTTCAATATTCTTGATGAATATTTGAAAAATAGGGTTGAAGATATTGACACAACTATTTTAGAGGCAGTTGAAGCAAGAAAAAACGGTAAAATATTTAGTTTTGAAGAACATTTAAAAGGTTTAATATTTTCTCAATTAAGCGGGTCGAGAAATTGGAAATATGTACACAGGAATATAGGACTAATAAACGAAATATTTTTTAATTTTGATAAAGAAAAAATTAAAGACACTGGTTACGAATACTTTGTAGATAGATTGAAATCCTATAAACTTGGCGGCAGGTCTTTAAATGCACAAATGCAATCCTTGAAATATAATATTGAAATTTTAGAAAAAATTGAGAAAGAATATGGTGCTCTTGATGCGTTTGTCACAAGACTAAAGCCAAAAGCTATTGCATTCTTATTATCCAACAAGGAAGGTTCTTATAAATTAAAGCAGACAGGTTTTCCGTTGGCTATGGAATATTTGAGAAATATTGGTATTGACGAAATAAAACCCGACGTTCATTTAATAAGAATATTTAAAAGAATGGGATTAATTCCAGATACAGGCGCAGAGCAAGAAGTAATACAAGTTGCAGAGAAATTATCGAATTATACAGGATTTTCCAAAGCCTATATTGATTTTCTTTTGTGGCATTTTTGTGCCGAGGGGTATGGAAATATATGTTCAGCAAGTCCAAAATGTGCTAAATGCCCTATTGCGGTTTATTGTGATTTTAATAAAAATATTAAAATGGCGGTAATAAAAACAGAACAAAACCGGCAGATAAAAAATAATTATAGTAATGCTTCCGAAAAGATTAAAAGTTTAAAACATGAATTTAAAAACTATTTAATTAGCAAATATCCAAATACGGCAAAAAGTACAATCGATACATATTTAGGAGATGCTTTTTATGTATTTAGACATCAGCATTTATTTAAAACAGATTTTTTTGATTTATTTAAAAGCTTGGAAGATATAAAAAATTTTCAAGACGAAATTTTGACACAGCAAAAGAACGGAAAGATTATAAAAAATCCAAAAGGGTCTGCTGGAGCATATATTAACGGTATAAAAAGACTGTATAATTTTTTTATAGAAAAATACAATGGTGTTGATAATTTTATTAATTCATAAAAGAGGTTATATTTGGATTTATTAGCTCTTTTGGTTTTAGTTTATTTGTACGGAGGCAATAAAATTACAGGAGATTATGGTTGTTTTCCGTTAATAGCTATCATTTCTGTTTCTATAATCATAACTTTTTTATTTGAAAATAAAATCTTGCTTTGTATATTTATTGCTATGATTTTATTTGCAATAATTGTATCTTTGTTTGATTACAAAGATGAGCCCAAAAAAGAAAACAAAAAAGACAATGAATGGCAATATTTTTTATTTAAACATAAAAAGAAGCCTAAAATTAACACTCCCAAAGAATGTAAAAAACAAGAACAACTTTTAAAATTAGAGAATGGAGCCGCCGTAATAGGTGTTAAATTAACCCCGCGGGGTGCGGGGAAAGGAAAATAAAAATATGAATATTTTAGTTTATACAAAAATGCCCTATATAAAACTATAAGATTTAATAAAGCATAAAATATTTGATGATTATATCGAAATTGTTGTCATTATGTAGGTTTTAGTCATATCAAAATCAAAATTTAACCACAATAAAATAACGCACTTGGTAAGAAATAAATAAAATTTGCACTATTTGCCTGATGATTATATCGAATTTCAGATGTTAAAAGCTTTTTGAACTTGTCGAAGCTTAAGGCTTATATAGATAGAAAAAGAGAGGAAGGTGAGGCCCAAACAAAAATTTTATAATACTTGCAATATTTCTTCACAATGTATATTTTTTAGAATGCAGATGTAGAGCAAGTATCCACCTTGTTAAAAATTTATTGTATAACATAAATTCAACAATAATAAGGGTTTTGCCGATATTTTTCTTGACAAATATCTGTTAAATTGATATCATACAGGAGTAAATTATAAGAAGCTTTTCGACGTTAGCGAATGGATAAACGCCCCGGCAGTGGAGAACCAGATGCCATGGTTACTAAAACAAGGGTTCAGATGTTAGTAGTTGGATGACGAAATACATCGTTAACTTAACCAGATAATAAACTTTTGAGACTAGTTTTGACTAGCATTTAAATATAATTTACATTTTATCTTGGGAGTTAAATAGGAAGATACTTAATCAAATTTGATTAAGTTTTATCACGTGTTTGGGTATACTCTAAACAGGCGAAATTTTGGTATTTAAAACTCCCTGAATAGACTTAGAATTTGATTTTTCAGTCATTTCAGTGGTGAAGTCTTTACTTCAAACACTCGTCATCCTACAAACAAGTAAAAAGGAGATTTTACTATGAACAGAATGGTGACCAAAGGACAAAACGTCGGGTATATCAGGGTTAGTTCCATTGAGCAGAACACTGAAAGTCAAAAAGAATTATTGAAAAATGTTGGTATAGACAAGGTTTTTGAAGAAAAAATAAGTGGTAAAAACGCTAAACGCCCGGAACTTCAAGCTATGCTTGATTATGTTAGAGCAGGGGACACCGTTTATGTTAAAGATTTATCCCGCCTTGCGCGCAATACAAAAGATTTGCTTGATATTGTTGAATACCTTACAAATAAAGAGGTTGCACTAAAAAGTATCAAAGAAAACATTGATACATCAACAAATTTCGGTAAATTGATGATAACTTTTTTAGCTGCCATTTATGAATTTGAACGTGCAAATCTTTTGGAAAGACAGCGCGACGGCATTGCAGTTGCTAAAATGCAGGGTAAATACAAAGGCAGAAAACAAGTTGCTAAACCTGCTAATTTTGATGAAGTTTACAGAAAATGGCAAAAACGTGAAATTAAATCATCTGTCGCTATTAGAGAGTTAAATATCAGCGAATACGCATTTTATAAGTTTGTTCGTGATGGCCAAGCTGAAGCACAGGAAAAGGGGTGCGCAAATGGCTAGAGGAAGACGAAAAAACGGCGAAGGTTGTTTTTCTAAAAACGGCAACGGCTATGATTACAGGATTTCCTATATTGATAATTCAGGAAAACGCAAATATAAATATTTTTGGGCAAAATCAAAAGATGAATGTCTTGCAAAGGCTAATAAATGGCGAAATGAGCAAGAGGGCATATATTCTGATGATGTTAATGCATATTGGACTGTCGCACAATGGGCAAATTGTTGGTTTGATAATTTTGTTACAGGTCATGTTAAAGTTACTACAATTAGTGATGACAGAAGCATTTTAGATAAGCATATTATATCCGGTATAGGAAATATAAGATTAAAAGACCTTACGGGTTTAAAACTGACAAGATTTTATAACGAATGCTTGAAGAAAAGTAACGGCAGAGGCGGAACACTTGACCCTAAAACGGTTAAGAATATTTATACAGTTATGAACAGAATGCTAAAATTTGCCTATAATAATGATTTGATTGATAAAAATCCCAATGAAAAGGTAGTGTTGCCAAAACGTCCTAAAAAACAAACAAATGCTTTATCATCTGATGATTATGAAAAAATTATAAAATCCTGTCTTGATAATGCTACTACTATGGATTTTCTAGTAATTTTCTTTCTAATGACAGGACTAAGGCTTGGTGAGGGCTTGGGACTTCAGTGGAAAAATGTTGATATGGATAAGAAAACAATAAAAATTGACCGTCAATTGCAGTCTGTACCTAATGATGATAAAAATTCAAAACGCAAATTTAAGCCTGAAATTTTAAAATCAACAAAAACCAAACATTCAAATAGAATATTGCCCGTTTATGATGAAGTTATTCAACTGCTTAAACATATAAAATATAAACAGGCTGTAAATAAAATGAAATCTGGTCCAAAATACAGGCGGGATTTAGATTTAGTGTTTTGTAAGGATGACGGGTATTTTATTTGTGACACTGTTTTTAGGGAATTTTTAAATAATAAACTTGATGAGCTTGGCATAGGACATTTTAGAATACATGATTTAAGGCATTCTTACGCTACAAGACTTTTTGAAGATGATATTAATATAAAACTTATTTCGGATTATCTGGGGCATAGTTCAATAGGTATTACTTTGGATACTTATACACACGTAAGCCCTGAAAAATTAAAAGATGTTGTAAACGGTAGCGGGAATAGGTTTAAGAAAATCTTTAACAACAGCGAAAAAGAAATTCCCGATGAACTTATACCGCATAAATAGCAAAAACGGGGGAATAAAAATGAAAGAAAATAAAAAGAAAATTGAACACAAATTGACCTACAATTATTGTAGGTTTTCCCTACAATTTAAAGCAAAAAACCAAGTATTCTATAAACGCCAATAACACTTACATTATTGTACAGGGGCAAGCAAGGAACCAAATTTTAAATGAGTCTTATGAGCCCGACGAGCTACCAGACTGCTCCATCCCGCGATATTTATTTGTATACCCCATTATTAAACGCTGAAAATAAAATTTCAAGTGTTAAAATTTTACAAAGATTTTTCATTACATTTACAATTAGCCACAAAATTTATTGGAACAAAAAATATAGCTGATAAGTAAAAATTATACATAGCCCAAGTGCAATACACCAAACCAAGTCTTCTATTTTTCATCAAATATCAATTTTGGTTTTATTCAACATAAAAAACCACAAATCTCATATAGGCTAATTGAAACTTGTATTACAATCTGTTACAACTTTTAATGTTTTTTGTATATTAAATAAAAAGATGTTACTTTTAAGTGTCATTAAATACTAGGGTTTTGGTTTAAATATTTCAATTATTAAGAAATGTAAACAGCAAGATTTGCCATAACAATGCGGGTTTTGATATAATTTAATAAAATTTACAATGGTGTTATAACAAATTTAATTATTTACATGTTTTTTGTGTGTAGGAACGATAATCAATTTACAAATATCAATAAAATGAAAGGAAGTTAACATGAACGTGGACAAAACACAAGCTTTACCTGTTGGTTTAGGTGCTGCTGCCGGTTTAGGTATCGGTGCAGGTGCAGGTGTTGCGGTTGCCAACAAAAGACCAGCTGCTACTGAATACAAACAAGCAGTTGTTAAATTTGCTGAAGAAAGAGATAAATTTGTTGGAAACACCAAACACTATGCTGATGGAATAGAAAAAACTAAGGCATTTATTGTAGAACAGGATAGCGTAAAAGCTGCGGAAGAAAAAGTTGCTGCTGCTATAAAAGCTAAAAAAGAATTAGCTTCTGATGCTACAGATAAAGCTAAAGATGCCGCTCAAAAAGCTATTGAAATCGCTAAAGAAAAATCATTAGAAGCAAAAAGAAAAGCTGCTCTAGAATTCATAAATAAAGACGAAAACAAAAAGCTTAAAGCTGGTGTTGAAAAAATGGTTAAAGAATTCAAAGAAGGCAAAGGCAAAGAACTTGCTGATACTGTAGATAAAGCAGGAAAAGCATTAAAAAATACACAAATAAAATGGGCTGCTGGCTTAGCTGCTGCTGGTGTAGCACTTGGTGCTGGCGCTGGTCTTTTATTTAATAAAATTAAAGAAGGCAAAGCAGAACAACCAGAACAACCAGAACAACCAGAACAACCAGAACAACCAGAACAATAATACCATCAAATGTTAACTATTTAATAAATAAACTCCGGTAAAAATTTTTACCGGAGTTTTTGTAATATATTTTTACACACAAGTATTAGTAATTTAGTCTTTATGCTAGAATTAATTCATCATGATAGACAAGAAAAAAGTATACGCAATCGTCTTTTTAGCAGTTTTTGGAATATGTCTTTTTGGTTTTATTTGGTCATGGATAGTAACAAAAGATATCAGATCAAATTCTGTATCTGATGATGTAAAATCAAGACGAATTTCTGTTGGCAACCTCATTTTAACAGAAACCAAAGACGAAAAAGTATATTGGGAACTTTATGCCAAAAAAGGCAGTTACGATAGTTCTACAGGTCTTATTATTTTGGAAAATGCAACTGGAAATTTTTATAATAAAGAAAATGAGGTTGTATTAAGTGCTGAATCCAACCGTGGAACATACAAAGAAGACGAAAAAATAATTACACTTGAAGGCGACACTTTAATTGTTTCAAAAGAAGGATATTCAATCCGGGCAGATAAAATTGTTTGGAAAGGCCGAGATGAAGACATAGTAGCATCAGGCAACATTGTGGTTCAAAGCAAGGAACAATTTTTAGCCACAAGCGATAAAGCTGTATTTAACTATGATTTTACAAATTTCAAAATTGAAGGAAACTGCAAATCATCAATATATGATAAAAAAGCCATTGAAAATACCGAAAATAACACTAAAGAAAAGTTTAATTTAAGCTTGGGGGCAAAACAAAAATGAAATTAATAAAAAAAATATCTATTACATTTATATCAATAGCTTTAACAATGGGAGCTGCACTATGTGCTGATGTTGTCATAGAAGCAGCACAACAGCAAATTAATGTTGATAAGAACAAAGGATATTTTTCAGGAGATGTTAAAGTTTCAATTGGCGATGTTATGGTAAAAAGCCCGCGGGCAGAACTTGATTTGGAACCAAAGTCCAAAAAACCTTCTCTTGCAGTGTTCTTTGATAATCCATACGCTTTTCAGGATAAAGACAACAAAAAGCATGAAATTAAAGCAAACATTATGAAAGTCTCTTTAATAAATAAAACTCTTCGCGCTGAAGGCCATACTCAATCTATTATGATGAAAGACAGACAACCTGTCATAACAATCACATCAGATATTCAAGAATACAATACAGTAACTAAATTGATGCAAGCAAATGGTTCTGTTATTGTTCATTATCAAGATGTTGAAACATTTTCAGATTCTGCAAGTGCCATCATAGATAAAGGCGGCGAAATTCACAATTTAAAACTTATAGGAAATGTTGTGATGAAAGAAAAGAGCAACATTTTAAAGGGTAATAAATTTGAATACAAACCTAAAACGCAAGAATATCAAATGTCTGGCAATACAAGTACAGATATTACATTTGAAGACGGTTCAAGATTACATGTAAAAGCAAGATATCAACAATACAACAAAAATTCAAATAACATGATAGCTGGCGGAAATGTAAACATAAAATATAAAGATTACCTTGCATCAGGACCAAAGGCACAGGTTTTTATAGATAACGCAACCGGAAAACCAAACAAAGTTGTGTTTACTGGCCGGTCAAAAATTACCCAAAACGCAAGCACAGTAGAAGCAGATGTCATTACAATGACAATGAATCCAAAAGAATTTAACGCCACAGGAAATGTTAAAACAAGCATTTCAGGCGGAAATAGTGACGATAAAATGGAGTTTATGCCTTAATTATGAATATTACATTAGAAAATAAACAATGCCTTGTGGCTGGAGATGGACTTTTACCTGTAAAAATGGCTCAGGCTGCAAAAGAAAACGGTTTTGAAGTTATTGCAATATCCTTATCAGGAGATAATTATAAAGAACTTACAAAATATTGTTCAAAAGTTTTATCCTTTGGCTTTGGCCAGGTAAACAGCATCAAACAAGCTCTTATTGATGAAGGGATTAAACAATTAACCTTTCTTGGCAAAGTTTCAAAAACTATGCTTTTGAAGCGTCCAAAACTTGAACCATTGGCAATTGAGTTTTTAAAAGAAGCACCAAAACTCAATGATGACGCTATCATGTTAAAAATCGTAAAAGAAATGGAAGATATTGGCATCACAATTTTAGACCAAACAATTTTTATAAAAAGTCTTATGGTGCAAAAGGGTGTGATGACAAAACTTCATCCAAATGAAACACAAATGTGCGATGTTGAATACGGTTTTAAAATTGCAAAAGAGATGGGTAAACTTGATATAGGCCAATCTGTTGTAATGAAAGATAAAATGATAATGGCAGTAGAAGCTATTGAAGGCACAGATAAATGCATTAAAAGAGGTGCAAAACTAGCCCGCCAAGGTAAAGCAGTCGTTGTAAAGGTTGCAAAACCAAACCAGGATAAAAGATTTGATATCCCAACAGTAGGCCTAAAAACTTTAAGGGTTATGAAACATTATGGAGCATCAGTTTTAGCCCTTGAAGCAGGAGAAACAATTATTGTAAACCAAGATGAAATGGTAAAATACGCCGATAAAAATAATATGGTAATTATGGCAGTATAAAAACAGCATAGATACGGTATAAGGGAGATGAAAAAAAAGGTTTTTATAATAACAGGAGAAGCATCAGGTGATAAACATGCAAGCGGTGTTGTGCGTGAACTTTTAGCTATAAATCCAAACCTTGAAATAGAGGCTGTGGGCAGTGAAAACCTTCAAAAAACAGGAATAAAATTGTTTCATAACCACAATAAAATGGGTGCTATGGGCCTTACACCTTCTGTTGTTATTAACCATCTTTTTTTGGGGCTAAATATTGTAAATTATCTAAAAAATACTTTTAAGCCAGATTTAGTATTATTAGTAGATTACGGCGCTTTTAATCTTTCAATTGCAAAGCACTTGAAAAAAGCTGGAATTAAAACTTTTTATTTTATTCCACCCCAAATTTGGGCATCAAGAAAATGGCGCATCAAAACTGTTAAAAAATATATAGATAAAGTGCTTACAATATTTCCTTTTGAAGGAAAAATGTATGATGAATACAATATTAAAAATGAATATGTGGGTCATCCTTTAATTAAAGAATTACCAGAAAAAGCCCATAAAATTGAATTTTTCAAACGCCACAACCTTGATTTAAATAAAAAACTGGTTTCAATTTTCCCTGGTTCAAGAATGTTTGAAATTAAATTTTTATTCAAAATTTTCCTGAAAGCGGTAAAAATTATTGAAAAATCAAGAAACGATGTACAGTTTGTTTTTTCTCATGCAAGCAATTTAAAATCCGATGCATTTAAATGTGATTATAAAATTATAGATGGTGAAAACCATGCATTGATGAGCGTTTCGGATGCTTTAATTTTAACATCAGGCACAGTGGCACTAGAAGCAGCACTTTATAAAACGCCTATGATTATTGCATACAAAGGGCCTTTATTTTTCTATCTTATATACCTTTTGGTACGCTCAATCAAAAAAGCTTGCCTTGTAAATATTATTACAGGAAAAGATATTGTGCCTGAATTTTTAATGTTTAATGCAAAACCTGAAAAGATAGCAAATGAAATTTTAAATATTTTAGACAGCGAAAAGGCTAAAATGCTTCAAAGAAGCGGTTTTGATGAGGTTGAAACACTTCTTTCCTCAAAACACTGCGTAGAAGAAGCTGCAATTATTATCAATAAAGAATTAACAGAGAGGGAATAAAAATGGCAAATATCATTACACTTTCAAGGATTTTTCTTGCATTTATTGCAATGGGATTATTATTTTTAGGAAACCAATATGCCCTTGTTTCACTTATTCTAACCATTTTTGTTATGTGGTTTGACGGACTAGATGGATATGTTGCAAGAAAATTTAATGAATCTTCAAAGCTTGGGGCCGTTTTAGATATTATGGGCGATAGAATCGTTGAAAACCTTTACTGGATTGTGTTTGCATCATTAGGTTGGATTAGCGTATTGGTGCCAATTATCGTCCTTACACGCGGAATTATTACAGATTCACTGCGCTCCTTGGCACTGGAAAAAGGCTTTACACCATTTGGTGAAAAAACAATGATGCAGGGAAAAATTGCTAAATTCATTGTAGCATCAAATTTTTCACGCTTCACATACGCTGTATGCAAGGCTGCTGCTTTTGTATTGTTAATCGCAGGTCATCTTTCATTTAATTCAAATCACACAGTTTATATAATCGGCCTAATTTGCACCTATATTGCAGTTATATTCTGTGTTTTAAGGGGGCTGCCCGTTATATTTGAATCTAAAAGATTTTTGAAAGATTAATAAATATGATTAATATTGTAATGTTTGAGCCTGAAATCCCGCAAAATGCAGGAAATGTGGCAAGGCTTTGTGCCTGCATTGGGGCAAAACTGTATTTTATAGGGCGTCTTGGCTTTTCTATGAGCGATAAATATCTAAAAAGAAGCGGCCTTGATTATTGGGATAAGGTGGAAATAGAACATATAATTGACTTTGAAGAATTTGAAAATATGTTTAAAAAAGATGAATTCATAAAAAAAGTTCATCTTTTCACCACAAAGACGGATGTAAAATACACAGATATAACTTATAATGAAGGAGATTTTTTGGTATTTGGCCCCGAATCAAGGGGAATTCCTGAAAATATACTAGAAAAATTTAAAAGTTGCTGTACCACAATACCAATGCGAAAGCAAACACGCAGCCTGAACCTTTCAAACAGCGTTGCAATAGGCGCCTATGAAGCTGTACGTCAGCTTGGCGGCCTTAGGGGATAAGAAAATAAGAGGATTTATGTTTTTTAAGAAAAAAGAAACAAAGGAAATCGAGCGCAAAAGTACAATAATCACAAAAGAATACGTTAGAAATCTGCTTCCAATAAGGTATTCAAATTCAAATAAAGGCACTTACGGCTCCATTTTAAATATCGCAGGCTCTATAAATTACCCTGGTGCTGCACTATTAAGTTCACTGTCTGCACTAAAAGCAGGGGCAGGTCTATTATGTCTTGCAACAGAAAGCAATACATTGTCTATAGTTGCATCAAATACACCAGATATCACTTTTTTAAACCTCGGGACATCAGATAAATTTACTGTTTCAAAAGATAGTTTAAAATATTTAAAAGATATTTCAAAATATAAGGTAGTTTCCATCGGCTGTGGACTCACAACAGAAAAACCTGCAAAGGATTTTATTTTAAAATTTTTAAATAAAAATATTAGCGCACAGATGCCATTTGTTATTGATGCAGATGCAATTAATGCACTTGCAAGCGCAAGCAATATGCCAATTCCTGAAAATTCTATTATAACACCGCATCCCTTGGAATTATCAAGACTTATGGATATAAGTGTAGAAGAAATCCAAGAAGATAGAATAAAGGCAGCAGGCCTTGCAGCAGATTTTTTAGGCTGCATTGTGGTGTTAAAAGGAAAAGAAACCGTCATTGCAAGCCCTATGGAGCCAGATGTATACATTAATCCTACTGGAAATTCAGCACTTTCAAAAGGCGGAAGCGGAGATGTTTTAACCGGAATGATTTCAGGATTTGCTGCACAAGGACTAAAACTTTTAGAGGCAGCACATTTAGCTGTATACCTACATGGAAGAGCAGGAGAACTTGCCTCAGGAGCATTAAGCGAATATAGTGTTTTGGCATCAAACCTTCTAAATCACATCCCATCAGCTATTAAAGATTTACAAGGATATTGATATTTACACTCAAAAGAAACAACTTAAAATTTTAACCATAAAAAAAACGGCTTTCTTTATTTTTCAAAATGAAATTTAAAGATATCGCCGTGATGGATAGAATTAGTATTACGGAGTTTATAGAGGAGTTTACACCTATATAATTCTCCTCAAGAAAAATGTTTGCTTTAAAAGGGCATGTTGTGTCAACTTTTTTTACAAAACGTTACATTTAATAATAAAAGTTAGAAAACATCCCGCAAAATGGCAATATCAGACAGCTGATTTCATAATATCCATCAAGGCTATTCTTGTATTTTGGAAAGCAAAGGTGTTTCAAAATCCTGTAGATATTTTTCATCAATAGGATTTGATGGGTTAAATCCTAAATCTTTAAATTTTGCAATTTGGCCAAAAAGCCCGCCACGCCCTTGCAAAGAAGTAAAAACATTATCAAAGCCTTTTCTTAAAGTATCAAAATTACTTGATAATCCTTCCATTTTTGAAATCAAGGTTTGACATTTAGAATAAATACCTTCTCCTGTTTTTAAAATTTCTTTTATATTATTTGCCTGGTTTTTGTTCATCCAAGCATAATTTATGGTGCGAAGAGTAGCAAGCAATGTTGATGGCCCCACTATTATAACATTTCGTCTGCTTGCTTCTTCAATAAGCTGATTGTTAGCATAAACAAGCCCCATGCAGGCTTCAAAGGGAATAAATAAAAGTGCAAAATCAGGCGTATTCAAGCCTTCTAAATTTGTATACTTATTTTCTAATTCTTTTATTCTATCCAATGTATCCTGATAGAATTTTTTACTAAAAATACTTGCCTCGTCCTTGTCTTCAGCATTTATATACTCAAGATAATTTACTATTGATGCTTTTGAATCCACAATAATGTTTTTATCACCATCAGCCAAATATATCACAGCATCAGGAGTGATTTTTATAGATGAACCGGTATCAAGGTTACGAAATCCTGTCTGTAAAATATAATTTCCTTTGATCGGGTCGTCTTTTTTATCAATAAGGCCTGATGATTTTAATAATTTTTCAAGCATCATCTCCCCAAGATTGCCTCTATATTTTGAATTAGTACTAATAGCATCGGCTAATTTTTCTGTTTGGGTAGAAATTAATTTGTTTTGCCCGCAAAGGTATTCTATTTGCTCTTTTAAACTTTGCGTATTTTTAATTCCGGTTATATTATATTCTTCGATTTTTGTTTGAAATTCCTTTATCTTTTCTTTTAAAGGTGAAAGAAATGTTTCAAGATTTTTTCTGTTAGTTTCATCCAGGGTTTTGTTTTTTTCAATAAGCGTTTGGTTTGCAAGGTTTACAAATTCTTGTTTAATAATTTGCGTATATTCTTCCTTGTTTTTTTCAATATTTTGAATTGCAGCAATTTTTTCCTGCAATTTTATATTTTCAATTTCAAGTTTTGAATGTTTAGACTTCAAAATAGCAAATGCAATAAAAAACCCTGAAACGAAAGCCAAAACACCTATAATTATTGACATAAAACCTCTCTTTTATTTTAAATGTGCCTGACGCGATTCGAACGCGCGACCTTCGGCTTCGGAGACCAACGCTCTATCCAGCTGAGCTACAGGCACATATTTTGTTTTTACTACGCCTTTACCTTAGCTGGA
>CAJUNK010000001.1:0-41286 GCA_910587815.1 Candidatus Gastranaerophilales bacterium | reverse complement strand
GTTGAAATTTTACTTAACGTAAAATATTCAACCAGCCAGCTGAGCTACAGGCACATATTTTGTTTTTACTACGCCTTTACCTTAGCTGGATAGAGCACATTCTATATTTCGTTGAAATTTTACTTAACGTAAAATATTCAACCAGCCAGCTGAGCTACAGGCACAAGATATAAAATATTTTATCATGAAATGAATTCAGCAATCATGTCATAATATCATTACAAAAAATTACGCTAAAATTTTATCAAAAGATACTAAATCTTCATAAGAAACCCCTGCTTCAGACAATTCTTCTGCGGTAAGTCCAAAAAGAGTAATTAAATTATCCGCTTCCATTCTGCTTTTTTTAGGGTTTGAAACTATATTAAAAACCTTGCTTACAGCGCTCTCTCTTGTCATAAAAAGGCTGGAATTTGTTTTATGCAGTATGCGTTTTTTTGCTTTTCCCATATTCTTATCATGATGAAAAATGAATAAAAAGTAAATAGAATGTAAGCAAGTGTAAAAGTTCGTAAACATTTTGTAAATTTTTGGCAATAAAACTTATTGATAGTTTTTTTGTTTTTGTCACAAGATAATCAAGAACGGATAAAACTTGAACAGCGTATCTTTAAATTCCTTGAATTTCAAGCAAAATTACACCCCAAAAGAAGCCAAAACAAAGCTTTGTAATAATGCTGCAAAGGAAAATTCTGAAAACAACATCTTGCACAAAGCCCCTTTAAGATATGCCGGATATTTTGATGATATCGGAGCTGCAACACGCGTTGTTTGTGCAAATTCAAAAAATGCTTTGGTCAAAAATCTGCCTGCATTTTCGTATATTCCAGCAGGAATTTACATAGGCGCTGATGTTGGAAACACCTTTATGCAGGCAAAAAAGACCGATGGCACTAAAATTGCTGCTAAAAAAGCAGCACGCGAAGCAATTTTTCAAACCATAACAAGTATTTTATTCCCTATTGCAATTATTGGCACAACACAAAAAGCCGCAGGAAAAGGATTTGATAAATTTATACCATCCCTAAAACAACAGTTTGATGCAAATGGCGCAAAAATCCTCAACCGCAAAAGAGATATAGCTCTTGTTACAGCAGGGCTTGGAACACTTTTTGGTTTATCTAAAACAACAGATAAATTTACTGATAAAATTTTGATGGAAAAAATTATAGATCCAGCCTTAGGGCTTCATAATGATATCCAAAATCATTCTAAAACAGGCAAAACAATTACATCAAAACTTAGTACAACACAAGGATAATTATAACTTTGTATTAAAGATTGTCTGTCAAAGTAATTTTTAACCTACCTGCTTCAGGATTCATGATTTCTAAAATAATCTTATTCAAACCTGTTTTCAGACATTTTACATCCTCTAAAAGGCGCATCGTTCCTTCTTGATTTAATCTAAAATGAATAGGATTCATTTCATCAACTTTTGTAGCCAAAAGTTCCATTCCGCCGGTAATAAAAGTTATCACATCTTTTGAAAAAATATGTTCATTAATTTGAATACATTCTAAACCTGAAATTATTCCAGGACCAAGAACATTTTTCAGGTCAAATTCTATAACACCCTCTTTTTGCCTTAAAGAACCTTTTTTATACACTCTTTTAATTAAAAAATCAGGTAAAACCGCCATAATTTTTCTCCTTTATTAAAGTCATCTGTTAACAGATATATCGGCAAAATGAGCACAAAACTTTAATTAAAAGATACTCCATACTTTATAAGTTTCAACCTTTAAAATTACACTTTCTAAATAATTTTTATAATCAAAAACTGATTTTATTCTGTGGCTTTTTTCCCAAACTACAATTTTTAATGTATTTTCGCCCTCTGCTGCTTTCTTTAAAAAATGTGGCGGCAAATAAAATTTTTCCTGCGGCGAATTATTTCTTATAAATCTTCCAATTTTTACATCATTCAAAAATATCGTTGCACGACGAAATGGCGTTTTATTCATATCTAAAACAAATGGCGCAAAGACATTTTCATCCAAATATTCATCAGGAATTGAAAACTTTTTCTCTAAAAGCGCTAAATATGGTGCCTGATTGTAGTCTACGGGGCGTTTATCTAAAGAAATCCGGCCTCTAATTTTCCAATCAATTTTTTCATTTGTATCAGTTTTAAAATAAATAAGCCCGCGTGGTGAATTTATATCATTTGTAAAGCCTTTATCAAAGCCTAAATTTTGCACCAATACCGTGATTTCATTCGTTTGGCCACTCAAAAGTTCAGGGCGAATTAAAACAGACAAATGCTCATCCACCTGACATAAATTATCATATTTATAACTATTTCTATTTAAAAGTTCTCTTCCATTTATATAAATTGCAAAAATATGCCTGGCAGAAATTGAAATTTCAGACGCCTTGGATGAAATTTGCCCCCTATACCATACAAATTCAGAATATACATCTGAATTAAATGAATCCGCAAGCGAAAAATCATCATTATGTTTCACACTTTTCCAGCCTGAATAATTATACCCTGTTTCAATTTCAGGTGCACAAAATGAAACATCAAAATTTGTTAAATTAATTTTTTTCTTGGTTAATTTTGGGGTATAACATTTTGTTTGATATCCATCTTTAATAGAATATGTCTTGATTTCAACTTCTTTATCAACGGCAATTCTATTATCAGGATAAACAAAACTTGCCCCGAAAACCATTTCTTGTTTATCATCTGAATTTATTTTCCAAGCATTGTAGGAAATTTTTCTTGAAATAAAGATAAATTTTGTACACTTTTTACATGCACATGCAGATGTTTCAAAATTAATTTCGTAAAAATCTTCAACATCTCCGGAAATAAAGTCTACTTTACCGTCAGAATCCTTGATTTTTATGCCATTTTTAAAATCAGAAATAAAAAATACAGTCTCATTTGCACCATCATTACTTTTCAAACGTGCAAAAATCTCTAATCCTGATGATAAAATTGTTACAGCATTTAATTTTAAATTTTCAGGCAGAATTTTCATATCATAAGCATCTGCCCAAACACCATCTATATTTGTTTCACAGTGATTTAAATTCCTTAAAAAACGCCAAGTACAAGAATTAATATTATCCCGCCTGTATTTTGCCCAACAATTTTGGGGTAAATCAAGCTCTCGCGGCAAATTTTCAGTTTCTGTTAAATCAAATGCATCAAGAAAATAGTTGATTTCCTTCGCTTTTCTAAAATTGTCTCGAATTTCGCCAAACTCGCTAATGGGCGCCGCAAAATCATAACTTGTATACACTTCATCTGCTGCCATATCAAGAATATTTGTACCGCCAATTGCCATATAATGATTAAAAATAGTGGCCCCATTTGCAATTGCGGTTTTTGTCATAATATTAATATGGTTAAAACCAAGATCATTTCTGATATTCTCATATCCTGCACCAAGCCATTTATCATACCAGCCTGCCTGCATCTCTGCTATAAAAACTGGGGATTTTTGATTAAAATCACGTACAATATCTTCTAAATTATCAAGAGTATCAAAGGCAAAAAGATTATCCTTCCAGGATTTTGAAGGATTAATGTATGGATAAATATCGCAGGCATACATATCTACAACATCATAATACATGCCAGCTATATAAGCATCATTATGGAAAATTGGTGCCTTAATTCCTGCACTGCGAACCATTTGCACCAATTCTTCAATGTATTCAGTTTCACCGCCGTTTGTAGAATATTCATTTTCAACCTGAATCAAAATTACATTATCAAAATCTTTAATTATTGGCAAAAGTGCACCATACCAGGTTTTTAGCGCTTTCATATAATTTTTTGAATATATATAATCGCCTTCTTTTCTGTTTCTAATAATGGCATCTTTATCTTTTAAAAGCCA
Source organism: Candidatus Gastranaerophilales bacterium (assembly GCA_910587815.1). Taxonomy (GTDB): domain Bacteria; phylum Cyanobacteriota; class Vampirovibrionia; order Gastranaerophilales; family Gastranaerophilaceae; genus MGBC122484. The sequence goes on along the minus strand of CAJUNK010000001.1, from coordinate 37,426 downwards.
ATAAGGAATGCCGCCTGCTGATATTTCACCATTAATATAAGGGCCAGGACGCGCTATAACAAAAAGATTTAAATTCTTTGCAATATCAAGTAATTCACGGATATTTTTATAATCTAAAAAATCAAACCCATCAGCCCTTGGCGCATGAAAACTCCAGCAAAAATAAAGGTCTACAGTATTATATCCGCCAGCCTTTAATTTGGAAAGTCTGTCTTTCCATTCTTTTGAACCAAATGTGCGAAAATAGTGCATTGCACCGCTTTTTATAAATACTCGCCTGCCATTAATAATTAGAGAATTTTTATCAAAAACACAATCCATAATATTATTTTAACCCATTTTTGAACGTTTTTCACTATGCAACAAAACGCATACTATGCACATATATGTAGAAACGTAAAAATTTATTAAGATGTTTGCATAGTAATAATATTTATGCAATAATGTGTACTGTTAATAGTCTAACCATTCCTTTCTTGACTTATGCGGTTTGTTTACAAATCGCATTTTATTTTACCTTATCAATTGCAAAACTATTTACAGTAAATAATATAAAGAAAACAGCAAGCTATATTGTGCTTTCTTTAAAAACATAGATATTTAAAATCAAAAAATAATATTGGTAAGTAAATAATTTTGATAAGTGCCTAATTTGCGACTTACTCCCTAAACTCAAATAAATCTTTTATATCAACATTTAGCACACAGGCAATTTTAAATACAGTCTTTAGCGTAGGGTTTCTACGCCCGCATTCAATATTGCTTAATTCATTAGGATGCATCCCAAGCTCCAAAGCCATTTCTAATTGGTTCCAGCCTTTATGTTTCCTATAATATTTAACTCTTGCTCCAAAAAATTTAAAAAGTTCAGTCTCATCCATAGCAATATCAATAATATATTATTGACGATTTTAATTTTAAGTAATATATTATTACTATATATATTACTTATTAATAAAGGAAGCAAAGCATGACTAAACAAGAAGTTGAAGAATTTAAAAATTTAATAGAAGATTTACAAATCGAGTGCAAATGCTTCAAAGGACTGCTTTTAAAGTTTGAAAAAACAATAGATTCAATCCATCCAAAAAGCGAGGCTCTAAAAATTTTAAAATCCTTAAAAAAATAAAGGATATTTCTATAGACAATCAAATTCTTTAAAAATTTCACCCAACATATAAATCGATCCTGCAAAAACGGTCAAATCCCAGTCTATGTTTTTTTTAGCAAAAACCTCTTTTAGAGGATTTTCTATTTTACAAACCAAATTTGCAGTATCTTTTCCAAAAATTGGCTCAAAAACTTCTAAAAATACTTTGTAAAATTCTTCATATTTAAGTGCATTTGGATAGTTAAATTCATTAAAACAAATTTGCCACTCAAAATTTTTCTTATATTGTAAAGATTCTATATCAGTGCCAACAAATAATTCCTCTAATACTCTTTTATAATCCTTATTTTTAAGACACCCAAATACAAATTTTATTTTTTTGCCCGTATGAGCTTCATTTAAATATTCCCTTAAAACCCTTGCTCCATCAGGATTATGACAAGCATCGATTAAAATTGGCCGCACAGCACTGCCATCTTTAGGAAAAAATTTTCTCTCTTCAATACGAAACTTCCATCTCACATCTTTCAGGGCAGCTAAAACCGTCTCGGTGTCAATATTTTTACCTATAACACCTTTAGAATTTATAATCTCAACAGCCTTTAGTGCAAGTGCTAAATTTTCTCCCTGATGACGTCCCTTTAAACCAAATTCCACCATTTTGCACCCAGCTTCACCAATATTTATAACTGCGCCAAATGGCGTATTATCAATCCTTTTAGTCTCATACAAAATTCCACCCAAGCGCAAAGCCTCGCTTTTCAAGGCTGCATAAGCTTTATTTTCCGCTAAAAGCACAACGGGACAGCCTTTTTTAATTATTCCAGCTTTTTCTTTTGCAATTTTTTCAATAGTATCTCCCAGCCTTTCTGTGTGTTCAAGGCTGATGGATGTTATAATAGAGACTAATGGGTTTTCTATAATGTTTGTAGAGTCTAATCTTCCACCAAGACCAACTTCTAAAATCACAATATCGCAAGATTTTTCAGCAAAATACAAAAACCCTGCTGTCGTTAAAATTTCAAATTCAGTTAAACCAATATTGTATTTTAAATCAAGCTTATTTATTTTGTCCACAATTTCATTCAGGCAGGTATCGCTAATAGGAAGCTTGTTTACAACAATTCTTTCATTATAAGAAAAAAGATGCGGGCTGGTAAATTTACCAGTTTTAAACCCTGCTTTTATAAAAATTTCTTCTAAAATAGCACAGGTAGAACCTTTACCGTTTGTTCCTGCAACGTGAATAAATTTTAAATTATGTTGAGGATTATGAAGCAAATCTAAAATTTTCAAAATACGCCCCAGACCAAGCTCTATTCTGAATTTGCCAGATGCAGTTAAGATTTTTTCGGCTTGTTTCATGGTGCTAATTCCTCTTTTAAACTTACAATACCACCCCTAAGAGGCAGCATCCAAAATTAAATCCAAAATTTTATACGTAGGATTTTCCATAATTTGTCTGCCAGCATTTTCGCTCATAGCATGCAAAGCAATTTCGTCCTGCATAAAATCATCCAATATCTTTCCTAAAATTTCAGAATTTAAATCATTATCTTCAACGTAAACAGCAGAACCTGTTTTTTCAACTTCTTTAGCATTTTTTCGCTGATGGTCAGCGGCTGCATAAGGATATGGCACCAAAATTGAAGGTTTCTTTGCAGCTAAAATCTCGGATATGCTTAAAGAGCCTGCTCTTGATACTACAATATCAGAGGCTAAAATCGGCAGATACATTTTTTCAAAATATGGCCTGATTATAAAATTATTATATCCTGCAACATTACCATCATTATCAAAATCAAGCCCCAGCTTGTTTTTTATATATTCTTTCACATCTGCATAATTTTTCTTTCCGGTTTGAAAAATTATCTTCACATTTTTATTATTTAAATACTTTCCAATAAGCCCAATTGCAGCATTATTAATAGTTTTTGCCCCTTGAGAGCCCCCCATAATAAGCACACAAAATTCATCCTTAATTCCCATAATATCGCGTGCTTCATCTTTTGAAAACGCAAAAAACTCATTCCTTACAGGATTTTTATGATTCGTAATATTTTTGGCTTTTATAAATTTATTCCCCTCCAAAAATGCCAAATTGACATATTTTGCACCATTTGAAAATGCACGCGTCACAATACCTGGATGCGCATCACTATCATGCATTACGTATGGGATTTTTAAAATTTTAGACACAATAACCATTGGTGCACTAACATATCCCCCTGTTGCAAAAACAACATCAGGCTTGAATTTAAAAGCATAGTAAATGCATTTTAAAATCGAAACAAATAATAAAATCATCCATTTTATAAATTTCAGGCTTATTTTCCTTGGCATACCAAAAACAGGCACATCCAAAAATTCAATCCCTAAAGGTGCTGTCACACTATATTCAGAATTTTTAGAATTTCCAACATAAAAAATATTATTTTCTCCCCTGTTTTTTAGCTCATTTAAAATAGACACACAAGGATAAATATGCCCCCCTGTGCCTCCGCCCGTCAGAAAAAATACCTTATTTGTGTTTTTAGTATGTTGTTTTTTTTGCATAGGGTCTAATCCTTTGAACTCTCTTTTTTGAAATATTTAATAATACACCAAACATACACAATGACACAAACAACGAGCTGCCACCATAGCTGATAAATGGTAGTGGAATACCTGTTGCAGGAATAAAAGAACTTGCTACAGCCATATTCATAAACGCCTGAAAACCTACTGAAAATGCAATACCAACAGCAAGCAATTTGCCAAACATATCAGGACTTCTAGATGCTATTATAAAACTTCTGTGTAAAAACATGCTAAACAACATTATAATGAAAAAACAACCTAAAAATCCAAATTCTTCAGCAATTACAGCAAAAATAAAATCTGTGTGCCCTTCAGGCAGCCAGGATAATTTTTGTTTTGAATTTCCAAAACCAACACCAAAAAAACCTCCTTCAACAAATGCCACAAGGGATTGAATAATATTATACCCGGCATTTAAGGGGTCCTTATTAGGATCCAGCCACACTAAAAATCTCTGTTTTTGGTAATCCCTAATTGTAAAAACAATCAAAAGAGCTGCCACAGATGCAGACATAGCAAGCTTTTTGAACGAACCGCCAGCCATATAATAAAGTGCTGCAAAAGTAAAAATCAAAAGCATAATCATAGAAAGGTTTGGTTGTTTGTATATTAAAAGCAAACTTAGCCCGAAAATCACGTATGCAGGCATCTTTTTATCATCTAAAAGCCTTGAACTTTGGCTAAACAATGATGCAAACATCAATATAACAGCAGGTTTTGCAAGTTCAGAGGGCTGAAACTGAATAGGCCCAAGCACAAGCCACCTTTTAGCTTCGTTTACCGTAAGCCCCAAGGGCGTAAATTGAACCAATGCTAGTAAAATCAAAACAACAATTGGCAATTGGTAAGTATAAGCGCGTAATTTACGATAATCATAATTTGTAAAAAACATCGCACCGAAAATTCCACCTATAAGCCAGGCAAACTGCCTAACTGTAAAAAAAACGGGATTAACACCTTCAGCAACGGCCCTTGGAGAGCCTGCGGAAAATATTGCCATCATTCCAATTATGACAAGAGCCCCAATTACCCAAATTAAAGTTCTATCTGGAGGAGAAATTATAAAATTTTGCTGCGCTCTAGAATTCTGGCCACCGCCAAAACCCCCGCCAGAACCGCCATTTCCACCGCCAAAATTATTTCCCGAAGCAAAAGAACCTGATTCATTTCTTCCTGAAAAATTTCCTTTGCCGCGTGGTGAATATCCATCACCGCGAGGATTATATCCTCCATTGTTAAAATTCAAAGAACTCTGCCCATCTTTAGGCATATTATATTTTTCCCCATAAAAAACAGGTTCCGATGAATTTTTAGGAGATTTGCCGCTATAGGGTCTTTGATAATACATATTCCCTAAAGGCCTCCCCTCTCATTTCATAATTTTTAAACATATCAAAACTGGCACATGCGGGCGAAAATAACACTACATCAGGTTTTACACCTTCAGCCTTATCTATAGCCTCTTCAAGCGTTTGTGCAAAAATAATATTATAAAAGCCAGCTGCAACAAGAGCATTATTAAATCTTTCTGCCGCTTCACCAATTAAAATAACAGTTTCAATTTTTTCTTTTACCAGTATACAAAATTCATCTAAAGAAGTATTTTTATCCCTGCCTCCTGCAATTAATGCTACCTTCCTGCCTGGAAAAGCCCCTATAGCAACATTTGCAGCCTCAGGATTTGTTGCCTTTGAATCATTGTAATAAGAAATACCGTATCTTTCCAAAATAAATTCACACCTATGTTTTGGCGCCTTAAAAGACATAATTCCCGTTTTAATTTCTTCTTTTGTCAAACCAGCATTTTTTGCCGCAATAACAGCACACATAACATTTTGCAAATTATGAGCACCTACAATGGGTACATCGCTCACATCAATTATTTTCTCATCACCATAATAAATTGCACCGCTTTTAATGTATGCATCATCCGCGCTGCCATTGTCTTCTAACATAAAATAATGCTTCTTTGCCCTGCTTTCAATAGCTTTTACACGTTCATCATCGTAATTCAAAATACTGTGGGAATTTTCGCCCATTTTTGAAAACATCTTTGCCTTGTCATAAAAATAATTTTCAATGTCTTTATGCCAATTTATATGGTCGGGGGTCAAATTACAAAATATTGCCATATCAGGCGCAAAATCTGTAGTATAGTGCAATTGATAAGAACTGGCTTCTATCACCAAATATTCAGGCTCCACATTTACATTCAAATAATCAAGCGGTGAAACCCCAACATTTCCAGCCTCAGGCGCCAAATACTTCTGCCCTAATATATGAGAAATGAGCATTGTAGTTGTCGTTTTGCCATTAGTTCCAGTAATGGCAATGATTTTGGTATTATCAGGTTTTAGCCTATATGCAAGTTCAACATCAGAAAAATAAGGAATTTTTAACTCTTCTAACAAACTTAAAACCTCAGCCTCAGGCGGAATAGAAGGACTTAACACGCAAAATTCAGCACCTTGAATAAAATCTTTTGTGTGCCCGCCAAATTCAAAACAAACACCGCAATTAGAAAGTGTTTCCACTTTTTCTTTATCATTATTTGAAAGTTCGTTTGAATCGCTCAAATAAACATTGGCACCGCAGCGCAATAAAAATTTAACAGCCGCAAATCCTGTCACAGAAAGACCAAGAACTAGAATCTTTTTGTTTTTTAAATCTGAAATTTCCATTTCTTTTGTCCTCCTAAAACAAGTTTTTGCTCGTAACTTTCTTAAATTTTCTTAATATTTCTTAAATACCGAATACAATAAGTTTTGAAATACATACGCCCCATACAGCCAAAAGCCCGCCTAAAGCCGATATCATTGCAAAAACAAAAACAATTTTTTTCTCATTCCAGCCGCAAAGTTCAAAATGATGATGTATAGGGCTCATTTTAAAAATTCTTTTCCCTGTCATCTTAAAACTTGCCACCTGTAGCATAACAGAAAGGGTTTCAGCTATAAATATTATTCCGATTGGTATTAGCCATAGTTCAAATTTTCCCATAATAGAAATTGTAGCCAAAAGCCCGCCCAAAGCAAGACTTCCAGTATCTCCCATAAAAATCTTGGCAGGATTTTTATTAAAATAGAAAAACCCTAAACAAGCCGCACTTGCCGCCATAGAGATAATTGCAAGGTCTGTACAATGGTTTAGATATGAAATTACAGCACAGGCAAAAAAGGCAAAAAACGAACAGCCGCAGGCAAGTCCATCTAATCCATCTGTCAAATTAAGCGCATTAGAAGAACCTACAATCATAAATACAGCAAAAAACGGGTATAAATATCCCAAATTTATATTGAAATTAAAAAGCGAAATTTCTGTCTGGCCCTGATATACAAGGTATACAGCAGGAAGCATTGAAACTGCAATCTGCAAAGCAAGCTTTGCTTTGGGGCTTAAACCCTCATTTTGACAGCCTTTTATCTTTTTAATATCATCTTCAAATCCTGTAAACATATAAAAAATCAAAGTCATTAGCACTATTAGCGCCCGGGTCGAAATCGCCTGAGCCATAAAAAGCACTACTAAAGAACCTACTAAAATTGCCGCCACAAGGAAAACACCGCCGGTTGTTGGTGTTTTGTTTTTTTTAGCATGCAAAATCTGCACTTCTTCTCTGATATACTGTCCATACATTTTTTTCTTCATAAATTCAAGATACGGAACACCGAATAATAGCGCCAAAACAAGTGTCATTAGCGCTGCAACACTCATCATAGTCATAGTTTTTTCACCATCTCTATTATTTCTTCAAATTTCATTGCCCTTGATGCTTTTAATAGCACCGTAGTACCTTTTTTCAAGCTATTTTTAATATAATCTGCGCACTCTTTTTTTGAATTAAAATGTTTAGAATTCAAAGAGCACCCGCGAGATATAAATTTTGCCAATTCACCCACAGTTAAAAGCTCTACATCATTATAACCGGATAAAAATTCACCAATTTTTTTATGGTAAGTTATTGAATCTTTACCAAGTTCGCCCATATCCCCTAAAAGCACTGCTAGTGGGGGTTTATGTACTGATAAAAATGTTTTTAAAACAGCAATCATAGATTCAGGATTTGCATTATAACTATCATTTATAAATCTTAGTCCATTAATTTCACTAATTTCCCACCGCTTTTCAATTGGTTTATAATTTAAAAATCCCTGTTTGATGTTATTTTCACTCACTCCAGCCCATTTTGCAGCTTCTATCACAAGCATGGCATTTTCTATATTATGCTCACCTTCAACTGTTAGCCTGTATTGACATCCGCCATAATTAAATTCTGTTTTGCCTATTTCAATTGATATATCAGCACAATCAGATATTTTTGGCAGAATTTTTTCACCTTCAAATTTTAAATTCTCTCTTAAAATATCGGAATCTTGACCAATAAAAACTCCATCGGATTGTAAATTTGAAGCTATTTCACATTTTGCAAGTGCTATATTTTTAATGTTGCCAAGTCTTTCCACATGTGCAGAACCAATATTTGTAATTATACCTATATTTGGCATAGCATAATTAGTTAAAAGCTGGATTTCGCCTAAATTCCGCATCCCCATTTCCACAACCAAAACCTCTGTATCAAGCGGCATGGAAAACATTGTCTCGCATAGGCCAATTTCATTATTGTGATTGAGTTTTGATTTATGTGTTTTAAATGTTGTTTCCAAAACCGATGCAAGCATTTCTTTTGTGGTTGTTTTACCAGAACTGCCTGTAATAGCAATTACTTTCGGATTTATTTTTTCCCTAATATAACGGGCAAGTTCTAAATAGGCTATAAGTGTATTTTTTACACACAATACAAAATCCGCATCTTTATTAATCTTATAACCTTCCTGGGTAAAATATCCTCTAGCCCCACATTCAAGGGCTTTATCGATAAAATTATGCCCATCGAAATTTTCACCACGAAGCGGAAGATAAATATAATCAACCCCATCATCTTTTTTTTGCAACGTTCTTGTATCGGTCGAAATCTCGAAACACCCATCAGTATTGGTTTTATGCAAAATTTTTGCACCAGTTACTTTTATAATCTCATCTATATTAAATCTCAAAATAAATCATCCTCAAATTCCAAATCAATTGTAAACTAAACAGAATTTGATGTAAAATAGTTTTTATGAAAAAGATTGCATTAATTCCAATTGATAATAGACCCATCTGTTACACTCTCATAGAGCAGATTTCAGCCGTTAACAAAAATTTAAAACTTTATTTGCCTGAAAGAAAACTTTTGGGCGGTTTGTATGATACAGCAGATATTTCAGGAATACTAAACTGGCTAAAATCCCTTCCTGAAATAGATTACCTGATTATTTCCCTGGATACCATTGCATACGGCGGGCTTGTACCTTCAAGAAGAATTCCAGATAAATTTAACATTATAAAAACAAGACTTGAAAGCTTTAAAAATGCCATAAAATGCTGCGGTGCAAAGGTTTTCGCTTTTTCAAGCATAATGAGAATTTCAAATAATAATATAAATGAAGAAGAAAAAGAATACTGGAACCCTTGGGGGAAGCGGATTTTTGAGTATTCTTATCATCAGCATAAGGCACGCGCACTAAAACAAATGAACTGTGTCATAAACACAGTGCCTGCCGATATTTTAGAAGATTATTTAAATACAAGAAAAAGAAACTTTGAAATAAACAAAATGTACCTAGAGTGGCTGTTTGAGGGCATTTTAGATACTTTAGTGTATTCAAAGGATGATACTGGAGAATACGGTCTAAACGTTGAAGAAGCGCAAACCCTTGAAATAGAAGCAAAAAAGCGGAATTTAAACGCAATAATTAAAACAGGTGCAGATGAAATCCCTTTAAGCCTTTTAACGCGTGCAATTTCAGATAATGAAGATGTAAAAGTAAAGCCTGTTTTCGTTTTTGAGGAATCAAAAGGTAAAATTTCAAAGTATGAGGACATTTCGGTAGAAGATTGTGTTAAATCCCAACTATCCCTTGCAGGCGTTGGAATTGATACGTCTAGCGCTCCTGAAATTACCATGTTTATTAATAATTTTGGCTATGAACAAGGTGATTTAGTATTAGGAGACACCATAAATACGCTTTCTAAAAAAATAGAATTACCTAAAACTCCTTATTTTATCGCTGATATAAACAATGCAAATGGGGCAGACAATGAATTAGCAAGTATTTTAACTGATAAAAAACTGGAAATTGGCACCATGCTTGGATATAGTGCGTATAATACAAGCGCAAACACTATAGGCAGTTCTATATGTATAGCAGTAAATACCGCGCTGGCACTAAAATATGGACAATTTAGCGAAGACGATTTTAAGCGCTTATTGGCAATTAGATTTTTAGATGATTGGGCCTACCAGGCAAACGTGCGAAAAGCCGTCAGAGAAGCTAGTTCGGATTTTGAAAATGCCCTAAATACAAACACGGAAAGCTTTTTACGCTATGAAAATAGGCTAAAAGGCTTTCTACAATTGGATTTTAACGCAAAATATTCACTTCCTTGGAAAAGAAGCTTCGAAATTGAGATTTTTTTACAAAAATAAAAAATGTTATTGATTTTTGCAAAAAAATACTGTAAAATAATGCCAAAACAGCTTTAAACAGGGCACTTATGGACATAAAATTTGAAAAATGGCAAGGTCTTGGAAATGATTTTATAATCCTTGAAAATGCTGATGCTACAAGCGATTTAGCTAAAAAATTATGTGACAGAAATTTTGGAATTGGTGCAGATGGCATTTTTTCTGTGGTAAAATTTGACCGCACAACAGGTAGTGAAAACACAGATATAGCCTGGAAATTTTACAATTCTGACGGCTCAATTGCTCAAATGTGCGGAAATGGTATGCGCTGTTTTGCAAAATATGTCTTTGATAATGGAATTATAAACAAACATCAATTTTCTGTGCAAACCCTTGCAGGAGTAGTTGTTCCAGAAATTCTGGAAACAGGAAAAGTTAGAGTAGATATGGGCTATCCAATTTTTGAAGCCGCAAGAATACCCGTAAAAACCGCTGATATCTTTGATTTTGAGGTTGAAGGTTTTAAAGCAGCATCAGTCAGTATGGGAAACCCGCACTGTGTCATATTTACAGACGGAAATACAAAACAAAAAGCTGTAGAATTTGGCTCTAAAATTGAATCTTCGCCGCTTTTTCCTGAAAAAACAAATGTTGAATTTGTAGAAATAATTTCAAGAAAAAAGATTAAAGTTGATGTTTTTGAAAGGGGCTGCGGCATTACTCTTGCCTGTGGTACAGGCGCATGTGCAAGTGTTGCCTTAGGTGTTAAAAAAGGCCTTTTGGATGAAGAAGTAACGGTCATCCTGCCTGGTGGCGAACTTCTAATTGAATATACAGAAGGCTCTCATGTATTTATGACAGGCGATGCTCAAAAGGTATTTTCAGGCGTTTGGTATAAATAAAAAGGTGCAATCCAGCTCTACAACTGCAAGAACACCAGATAAACACTGTTTAAAAGTAAACTAAATGCAGCTAAAATCCTTACACACCAAGAATTTTAGTGTTTATAATAAGATAGCATATCATACATTTCAAAGATATTTCCCATCTCATCATTACCGCTAGAATCCACATTTGCGAACAATTCTGAGCTCTTTGTATCATTCATATACAATGATGATTTTATCATATCCAAAATTAGTTGAAACTGCACCTTTGTGCTCATTTTATGAAATTTTTCCGCTGTTTCAATGCGTTTTTTGTGCTTTTCCTTTAAATCAGATTTCAGGCCACATTGCCTGATAATATTGCTATACTTATAAAGCGGCGATTTTTTAATCTTATCTGAAAATTCTTTTGAAAAATTATTTTCTAAAATTTGCCCTTCGCGAAAAAGTTCTACAAACATAGCAGTTTTATAAAATTTATCTCGAATTTCACTATTTTCAGGCAAATATCCGGCAAGTTCTATATTAAATTCTGCTGCTTTTACAAAATCTTTTGAATTATCATACAAATTTTCACAAAAACGCCTCAAATCATCTTCATTAAAATCTGTCTGCATATAGGCACTATCAGCTATTTTTAACCCATCTTCAATAAAATCTGTGGACAAAAGTTCAGGCAAACTACCCGCAGGTGTAGATAAAATCCTCTGATTTACATTATCCTTAAATTCCCAGCGCATCTGCCCTGCAAACCAAGGTGTCTTATCCCCTTTTGTATCAATAATCACAAACAATGCATCACAATCACTGCCAGGATATGCCGTGTTTTTTCCCACAGAGCAATTACTGTCATACCCAACAAATTTTACATCAAAATTATTCTTTTGCGCCATAGAATGGATGTTTTCAGTGATTTCGGCCTCCATATTTTTTCGCACAAAAGAAAGGTTAGGAAAACCGGTTTCGTTGCAAAATGCCTGAATAAATTCTTTCTTTTGTTCTAAATTTAAATTATCCAACACCCTAATAAAAGCCTGAGCTTCTTTATTTGGGGCTATCATCTCTTGTGGAAATTTATAATCTTTACAAATCGTTACATATTTTTTCTGCGGATTTTCATATCGAATTGCATTCAAAAAATTTTCGGCACAAAAATCTTTTACATCTGTTTCAAAAGGCTTTGCAGAAATTAATTTTCCATCTTTTCCTTCATAAAATACTTTTGGTTCAGCTTTTTTCTCATTACAAAAAGGTTTTTTATAGATAGTTTCATCATTTGAAGCATTGGGCGCAGATGATATTTTTTTTGCACCTGAAAATTTAACACTACAAATGCTTGGCATAAATACATTAGGGGCAATGGAAGAAATATTTATAAAACCTTTCAATCCTTTATTTTGCAATATATATAAAAATACACAAAATGATTTATTGACAACAGATTACAAAATGCATCAAAATGTAACGATTTGTAATACTTGAAAATCAATGTTTTTCTTGTAACTAAAAATTGTTTGTGCTACGATTTGTATCAAATACTAAATTTGTCAATAGGAGAATTCAAATGAAAAAATACGAACTGCTTGCAACCATTAAACCAAATTTAGATAATGATGAAGCAGATAAAGTAACAGCTAAAATTGAAGAAACCGTATCTTCGCTTGGCGGCAGCGTTTTAGAAACAGAAAAACTTGGCAGAAAAAAGCTTGCATACGATGTACAAGGCTTTAGAGATGGTTTTATGGTTGTTCAAAAAATGAACATTCCAGCTGATAAAATTGTAGAATTTAAACGCAATTTAAAATTGAACGAAAATGTAATCAGAACAATGTTTACAGAAATTAAAAAGGCTTAAAATAATGACCCTTGCAAAAATTACCGTATCAGGCAAAATAACTAAAAACCCAGAAAAAAGGTTTACACAAAACAATCTTCCTATCACAAGTTTTGTTATGGATATTTATCCGCAAGATGAAACTTTAGTAAGGGTGCTTGCCTTAGGCGGTTTAGCAGATAAAGCAGCTGAAAGCATTAAAATTGGCGACAGCGTGCTTGTAGATGGCAGATTGCAAACAGCAAACGTAAAAAGTACAAATGGCAAAGAAAGAAAAATTATTGAAATAAACGCATCCAGCGTAGAAAAAGTAATTTTTGAAGAATCCGCAGGCTATAGTCAGAACACTGGTTATGCAGGTAATTCAGGTGGTCAGACATATAATCAAGCACCTGCACAAAATATGGTTCAAAATCAAAATAACGCCCAAAATAGCGATATAGTGCAATTTGCTGTAGATGAAATTTCAGAAGATTTAATAGATGAAGATGAAATTCCATTCTAAATACAATAATCATAAATAATAACAATAACTAAAGAAAAGGAAAAATATATGGCAAGAGAATCTCTAAAAGATAGCAAAAAAAAGAAAAATTGCAGTTTTTGTGCAGATAAAGTAAGTGCTTTAGACTATAAAGATGCTTCAAAATTAAGAAGATTTTTATCAGAAGCAGGTAAAATTCTTCCAAGACGCATAACTGGAAACTGTGCATACCACCAAAGAATGCTTTCAAATGCTGTAAAAAGAAGTAGGGAAGCAGCTATCATTGGATACGTTTTTGAAAATTAGTTAAAACTAAATTAATAGATTTTAAATTAAAGGCTTCTAAAAAGAAGCCTTTAATTTTGTGTAATTTTATAGTTACCCGCAATTTATTTTATGTTCAGTCTTTATAGATGCATAAACAAATTATATAAAGGAATTTTTAGCAAATGAATATTCAAAAACCTATGAGCACTACTTTAAACAACCTTAAAACCAATATATCATCTAAAGCAAAAGCTTTAAAAGATGCCAGCAGCAAGTGTGTTTCATATAAAGAATTAAATAATTCCGATGAACTTGAAAAAATTGAAAGCATATTTGCAAAAAGCGGCAATCTGATAAAAGAAACAAGAACTACAATTGATTTTAACAAAGAACCGCTTGGATCTAAAATTTTAATAGCAGGCAATATGGTGCTTGAAGATATCGCAGTGAAAATTGTTGATTTTTTGGATAAATTCAAAAAATAATTATTTTCCAATATCTTTTCTATAAATTTTACCATCATACTTTATCTTTTGAGCTGTTTGATAAATATCTAAAATAGCCTCAATACAAGCTTCGGGATTACTTTTATCGGCTGATCTTACAATACTCATTACCCTGCCGCCATTTGTAGCAAGACTATTCAAAAAATCTAAAGAAGAATCAGAGGTATTTTGTTTATATTTCACCCCTGCAAAATATATTTTACAATTATGTTTCTTTACTGCCATCAAACCTGATATTTCAGCACCTTTTTCAGGACACACAGGATAGCCTTTTGATGCAAGCGTTAAACAATATGCTACAGCATTTTTAAATTTTAAATCACTTTTACACAAACGCTTTTGCGTCATCTTTATAAAGATATCTAATAAATCACACCCGGCACCATCATCCAATAATTCAAGCAAAGCCTGTATTTCAGGATCACCAAAACGCATATTATACTCTAAAACATATACTCCATTATCAGCATCAATATTTGCAGCATCACACCCATCAAAAACTTTGGATGAATCTGTTAAAATAAGACCAGAATAAACCACACCGCAAAAATTTGCACCACAGATTTTTAGAGCACACTCAAGTTTTTTTAAGTAACTATCAATACGCTTTTGCTGTACAGGTGTTATTTTGCTTGGTGCATAAGCACCCATTCCACCTGTATTTGGGCCTTTATTATCATCCAAAAGACGCTTATAGTCACATGCTGGCGGAAATGAAACTAGTGTATTGCCATCCCATAGAGACATTATGGATACTTCAATACCAAAAAGTCTTTCCTCTATTAAAATTTTGCGCGAAGCATCCCCAAATTTCCCATCCAAATATTCTTTCGCACACATTAAAGCATCATCATAACTGGAGGGTAAATACACCCCTTTGCCAAGTGCAGAACCATCAGCCTTAATTACAGGCACATTAGCACCCTTTGCCTTAAAATAATTAAGTGCCTCATCTGCTTCTGGTATATTATTTACAACCCTGTAGTCAGCTGTTTTTATGGGATTTTTGGGACTATTTGCCATAAATTCTTTTGCAAAAATTTTAGATTCTTCAAGCCGTGCCCAAGCTTTGTTTGCCCCAATAGTCTTAATTCCTTCAGCATTGAACATATCTACAAGCCCTTCAAATAAAGGTGCCTCAGGTCCAATTACAAGTATATCTATACCACATTCAAGTGCACGCCGCAAAAGCTCATCATAGTCTTTAAATTCAATAATCTTACCTAAATTTTTAAAGCCATCATTAGGTTTTGCAAGATATAATTTTGCCAAATATGGCGATAATGCTATTTTAAAAGCCAAGGCATGCTCTCTTGCCCCGCCTCCAAAAACTAAGACATTCTTTTTGAACAACAATTTTTCAATAATTTCAGGGTAAATTTTATGTTCTAAAGCATGAATTTTTGCTTCTAGTTCTTCTAAAGACAAAGCGGATACTTCAAATGCACATCTTTCAAGAATTTTACCGCCATCAAGATTTTCATCCACAAAATGCACTGTTACACCAGTTTTTAAAACACCAGCTGCAAATGCCCTTTCTATGGCATTTTTACCCTTAAATTCAGGTAAAAGAGAAGGGTGAATATTTACGATTTTATTCTTGTCAAATTCCATCAAATCCAAAATCTGTTTAGGCAAAACACGCAT
Organism: Candidatus Gastranaerophilales bacterium; assembly: GCA_910587815.1. Classification (GTDB taxonomy): domain Bacteria; phylum Cyanobacteriota; class Vampirovibrionia; order Gastranaerophilales; family Gastranaerophilaceae; genus MGBC122484. The sequence goes on along the minus strand of CAJUNK010000001.1, from coordinate 21,602 downwards.
AAAACCAGCTAAAACATACAAATCAAAACCTTGACCTTTTTTCAAAATATTATTTTGCAAAAAAGTCTCTAGATTGTTAAATTCAACATAGTGGTATTTTATATTAAGCCGATGTGCACGTTTTAATACATTAGCATCTTTTTTATCACTAATTAATTCAATGTAAACCTTGTGCTGGCTGGTTTTATCCGCCACATCACACCTAATATGTTTTTGCAGAGAGGTTTTTGCATCATCATAAACCAATAAACCCTTGTCTTGAAAGTATTTTACAATAGCTTCAAAATTAGAGCCATCCCCAGAAGCCAATATTAGCACCCTTTTAGTTTTTAAACATTGCTTTTGCAACATTGCCACCTTCCAAGCAATCTTCTGCACGCTTGATTTCTCCAAAAATAAATGGCGAATATAGCTGTGCAATTTGCATTACAGCTTCAACATTTTTAGAATCTGCAATTATACAAAAACCTGCACCCATATTGAATGTATGAAACATTTCATCAGTACTAATAAATTTATTTAAAATCTGAAATACTTCAATTTGCGGAAGTTGTATTTTATCCAAAACCGCCATTAATCCATCCGGGATAGCCCTTTCAAGGTTTGATAAAATTCCGCCCCCTGTAATATTTGCTAAACCTGAAACAAGTCCATTATTACACATTTCAAGTATTTCATTTGTATAAATTTCAGTAGGCGCAAGGGTTTTTATAAATTCTTCTTCGTTGATTTTTTTATCTGCATATAATTTTCTAACCAAAGAAAAGCCATTAGAATGTACACCAGCTGATTTTAAGCCTATCACTACATCACCTGCTTTGACATTTTTTTTAGGGATTAAATTTTCTTTTTTTACAAGACCCACAGCAAAACCTGCTGCATCAAAAAGCCCTTTTGGAATAAAATCACCCAATTCAGATGTTTCGCCCCCAATCAACACACAATTAAAAGTTTTTAAAACATAGTGCAATTCAGATACAAATTTTGAGACCTCTTTCGGGTTTAATTTATTTGCCGCAATATAATCCAGAAAAAATAACGGTTTTGCACCCACACATGCTAAATCATTTAAATTCATAGCTGCCAAGTCTAAAGCAATTGTTCGGTACATTTTTCGCTCAATCAAAGGAATAATCTTTGTACCGATACCATCAGTTGTTGCAGCAAAATAATATTCAGGAAGGGCAGGTGACTCAAAAAGTCCTGCAAAATTTTGAAAATTTGCAGATTGAAATTGACAAGATAGTATTTGTGCAAGCATTTCTGCATTCTTTAAATGCACACCAGATTTTTGATAAGAATATTCTTCCATGCATCCATTTTAGCACTAATATTTTCGTCACAACATTTTATTGCGCCATTACGGTTGTTTTTACTTACTGCGCCTTTCTTTCAAGGGAATTTTCATAAATTTCTGTCAATTCTAGCGCATTTATTTTTGTAAAACCAAGGTCTAAAACCCCAGTGTCGTCGGCTATTCCAAGTTTTTTATATGGGATTTTATTTTTTATAAAGTATTTTTCAACATTATTTGGTTTAATAGTGGCAATTAAATACCTGCCTGTAATTTCGCCAAAAAGAGTATGAATATTTTCTTCGAATTCACCCTTGAAACCCGCACACGTTTTACCCCAGAAAAGCGCGCTATGATTAGAATTAAACAGCATAGTTAATAACGCGCCCAATATTCCACCTTTAGAAACATCAATAGCGCCAGTTATTTCATTAGTTTTGCCAAGTTCAAATATTGCCTTTTTTAGCTTCATCTCAAGTTCAAAATCAATGTTATCAAGCTTTCCGCCTAAAAAATCAAAAAATATTTTCTGATACAAAGAAGCACCAAGAAAAGATTTTTCATCAATTTGTTTACCTATTAAATAAATAGTGTCTCCAGGCCGAAATTTAGCATGTATTGGGCTTTTCAGCTTTAATACACTCATCATACCAATAGTAGGATTTGGGAAAATTTCATCATTATAAAAAGATACATTTCCTGATACCACAGGAATTTTAAGCAAATTTAAGGCATCAGCCATCCCATCAATGGTTTGAATAAATTGATACGCAGTGTCAGTTTTTTCAGGGTTTGCAAAATTCAGGCAGTTTGTAATCCCAAGCGGTTCAAACCCCGATGATATAGCATTTCTAGAACTTTCAAAAATTAGATTAAACGCCCCTTGATAAGGATTCAAATAACATGCAGCTTCATTAGAATCCATTGAAAAACCAATAACCTTGCCTTCTTCAAAGATATTTAACGGTGAAACACCTATACTGTGCGGGTTTTGCAAAGTTCTTGCACCAACTGTAGCATCATACTGGCGATATACATATCTTTTGCTTGCAAATTCAGGCGAAGCTGTCATTTTAAAAATAAATTCTTTTATTTTTTGGGATGAAAATTGATCCTTAAAACCTATTTTAGAAATATTAATAAGCAAAGGCAATGTTTTTTTTACTAATTTATCAACATAATCAGGTTTTTTTGCATTTAAAACATAAAAAACAGGCTCTGCAAGCGCATCTACAGGAACAGATGCCACTAAAATCCCTTTAGAATATAGTTTATACGTATTTCCTTTTTTTACAGAACCGATTACAGCAGCGTTTAATTCATATTTTTTACAAATTTCAAATATTTCACTTGTACCGGTTTCATTGGCACAAAACACCATTCTCTCTTGTGATTCAGACAACATAATCTCATAAGGGGTCATATTTTTTTCACGCAAAGGAACTTTATCCAAATCAATATCCACAGCCACTTTGCCTTTGTATGCCATCTCTGATGTAGAACTTAAAAGGCCTGCCGCCCCCAAATCTTGTGAAGCAAGAATGTTTTTAGATTTTAAAATCTCTAAAGTTGCCTCTATCAGACGTTTTTTAGTGTATGGATCCCCTATTTGAACAGATAATTTATCTGAAACCTTACCCTCAAGCTCTTTTGAAGCAAATGCCGCCCCAAAAAGCCCATCCCTGCCTGTAGTTGAACCAATAAGTACAACATTACACCCTGCCTTTGCATGCGCTGTTTTTACTTTGTTTTTATCACAAATGCCAACAGCCATTACATTCACAAGGGGATTTTGGTTAAAACACTTATTAAATCCAATTTCTCCGCCAATAACAGGTACACCTGTGCAGTTGCCATAGTCTGAAATACCATCCACCACACCATTTAAAAGATGCTTGTTACGTCTAATTAAGACATTATCAGTGTTTTGTTCGTTTAGTTTCTCTTTTTTACCATCACAATAGCCAATTGGACCAAATTTTAGAGAATTTAAAAGCGCAATCGGCCTTGCATTCATTGCAAGAATATCCCTTAAAATGCCGCCAATCCCTGTAGCAGCACCTTGATATGGTTCAACAGCAGAAGGATGATTGTGCGATTCTGTTTTAAAAAATACTATATGCCGTCCAAGGCTTATCCCGCCTGAATTTTCAGTTGAAAAGTGCGAATTTTCTTTTGGCAGTTTTTCCAGGTATCTTTTAGAATGCTTGTACCCACAGTGTTCTGACCACATCGCAGAAAAAAGATAAAGTTCAAGCTCATTTGGCGCCCTTCTCATCTTTTTTATAATTTCTTTATATTCAAATTCTGTAAACCCAAGCGCAGTAAGCTTTTTTAGGATTTTATAATCTGTCATCTAAAATCCTCCCCATAAAAAGTCTCTCTGTGCACCTTTTTGGTCACATTTGAAAATCTTGATAGAATTTCCACCCTTATAAATTCAAAAATCTTTACTCCATCTTTTAAATAAGGTGCATCGCTGCAACTCTTTAATACAGCACGTTCTGGATGCGGCATAAGGCCAAAAACCTTATTTTCTCTATCGTACAATCCTGCTATATCATCAATTGAACCATTTGGATTATTTTTATATTTAATTATTGCCATATTATTAGCCCTAACCTTGAAAAGTGCTTCATTATCTAACCAAAAACACCCTTCTTTGTGAGCTATAGGCAGAATAATTTCTTCTAAACCGCTGCCTGCATCAAACAATAATGTTTCATCTTCTGATATAAATTTTGTGCCAATATTTTCAATCAAAGCACCAGGCAAAAGCCCTGCCTCACAAAGAATTTGAAAGCCATTACAAATGCCAAGCACAAACCCTCTTTTTGCTCTTACATAATCCTTCAGCGCACATATCACAGGCGAAAGCTTTGCAAGACGCCCAGCCCTAATGTAATCCCCAAATGAAAAACCGCCAGGAAGCACCACTAAATCATATTTTTCAAGGTTTGATGATGTATGAAAAACATATTCTGTCTCAAAATTAAGCGCATCAAGCGCCATTTTGGTATCTCTATCGCAGTTTGTGCCCAAAAAAACTACAATTCCAGCTCTTAATTTTCGCCCAAAGTTCATAACGCACCAAATTCAAGTATTTCATACGTTTCAACAACAGGGTTCAAAAGCACTGTATCTATTATATTGCATAGCTTTTCACGTGCTGCATTATCATCATCGGCCGATATTGTAAATTCAAAAACCTTGCCCATCCTTAAATTGGCATTATCTTCAAAACCAATCCTTCTGATAACAGCACTTATAGCTTCACCTTTGGCATCCTTTACATTATCTTTAAGCTTTATAATAACTTTTGCCTGATATTTCATAATTTTATTCTATAATGAAATCAAAACCAAAGCTCACAAGAAAAATAAATATTAAGGAATATTAATGAAAGAAATATTGTATAAAACAAAATTTTTAAACCTGATGTCTGCAAAACGTGAAAATGCAGGCGATTGGGTATATGCACACAGGCCAAATGCAAAAGATATTGCAGTAATTGTACCCATTTTACATAAAAAAGATGGCGATTATACAATATTTTTAATCACAAAAAGACCTCCTATTACAGAAGAATATGGTGAAAAATTCTGTATAGAATTCCCCGCAGGCCTTGTGGGGGATGAAGATGAAAATGAAACCACAAAAGATGCTCTAAATAAAGAATTATTGGAAGAAACAGGCTATATTGCAGATGGCATCAAAATATTAGTTAAAAATTTAACATCATCAGCAGGCCTCACTTCTGAAACATCCACCCTTGCACTGGCACATATTTATGATTTAGAAAAAAAGAGAATACCTACAGATGATGGCGGTATAATTGTTGAAAGAAAAGAAATTCCTATAAATAAAATTGATGAATTTTTAGCCAAAGCACAAAATGATGGGCATTTTGTATCTGCACAAACACTTTCTGGGCTCTATTTTATTAAAAAGGGTTAAAATTTTACACAGGTTTTAATGACGGGCTTTTTGTTTGTGGGATAATGTCCATTAAGAATTAGTAATATTTAGGATTTTTGGATGAAACTTGCAAAAACAACAACGGCGACCGCCTTTAATTATATATTTTTATCAAAAAGAATTTTTCCTTATGTAAAACCTCTAATCCCAAGAATGCTCTTAGCATTTATTTTGGCAATACCTTTGGGACTTTTAGATGGCGCCACAGCTTATGCGCTTCGCCCGTATATTGATGTTGTGGTAAATGGCAATACAATGATTGTACGCGGTTTTGAATTAACACGTGATTTACTTGCAACGCTTATTCCATGGCTTATTGTAGGATTCGCAGTGATGCAGGGTGTTTTAAAGTATATTAATGCCTATCTAACAGATTGGCTTAGCAATAAAATTTCAAATTCAATAAAAATAGATTTATTTAAAAAATTAACAAGCCTGAATTCAAAATTTTTCGATGAAAACACTTCAGGCATCGTACTTTCAAGATTTTTAAATGACCCTGACACCGCATCAAAAAGTGTTATTGAATCAATTAAAACCCTTATTACATGTGCTACTGGGGCGCTTGGACTAGTTGCTGTATTATTATACAATAGCTGGAAGCTTGCTCTTGTTGGAGTTGTAGTTCTTGTTATAGCGTTTTTACCCGTTGCAATGATTAGAAAGAAAATCAAACAAGTTTCAAATGCAACAATGGTAGTAGGCGGGGGAATAAATACAAATTTCAACGAAACTTATCATGGTAATAAAATCATGATGGGATATTCCCTGCAAGATAGCTTGAATGCAAAATTTGGCACACAGATTAAAAAATCTTTTGATTTAGCTATGTCTTTAACAAAGCGTGTTGGATGGATGTCTCCAATTATGTATTTAATTGCAAGTATAGGTGTTGCAATAGTTATGCTTTTTGGAAATCACCTTATTATTTCAAGAGAAATGACAACGGGCAGTTTTGCAAGTTTTATTACGTCATTATTATTATTGTATAAACCTGTAAAAGATTTAGGCCGCACACTTACAAGTTTGCAAACAGTTTTTGTTGCAATGAGCAGAGTTTTTGAATTATTTGATATTCATCCTGAAATAACCGATAAAGAAGATGCAATAGAACTTAAAGGAATAAATTCAGGTATAGAATTTAGTGGTGTTTATTTTGAATATGAAGAAAATGCCCCTGTATTAAAAAATATAAATTTAAACATTAAAAAAGGTCAAACAGTAGCACTTGTAGGAAACTCAGGCGGCGGCAAATCCACAATTGTAAACCTTTTACCAAGATTTTATGATGTAAAATCCGGCAGTATAAAAATTGATGGAACAGATATAAGGAATTTTACACTTTCATCTTTAAGAAAAAATATTTCAGAAGTTTTTCAGGATAATTTCCTTTTTTCAGGCACAATAAAAGATAATATTTTAATGGGAAAATTTAATGCTACAGATGAAGAACTTGAAAGAGCAATAAAAGGTGCACATTTAGATGAATTTTTACACACCCTTGAAGATGGCATAGATACAGAAATTGGAGAACGAGGCACAAGCCTTTCAGGCGGTCAAAGGCAAAGGGTTGCAATTGCAAGGGCAATGATTAAAGATGCACCAATTATAATATTAGACGAAGCTACAAGTGCATTAGATAATAAATCCGAAGCTATTGTGCAAAAAGCACTTGAAAACTTGATGCAAGATAAAACTGTATTTGTGATAGCACATAGATTATCCACAATTAAAAATTCTGATTTTATTGCCGTAATCAATGATGGACAATTGGTAGAATCAGGCACGCATGAAGAATTGTTAAAATTAGAAAACGGACAGTATAGATTTTTATACGAAATGCAGTTTGCAAAAGCGTAAGCCGGTGTTTCCAAGGAGCTTGTGAAAACAAGCGACTGGAACATTGCGATGGCGACGAGGCCTTAGCTGTGCACGAGGTACGAATGCTACAGATAATGTCATCCCTGTGGGATAGGATGTGAGCCCACCGGGGTGAAGCACCCACAGGAGCCAACATCATTTGCATATTTATTTTTATATTTTGTTAATTAATGTAACAAAAACACTTTATTAATCTAAAAATTAGCAAATAAAAATTTTCATGGTTTTTAATAGAGTGTAGATATTACACGAAATTAAAAATCTAATTAGTAATATTAAGCAACCCCATTTAATATACTAGAACTCCGAAAAACTTAACAACAACACAAAAGATACCGAAATAAGTAAGTATTATACCTAACACAAACACAATTTGATAAACGCCTAAATCTTTTAGAAAAAGGCGTTTTTATTTTGCAAAAATTTCAATTTTAATAAAATATTTATGGAAAATCTTTTGTTAGAATTATTTTCATTTATTTTTTCTAATACAAAAGAAAATTTACCGTAAAATACATTTTACAAAGCAAGACAAAAACTAAAAACTGTTTCTTGTTCGCTGCTTTTAAATTCAAGAGTTCCATCTAAAGCTTCAATCAACTGCTTTGTAACACTCAGCCCGATTCCTGAACCTTCAGGGTTTTTCAATGGGTCTGTATTTGTTTTGTGCAAAAATTTAAATATCTTCTCAACCTCATTTTTATCTATATAATCACCCTCATTTTTAATTTCAAAACAATATTTATTTTCTTCCACCCAAGAAGTTATATCAATAGTACCTCCAACATCGGAAAATTTAATTGCATTGCTGATTAGATTATAAAGAATTTGATTGAATTTTGTATAATCAGACACTATATTTGCTTGCATTAAAGCAGGATTTATATTGATTTTCTTTTCATTTATTGAAAAATTGAATATTTTAAGTACATCTTCAATAGCACGACGAATTTCAAAGCTTTGCTTTCTTATGGTTATTTTACCACACTGTATTTTTGTACTTTCTATAATATCAGCTAAAAGCCCTTTTAATTGATGAGAACTTATTTTAATATTTTCAACATAATTTTTTAATTCACTAGAAAGATGAGCAGAATTTTTTCCCAAAAGCTCTATATAAGCTATTATACTATTTAGTGGGGTTTTTATTTCATGGGAAAAGCTTGTAATAGAATCTATTCTTTCATTATTTTCGTTTTTAACACCATTGTACAATTCTACAGTTTCAATAGCAGAAATTATATGGCAGCATAGTTTTTCAAAATATCCAATGTCTGAATCATCATAATCTTCTGCTGTTTCAAAATAAATATACCCAAGTTCAATTTCATCCGCTTCTAACGGCAAGATTTTATAGTTAGGATTATAATTTGCATTTGTATAATATTTAACAATCTCAAGATGCGCGTCATACATGTTTAACAATGGAAAAATAGAATCTGAAATATATGCAATTTTTGCATCATTCTCTCTTGTAAATATTTTATTTTTCCCAGCTTTTTTATCATAAATTACAACAGCTATTTTAAGTGAAGGTAAAATATTTTTTACACCATCAATTAATTCAAATAAATAACTGTTAATATCTGATGAGATACTAATTTCTTGCATACAATCAAATACAAGACGCCATTTTTCCTGGCTTTCTAAATATTTGCCAACATAATCTTCAAGATTTTTTTCTTCAGGAGCTTGTTCTTTAAATAAAAATTCCAATATAGAATCACATTCTTCCTGTCTCAAGTTTCCAATTCTGTTGCTTTGCGCATTTTGGATATTTGTTTTGTTCATACTATCTAATAACCTTTTATATTTATAACGGGGATTTCAAATTTGTAACAAGAAAATAAAAACAACTTTTGATTATAGTCTGAAACGAAAGTTGAACTTTATACACTACCTGAACGGGTAGTTTTTATATAATACGCATAGGTAATTTATTATTTTTTGTAACAAAAAATAGAAAACTCAAAGCATACCAAGCATTTTAAGGTTATCTAAAATGAAAAACAGAATTTAGTAATTACTTGTGTAAAATAAAAAACCTATAAGTAAATCTGCCAAAAGAAGATAAATTGTGCACAATATTGCAGATTTTGTAGTAGAATCGCCTACATTTTTAGCACCACCTGTTGTGTTGTATCCAACAGTTGAACAAATTGTAGATATTATCCCGCCAAAGATAAATCCTTTTAATACACTAATATAGATATCTTTTGTATTAAACATAAGCCATACAGAATTAAAATATCTGTTTGGATGCAGGCTGATTGAAAAATAAGAAACAGCCATACCACCTAAAACACCTAAAAATTCAGCCAATATAACAACAAACATAACGCTAAAAGCGCCTGCTATAATTCTTGGTGCAAAATAGTATCCGATAGGATTAACCCCAAGAACTTTCATTGCATCCACCTGGGATGTTACTTTCATATTGGCAATTTGGGCTGTTATTGCTGTTCCTGCCCTTGCACCTATTGCAAGTGCAGCAAAACCTGGCGCAATTTCTCTAATTAAAGCAACCCCTAAAAACCCGCCTATGTAATCTTCTGCCCCGCTCATTAAAAATTGTTTTGAAACCTGAAGCGCTATAACGGAAGATGCAATCATAACAATCATTAAAGAAATACCTAAAGAATCAAAACCAATCTTCGCTGCTTGTGATATTACGCTTTTAAAGGTAACATTTCCCTTGAATGTATATTTGACAGATTCTATGAAATTTTCTACACATTGTCCTAAAAATAAAATCATAGGTATAATTATCGCAAAATATCGTAAAAAAAGCTAGATTTTTAATACTTTTTTATTTAAAATAATGCAATGATAAATTTTATTTTGTTTTTATTATTTTTATATCTCATCCTTTATTGCATATACTTATTTACACTCAATTTTAAAGCCTTTTGGAGAAAAAGGTTTCTAAAAAATGAACATTATATGCAGCAGATGAATCTTAAAGAAAATAAATTATGTGTTGTCATTTGGGCAAACAGTAAACATAAAAGACTTGGCGAATTATTAGAAACATTAAATAACCAAACCTATTCAAAGCAAAATTATTCAGTACATGTTATAGCCCAAAGGGAAAAAGATTCTGTCAATTATCTGCCTGAATGTGTTTATGGGGCAATAGTGCACTATATTGAAAATCCTGAATTCTTTTCTAAGGATAAAGCTGTATCTATGTTTGTTGAAAGGCTTTTACCTGAAAATAAATTTGATGCTTTTGTATTTTTAGGGGCAGATAGGACTGTTGCAGATAATTATTTAGAGATGGTGAACAAAAATATTTATGAAGAAAACACCATTTTAACAGGAAAACTTGATGTCAGAACCTCATCTAAAACCTGGTTTTATAAATTAAAATATGAAATTTTAAATGCACACCAGCATTTTGTAAATAATACTGTAAACATTTCAAGAAGAATGTTTGAACTAGCACAGGTAATTGATGGAAACAATTGCGCCATAACATCTGATGTGCTTGAAAAAACGGGCAGAATATGTTTTGAGACAAGAAATGATGAATTAAAATACTCTCTTTTTCTTGCAAGCAATAATCTAAAACCTATGTATTGTCCTTTTATGTCAACATCTGTGGATGTTGAAAATTTTGATGCGAGCACTGCAAATCTATCATCAAGATATTCATTATTTAAATATTATGTACCACTTTTACATAAAAAACCTTGGTATTTTATTGAATTTGTATTTTCAACCCTAAAGCCAGGTGCTCTTTTTGCCCTCATTGTTTATGCAGCACTTTTATATTCTTCATTTACATTTTTAACAGGCATTGGTTTTAAATACGTTCTGCATCTTGGCGTACTTGGCGCATTTAGTACTTTAACCGGCATTTTGGCTGCTGCATTAAACATTAAATCTTTATTATACTTGTTTTTATATCCAGCATGTTCATTTATGCTGAATTTTAAAGTTGTAACAAAGAAAATTTCCCTTAAAGGTATTCAAAAACAAATCCATGAAGATGAAAATGTTAATTCTGCAACAGTAAATTCAATTGTTTCAGACGGCAGAAAAGATTTAATCTGCAAATTAGACCTGGTTTCAGAAGATGGAATGAGAAAGGTTGTTTTCCGTTTCAAAAAAAGAAGGTTTGTATCAGATGCGCACCTTAGAATGTATGATGCGATGGAAGACATTTCAAGAAAATTAAAAAGCAAAGGTTTTATATTAAAAGTTTGTCAAAATTGCGGACATTTTGAATCATGCCAGGATGGCACAGTAGATTTATTAAAAGGCACATGTAAATATAAAAGTGGTCCTCAAAATATTGAACCTGCTGTGCAAACCTTAATTTGGAACACATGCCAAGGGTTTATGCCGCAAAAAATTTCAAACATAATAAATGATATGGCAAATAAGAATAAACCTAGCAACTAGATATTTCTTCAATTTTAAGAAGCATCATATAATTAAACCGCTCTTTAAAGGAGCGGTTTAAAATTATCTTTTCATATTTTCGATAAAACTATTTTACAAAAAGGTGTTGATTTGCTTCATAAAGGTCACGTCTAAATGAATCCCTGTATGCAACAGAGCCAACAACTTTTCTAACAGCATTTATCATACCGATTTGTGTTTCTTGCCTATTTACAGCAGAACCAACGCCAACAGCGCTTGCACCAGCTGCAAAAGCTAAAGGTGCAGTATCAGAATTAACGCCTGATGCTGTCATAATAGGTGTACCAACGTGTCTTGCAATTTCCATAGTGTTAGAAATTGTAGTTTTTGCAAGGTTCAAAAATTCCTGCGCGCTTTTTGCCTTTTCAACAGCGCCTTTTTTAGTGCCTTCTGTTTGGATTAAATCAATACCAAGAAGTTCTAACTTTCTTGCAAGTTCAATCTGTTCGGCTACGTCAATGTTGCCAGGAATTGTAACACATGTAAAAACACCGTTTGGAGTTAAAGTTAAAGTTTCAAGAGTAATCTCATAAACATCATCTGCGCCAAAATCAAGTCCTTGTTTATAAAGAGCATCAAAATTTCCTATTTCAATAGCATCTGCACCCCATTGAATTGCCTTTGCAAGTTTAAAAGGCTCAACTGAAGATACAAAAACAGGTAATTTAGTATTTTGTTTTGCAGCTTTAATAACTTCTTCGCTGGCTGCAACATCAACAGCACTTGCAAAACCAAGCTGCGCTGCTTTTGCTACATTTTTAACGCTTTCAATGTCAAAGTTATCAATGCCGGAGATAATTTTTACTGCACGTCTCTCCCTTAAATGTCTTTTAAAAACATCAATATTTCTCATTTTTTTTCCTTTCGTAAAAGCTAGAAGAATTATAACACACTTAAACTCTTGAGGCAATTTAATTTTAAGCCAGGCAATGCTTTAATTTAAATATGTCATAAATTGGAGTATTATTGAATGTATACAACATTGAAAAAATATTTTTCACTTATAATTTTATCACTTTTGTTGTCTTTTTCCATGCCTTTAAATATTATTACACAACCTTCATTTGCAGCTGCCTCTGAAGAATCTTCTTTCACAAAAATTTATGAAAGAATAACACCTGCGATAGTTGCAATTGATGCGCAGGTAGATGAAGGTGTTTCATCAGGCACAGGCTGTGTTATAGACCCAAGAGGTGCAATTTTAACAAGTTCCCATGTTATAAATAAAGCAAAAAGCATAGAAGTTACAACATCTAACGGACAAAGCTACAAAGGCGAAGTGCTTGCTGTTTTAAAGGATAAAAATGATCTTGCAATAATTAAAATAAACCCCAAAAACCCACTTCCAACTATTTCTTTTGGAAACAGTGAAAGTGTAAAAGTAGGACAAAGAGTACTTGCAATAGGAAACCCTTTTGGCTTTAGAGGCACATTGACCACAGGAATCATTTCAAGAATTGACTATCAAAGGAAAAAAATCCAAACAGATGCTGCAATAAACCCAGGATGTTCAGGCGGACCATTATTAAATTTAAACGGAGAAGTAATAGGAATAAATCAATCTATCTACAATCCTGATAACAATAGATCCAATATAGGTATAGGTTTTGCAGTTCCCGTAAACTATGCAAAGGATTTTATAAGCCTTACAAAATCTAAAATGGCATCAATAAGTAAAAGATAGCATTATAAAAAGTCCCTACAAATAGGGACTTTTAAAAATTTTTCTTATTTAGTTTTTATTATGCAATAATATCAAAAACCTCATTTGCATGTTTATTTTTTGTTCTTGTATGATAATCAAGACCAAGTCTATCGGTTATACCATCTGAAGCATTATCAAACATTTCACAAATCATTTTTGGTACAGATTTAGATTTCCCAGTCGATTTATCATCTTCTTCCGTTAAGTCTTTTTTTGTGAATAATACTGTTTTTGACTGTTCATCGCCAAGTTCCTGTGTATGTACAGCCATTGTATATTGATTAAAACCTTCTGTATAGAAACTAAAACCTACAGAATATTCTTTTGCAGGATCAGTTGTTTTAGCCAAATTCAATGAAAAATCCTTTAATGCATTAATTAAAATTTTCTCATTATTTCTGCCTGCAAAATCTCCAAATTCACCAATACTTCTTGCAGTATTCGCCTTATCTTCACGAGTTTTTCCGCCTATATGTACTGCACCGGTAAAATTTAAATTTGATTGAATTGAATTAATCATTTTGTATACCTTCTTTTTTTTACCTTTCAATTTAAATTATATGTCAATATAAAAAACAAAAAACAAAGTTTTTGTTAAAAGCATCTATCAGGCTTAACAAAGTTTTACAACAAAATGAGCAAAATTTTATATCATAAGGCATAATATGCAATATTTTATATTTGAATTATAATCGGCAAATAATTTCAAAAGGGGATAAAGATGCAAAATAATTTTAATTTAATATATCTGGATTTTGACGGCACCATAACAAAATACGATACCATTGGCACTTTTTTAGAAAATTTTGCAGATAAAAAATGGATAGATATTGAACAAGATTGGATAATGGAAAAAATTGATTCAAAAACCTGTATGCAAATGCAGCTTAATTTAATAAAAAATTTAACTCAAAAAGATTTTAATGATTTTTTAAATTCAATTGAATTACAAGATGGTTTTTTAGAATTTTATAAGTCTGCAAAAGAAAATAATAAAAAAATTGCAATTTTAAGTGATGGTTTTGATATTTTTATAGATTACACCCTAAAAAAAGCGAATTTAAATATAGAATTTTATTCAAATCATTTAAATATAAAAGAAGAAAACGGTTTTTTAAAATTTAAATTATCTTATCCAAATGAAGATAAAAACTGTAAATTATCCCTTGGAAACTGCAAATGCACCAAAATAAAGCAGAATATCACTGAAAATAAAAAATTCATATACGCCGGTGATGGATTATCCGATAGGTGTATTGCAAGCAATTCTAATCTGTTGTTTGCTAAGAATAGTTTAAAAAATCATTGTTTAAAAAATGGCATAAAATTCATAGAATTTAGTGATTTTTTTGATATTTTAAACTATTTATCTAAGGAAGGAATAATAAAAAATGCAGGATTTAAAACAAAAGACATTAACAGAAGATGAGATTAGAGAGCTTGATGAAAAATATTGCTCCTGGGGCGATACTGTACACTATTCTAAAAACCCTAAAATATTTTCAAATTGCAGCGGCACATATATGTTTGATAACAATGAAACGCCATACCTTGATTTGCAAATGTGGTATGCAAGCTGTAACCTTGGATACAAAAATAAAAAAGTGGCAGATGCTGTAATTAATTGCATCAATACAATGCCACAGATAGCTTCACGTTTTTTGTTTGAAAATAAGGTGCTTTTAGCATCAAAAATAGCGCGTGCAAACGAAAAAAGATTTAATTTAAAAGGCAGAGTTCATTTTAATGTAGGCGGAGCCCAGGCTGTTGAAGATGCATTAAAATTAATTAGAAATTATACAGGAAAAAACCTTATGTTTGCCTTTATGGGCGGATACCATGGCAGAACAATCGGTGCATCAGGTGTCACATCTAGTTTTAGATACCGAGAAAACTATGGTCATTTTGGCGATAGAGCGCATTTTGTCCCATTTCCATATTGCTTTAGGTGCCACTATGGCAAAAAATGCGAAGACTGCAATTTTTATTGCGTAAAACAGTTTGAAAAAAACTTTGAAAGCGAATATAAATCCTTCTATGACCCATCCACTAAAAAGTCAGAATATGTAGCATTCATTGCAGAACCCATCCAAGGAACAGGTGGATATATCGTGCCTCCAATGGGGTATTTTAAAGAATTAAAAAGAGTATTGGATAAATTCGGAATTCTTTTTATTGCAGATGAAATTCAAATGGGATTTTACAGAACGGGAAAATTGTGGTCCATAGAACATTTTGGCGTACAACCTGATGTTATAACTTTTGGAAAATCTTTAACAAACGGCCTGAACCCGCTTGGTGGCCTTTGGGCAAAAGAAGAATTAATCAATCCTAAAATTTGGCCAGCAGGACGTACTCATTCAACATACTCTTCAAACCCTGTAGGATGTGCCGCAGGAAATGCCGTAATGGATACATTTGATGAACACAATTTTGAAGATGAAATTAAAGAAAAGGGTAAAAGATTTTTAGACGGCCTAAAATGCTTAAAATCAAGATATAAAACCATAGGCAATGTTGATGGTCTTGGTCTTGCTCTTAGAATTGAATGTACAAAAGATGATGGCTTCACTCCAGATAAAGAACTTTGCGACAGCATTATAGAAGAAGGACTAAAAGGTGATTTAAATTATAGAGGCCAAAGATGCGGCATTGTTTTAAATAACGGCGGATATTTTAAAAACGTTATTACACTTGTGCCACCTGTAACAATTTCAAATGAAGAAATTGATATGGCAATCGAACTTATCGACCAGTTATTTAAGAGGTTTTGCTAAATTTTATGAACATGCAGCAAGCTAGAAAATCAGATATGGATTATATTTTAATCCACAGAGAAACAATACAGCCAAACCGGGCCGTAATGCTATTTCATGGTCTCACAGGCAGCCCTTTTGAATTAAAAAAATATGCAAAATTTTTATACGACAAAGGTTTTGATGTATTTTGCTATTGCCTGCCAGGCCATGGCGACCATGAAATTGACATATACTCTGTAAAAGAAAAAGATTGGCGCGATTTTGCAAACGCTAGATACAAAGAACTTAGAAAAAATTATGCTGATTTTTTTGCAGGCGGCTTATGTCTTGGAGCAGTGCTTGCACTAAATTTGGCACAGGAAAATAAAGATATATCAGGACTTATTTGTCTTTCCACCACTTTATTTTTAGATGGATGGACCATACCCTGGTATAATTTCTTAATGCCAATAGGGCTTTACACCATTTTAAGATACTATTATACATTCCCTGAAAGAGAGCCGTATGGAATAAAAAGCATAAAGGTTCGAAATACAATTTCAAAACTTATTAGCAAAAACACGGTTGCAATGGATAATTATCCATTAAGTGCAATATTTGAACTTTTAACTCTCTCAAAAAAAGTAAGGCAAAATATAAAAAAAGTTTTTGCACCAATTCTTCTTGTACATTCATTAGAAGACGATCTTACAAGTACAAAAAGTGCAAAATATGTCTATAAAAATATTTCATCATTTTATAAAGAATATATGGAGCTAGATAACAGCTATCATTTAATACTTTATGATAACGAAAAAGACAAAGTTTATAATAAAACAATAGAATTCATAGAAGCACTTTCATATAAAAGAAATATCACCCTAAAAGAGCTTCAAAATAGAAAGAAAAAATAGGAGAAAAGATTTTGCACAGCTTACTGCTTTTTCTTATATGCATCAATATACTTTTGATTATTGCTATGTGTTTCGGACTGATAAAAGTTTTTAAAGAAGAAACAGACCCAAAGATAAGGGCTTGGTATTCTGTTTTATTATCCGCACTATTATTCTTATATTTAGGTTCTATTGCAGCAGCCTGTATTAGATATTTATTTCTAGAAAAATACACTACAAGCCCATTCCTTTTTATGTTTTTTATTTTCCCTTTTGCAATAGGCAATTTTGCATCTTATAAAAAATTAAAATTGTTTACATTGCTTCAAATTTTAATTTTTGCAATAAGTTTAATCTACATTATTTATCTATATGTAAATTTTTAAACAAATTTGACTAATTTGTACTTTTTATTATTCTAAATTTATGTTAATTTAGAAAGAGACAATAAAAATGGAAACATTATATAATATGCAGTGCAAATTTTGCGGTCAAAAATTACCTGATAATGCTCTGTGTTGCAGTAGATGCGGCGGCAGTTTGGCATCTTCAAATAAAAGAATATCCAGGCCAAAACCAAGAGAAGAAGAATTAATGTTCAATATCAAACCTGCGTTTGATATGTCCATTATTGTTATACGAGCCTTCTTTTTGGCGCTTTTTATAGGTGCAGTTGCAACCGCAACAATAGGTACACTTTTTGTTGTAATTTTAAGCCTTCTTGGTATTTTTTATACTTCAACATTTTTTATCACAGGCAGCATATTTTTTGTAATCACATTTTTATTATTTGTACAAATTGCAAAGAAAAATACGCAAGCTAGAAAATTCACATTTTATCAAACAAAAATGGAATATACTTACAATGCTTTTGATGGTAAATTCAGATATTTAGAGTATACATCCATACTCGATTCAAGTGTTACAAAAGGTCCTCTTCAAAAAATGTCAAACCTTGGCAATATTTCATTTGTCTGTGTTGGCAGCTTTCATGATTATGTTGTTGTAATAGGAGATGTAAGAGATCCTGATTACGTTTATAAAAAGATTTCAGACCTTATTGAAATACAAAAAGATTTACAAAAATAACGCAATAGTAAGCAATTACTTTTATTCACATGTTTTATCATATTGCATGTAGTTTATTTATGGTGCAATTTTGGAAATCTTAAATAATTATTTAGAATACAGAAAACATAAGCCTGAATATAAAGAATGGAACAATAAAAGAAAAGAATACGCTGCAAAAAAAGAGCAGTATTTAAAAGAAAACCCCATTTCAGAAGCTGAAAAACAAAGGCAATTGCAAAAAATAAAAGTGGTACTCAATGCCGTTGATACAATGGATGAATTCTCGCAAAGAAAGGCTGAAAATACCGAAATTGCAACACAAGTTGTAAAAGGAACAGCATCACAATTTGCTTCTTATGCTGGTATAGGCGCAGGCACTTTGCTGTTGCTTGCAATGAGAAACAAGCTAAGTTCACTTGAAAAAACAAACCCAGCACTTGCTTTGATTCTCACCTTTTCACCAATATTATTTGGAAGCCTTGCTTCACTTTTAATAACTGCACCACTAGTAAACTGGACAACAAAAGCTGAAATATTCGCTTCAAAAATAGGTAGACATGAAGCTGTTAAAACACAATTAGATTCAGAAAATCAATTTGCAGTTTTAAATGATGAACAAATAAAAGAAGTTGAAGAAAAAGCAAAATTAATTAACTTGGACAATAAAGAAAACGCCATAATACAAGGGTTTAAAGAAGCATTTTCAACCACAAAAAATCTTTTTAGCCAAAATCAGGAAGTAAAAGATTATCTAAAAAATGAAAATGAAAAATTTGAGGCACATAAGAAAAATTTTGATACAAAAATAAGCGAAAGCGATGCAAAAACTGCTAAAGAAGAACAGCAGATGATAACACAAATCACAGAAGAAATTGATAAAGCCTCTCAAGATTACACAGAAGATGTAGAGTTTGGAACAAACAGCCTGATGGCGGCTTTATCAACAGCGGGTTTTGGTGCAAGCGCCCTAAGTATGTATATTTTGGAAAAATTAAAAATAAAAAATCCAATCGCATCGGTGGGTGTTCCGCTTGCCGTTTTTGCTGCAACAGCCTTTCCTGCAAGTTTATTTGCAACAAAATTACAGAAACAATCATCTCGCGTGGCCAGATTTAAAGTAATGCAAGATTTAGAAAAAAACCCACAAAAGCTTATATATGTTGATGAAGATAAACTAAAAGATTATCAAACCTCAGAAATAAAAGAAAAAAAGAAAGAAAATATTTTTGAATTTTATTTAAGATTATATAAAGAAAACAAAGAATACAATGAATATATTAAGAAAAACGGCGATAAAAATAAAAAATATAAACTGGCACTAAAAGAAATTAAATTATCAGACAAACAAAAGGCTGATGCCAAACAATTACAGGCAAATGTGTTTAAAACATTCAATAAAATTGATGATAAATCACAAACTTATTCTGAAAGCACAGAAGCTTTAGGAGAAATAGTAAAGACTTATGGCAGTTTTGCTTCAGTCTTGCTTGGTGCCATTGGCTCGCTCGCTGTAACATACAATACAATAAAGAAAAACTCAGATAAATTTTTATTACCAATAATTCCTATTTTTGCAAGCTTAGTGCCTGTTATAGGACTTGATGCCTATGTTACAAAAGAGCAAAAACGATCTTCCCGTGTTGCCCACATGCTTGCAATAAAAGATTTAAATGACTATAAGCATTTTGTTGATTATAATAATTTAGAACCTGTTTCAGATAAAGAAACAAATAAGAAACAAGAGCAAAGCACAGAAAAATCTTCCCAAAGTTTTAATGCGCTGGAACATAGCGGCATCTTTTCAAAATTTAATTTTAAAAAATAATTGTGTCACCTATAAAAAATGACACAATAAACTTTTTAAAAATATAATTCAAGCGCGTTTTACGGCTTTGCTTATAAAAGCCCGTTTTTTATAATCTCCTATTTCGAATTCAAGATTTTTTCTGTAATCAAATCACCCATACGTTTTGTACCAATAAGCTCTTTGCCGTCACTCATTATATCTGCGGTTCTAAAGCCATCATGCAAAACTTCTTTAATAGATTTTTCAATTAAATTATACGCATCATCCATCTTAAATGAATATTTAAGCATCATGCCGGCAGAAAGTATTGTTGCAATAGGGTTAACAACATCTTTTCCTCTTAAATCAGGTGCTGAACCATGGATGGGCTCGTAAAGTGCAGTTTTCGCATCTTCGCCAAGGCTTGCACTTGGAAGTAATCCTAGAGAACCTGACAACATTGAAGCTTCATCAGATAAAATATCCCCAAAAATATTTCCTGTTACAATAGTATCAAATTGTTTTGGCGCACGTATTAACTGCATTGCAGCATTATCAACATACATGTGCGATAATTCAACCTCAGGATAATCAGATGCAACCTCAAGAATAATTTCACGCCACAATCTAGAAACATCTAAAACATTTGCCTTGTCTACAGAACAAAGTTTTTTACCCCTAACCATGGCTGTTTCAAAAGCAATGCGCGCAATACGGCGAACTTCATCTTCTGAATAAATCATATTGTTAAAGCCGTATTTTTTACCATTGCCATCTTTATCAAGACGCACTTCAATCCCTTTTGGTTCACCAAAATAAACATCGCCTGTAAGTTCACGAATAATCATAATATCCACCCCGGAAACATTTTCAGGTTTTAATGGGCTGGATGATACAAGTTCATCCCATACAATAGCAGGACGAAGGTTTGCAAATAAACCTAATGCCTTTCTGATACCAAGCAAAGCTCTTTCAGGACGCACTTCAGGCGGCAATGTATCATATTTCCAATCCCCCACAGCACCCAGCATTACAGCATCTGCTTCTTTTGATATTTTAACAGTTTCATCAGGAAGCGGAACCCCTGTTTTGTCGTATGCTATTCCGCCAATTAATTCATGCTTGTATTCAATTTTAAAATCAAAAACTTTTCCAGCGGCATCAAGCACCTTTTGGGCCTCATCCATAATTTCAGGGCCAATTCCATCCCCTGATAAAACGGCAACTTTATATTCTTTCACTTTGAAATCTCCTATGCTCCTAATTTTTTCTTTGTATAATTTACAAGCCCGCCTGCATTAATTAATTCTTGAATTTCTTTAGGATATACAGCAACTTTATATTCTTTTCCAGTTGTTAAATTTTTAACAATGCCATTATCTAAATCAAGACAGATTTCATCGCCGTTTTTAGTTTCATCAGGCAATTTATCATTTTCCACAATAACAAGGCCAATATTTATAGCATTTCTATAGAAAATTCTTGCAAAGCTTTTCGCTATAACAGCACTTACACCTGATGCTTTTATTGCAATAGGCGCATGTTCACGGCTTGAACCGCATCCAAAATTATCCCCGGCTACAATAAAATCATCTTTCTGTACGTTTTTATAAAAATCTTTGTCAATATCTTCCATACAATGTTCGGCAAGTTCCGCTGCATCACTGGTATTTAAATATCTTGCAGGGATTATGACATCAGTATCAACATCATCCCCATAAACAAAACTTTTTCCTTTTTTCAAAATATCTCCTCCATATGTTCCATTTACTTTTTAAACTAACTATGATGACTTTGTTTTATTTTTGTTTTACAAAAGTAAACA